>NZ_JAKGTE010000009.1:0-199346 GCF_022324665.1 Clostridium sp. YIM B02500 | reverse complement strand
GATTTGTTGTTACACCACATATTACTCCCATTTCATTTGCTTCTTTAATGTGTTCCACATTTGCTGTGTCTAAGAAAAATCTCATTTTATTAACATCTCCTCTTTGTTTAATTAAAAATCATTTAATATATAAGGTTATCTCAAATAAGAAATTTTAATTTCTTACTTAAGACTCACCTTTATGTAAATATTTATTTAATAACACATAAGAAATTTGCTCTTAATTCGGAGTTCCAATCAAAAATCAAGAACATAAATCTAATATGAAATAAATAGATATTTAGTTTTATATAAAAGGCTTGTCTTAATCTGGAGTTCCAATCAAAGATTAAGACTCCCCTTAATATAGCTATGCTTACATAACTTTAAAAATATATTTTAAAAATTTATTTAATAAGTTTTTAAATTAATAGAGCAGCTTTCACCACTCCATTATTTAATTTCTAAGAATTCTTCTATAGGCATCATAGCAGCTCCTAGTAGATAAGATTCTTTAAAACTTGCAATACTTATACTGCAATTATTTTCATTTGTAAATAAATTATCTTTATAAACCTCTTTTTTCAGCATATCTATCTTATCATTAAGTAAATTATTTATATCTCCACCTATTACTATGCTGCTAGGATCAAATATCATAACCAAATTCGATAGACCTAAAGACAATGTTTTTAAATAATCATTTAATACATCATGAGCATCTTTGTCATTTTTATTATATCTTTCTTCAAATTCATCAATATCACTAATATTTGAACTATTAGCTTCATTATAACTATCAATCAGAGAATTCATAGATGTGTATGCTTCTAAACAGCCTCTAGCTCCACACTTACATTTTTTTCCGTCAATTGCTATCTTAGTATGACCTAATTCTCCTGATGAGTTATTGTCACCTCTGTAAATTTTTCCATTTATTATTATACCAAGGCCTAAACCTTCTGTTATTGATACATATAATAGATTTCTTAGTATATCCCTTTTATTTAAAAACTCGTAGTAAGCAGATAAATTTGCTTCATTATCTACATATACTGGAATGTCTAAGTATTCGAACTTTTCCTTTAAATTGAAATCTTTGGCGCCTAACAAATATGAATACTTTATTATGCCTTCTTTAAAATCTACGGTTCCAGGTAATGAAATCCCTATTCCTAATAAATTTGCAGAGCATAAATTATATTTCTTCATTAACAAATCTATATTTTCATTAAGTAAATTTATTATGTTCTCTATTCCATCACTATTATGTCTAACTCGCATACTTTCAATAACTTTTTTCTTTATATTTACTAATGATATCTTTATGTGATTCGGTGTTAGTGCGACTCCAATTGAATATCTACAGTTTTCATTCAACTTAATAGCAATTGCTTTTCTTCCTCCTGTAGATTCCAAAGACCTTACATCTTCTACAATACCTTCGCTTTTCAATTCTGTAATATTTGTAGAAACTGTTGTTATACTTATATCTAATATCCTAGATATATCTAATTTGGTGATCTCATTTTTCTTTAATAATAATGCTATTATCTTTTTTCTGTTAGTTTCTTTTATTTTACTGTGATTTACTTCTATCAAACTTTAAAATACTCCTCTCGACTATTATCAGTAATAGTAGCTTTTTCTTAAATAATATCACTATTATTATTTTTGTTAAAGTATTTAAAAAACTATATGATTTTTTTGCTAAAATTCGATACTACTACACACACTTAATTAATTATATAATTAATTAACTAATAATTAACTAAGATAATGGATTTCTATCTTTAATATAATTTAAATATCTTTTATTCTTGGATAAGCTGAATTATATGTTTCATATACTTTAGAGTATACTTCTTTTAATTCTTCATTTGGAGAAACTTTCTTATTTCCTTTTACGATTCTATCACAAGCATCTTCTACAGAATCATAGATTCCTGCTCCAACCCCTGCTAGTATTGCAACTCCAAGTGCACCACCTTCAGATGCTTTAACTGTAGTTAATGAATATTGGAAAATATCAGCTAATATTTGTCTCCATACAGCACTTTCTGCTCCACCGCCACTTACTCTTATTTCATCAATGTTTACATTCATGTCTTCGATTAAATCAAGGCAGTTTTTCAAACTAAAGCTAACACCTTCTAATATACTACGTACAAAATCATCATGGTTATTTATTAGTGATACTCCTAAAAATGCACCTTTTACATTAGGGTCTATATGAGGTGTTCTTTCTCCCATAAGATATGGTAAGTAAACAATTCCATTAGAACCAGGTTTTGATTTTGCTGCTTTTTCAGTTAATAAATCATAGATATCTCTTCCTAATTTCTCGCTTTCTTCAACTTCTTTAGCGCAGAATGTTCTTTTAAACCAGTTCAATGATAGACCAGCTCCTTGAGTAACACCCATTATATGCCACTTACCTGGTACTGCATGACACAAAGTATGAACTCTTCCTTCTTTATCAAATCTAGGTGTATCAGTTGCCGCAAATACTACTCCTGAAGTACCTATTGTTGTTGATATTATTCCTTCTCTTACTATTCCATTTCCTATTGCTCCTGCTGCTTGGTCTCCAGCACCACCAACAACTGTTGTATCTACTGCTAAGTTTGTTAATTTTGCAACTTCCTCTGTAACTTTTCCACTAACAACTACTGATTCATAAACATCTGCTAATATGTTTTTATCTATATTTAACTCATTAAGTAATTCTTCGCTCCAGTTTCTAGTATTTATATCTAACATTTGCATACCACTAGCATCTGAAACTTCTGTTGCAAAAACATTAGTCAATTTAAGTCTAATATAATCTTTTGGAAGAAGTATTTTGTAAATTTTATTATAGTTTTCTGGTTCATTATTTCTAACCCACAATAATTTTGAAAGAGTAAATCCAGTTAATGCAGGATTACCAGTGATTTTAATTAGTCTTTCTTTTCCGATTACTTCTGTCATGTAATCACATTCTTTTTCTGTTCTTTGATCGCACCAGATTATAGAATTTCTAATTACATTAAGATCTTTATCTACCATAACAAGCCCATGCATTTGCCCACTTAATCCAATACCTTTAATATCAGAAGCTTGTACACCACTTTTTTCAATAACATCTTTTATTCCCTTTACACATGCCTGCCACCAATCTTCTGGATCTTGCTCTGCCCATCCTACCTGTGGTTGGAATAAATCATATCCATAAGTTGCAGTTTTTATTGTAGTTCCATTTTCATCAAAAAGAGCTGTCTTTGTTCCTGATGTTCCAATATCCAATCCTAATAAATATCTCATTAATAAACCTCCTAAGTTATATATCTTTTCTAAATTAACATAATTACAAACTTTTTACTTAATTTTTTAAATAACTTTTTAAATGTATTTTAATAAGTTTATTATACTTCCCTTTTTCTTTGCGGTCAATAGTTTTTTGAATACATTTTCATTTTTTATTTTACTAGTTATTTTCTGTATTTAGAATGTTGCACTTATTATAAAATATCTACCAAAATAGAGTCCTAAATAAAAAGGAACTTCTTGCAATAATAATACTGAAAAATATTACAAGAAGTCCTTTTAACTATAAATTTACAAGTTAGAAGTTTTTTCAAATGTATTTACTTAGATCTCACCTTTAAGGCTAGCCTTTGGGTACAACTTCTAATCTTAGAATTATCAATAAAATCCCATACAAGTCGGAATAAAAGCATGCTTCTTATTTTGGTGAAATGAATAAATCTAGATTACATATTATTTATTTATGATCCTCAAATATATATTGATTAACTATAGATTCTAACAGCTCTTGTCTTCCAGATTTATTTATTATAGGGTTATTGTTTAACGCATATGCTTCTAATTCTTTAAAGCCAACTTTTCCTTCAACAATTTCTTTACCGATTCCCTCTGTAAAGCTTGAATATTTTTCCTTTATAAAGTCTTCTAAATCACCATTTTCTAAAAGTTTATAAGCAACTCTCAATCCTTTAGCAAATGTATCCATTCCTGCTATATAAGCTAGGAATAAATCTTCTTTCTCAAATGATGCCCTTCTAACTTTAGAATCAAAGTTAACACCACCTGGTGCAAGCCCTCCATTTTTAAGGATTTCATACATAGCTAATGTAGCATCATATATATTTGTTGGGAACTGATCTGTATCCCATCCAAGTAATGGATCTCCTTGATTAGCATCTATGCTGCCTAAGAATTTATTGATTCTTGCAAAATGAAGTTCATGTTGGAATGTGTGTTGTGCCAAAGTAGCATGATTTGCTTCAATGTTAACTTTAAAATACTTATCAAGGTTATAATTTTTAAGGAATCCTAAAACTGTTGCTGCATCAAAATCATATTGGTGCTTTGTTGGTTCCTTTGGCTTTGGCTCTATTAAAAATTGTCCTGTAAATCCTATTTCTTTTGCATAATCAACAGCCATTTGAAGTAATCTAGCAAAGTTGTCTAATTCTAATCCCATATCTGTATTTAATAGAGTTTCATATCCTTCACGTCCACCCCAAAAAACATAGTTTTCTCCATCTAGCTCTTTTGTTATTTCAATTGCTTTTTTAATTTGTGCTGCTGCATAAGCAAATACATCCGCATTACAGCTAGTACCTGCACCATGAACATACCTTGGATTAGTAAAACAGTTAGCTGTTCCCCATAAAAGTTTTTTATTATACTTTTTCATTAAACTTTTACACAACGCAACTATCTCATCTAAATTTTTATTAGTTTCTTGTAATGTTTTTCCTTCTGGTGCTATATCTCTATCATGGAAGCAGAAATATTCTATGTTTAGCTTATCCATTAATTCAAATGCTGCTTCCATTCTTGCTTTAGCTAAATCCATTTCATTTGTTTCGCTATCCCATGGACGAATCATAGTCCCAACACCAAATGGATCTGCTCCTGTAGCTGTTAATGTGTGCCAATAAGATAAGGCAAATCTTAGATGTTCTTTCATTGCTTTATCCCCAATAATTTCGTCTGGATTATAATATTTAAATGAATATGGATTTTTAGAATTTGCCCCCTCGTAATTTATTTTCGAAACATTTTCAAAGTATTCTCTCATATGATACCCTCCTCATTTTTCTATATTGAATATAAATTATTTCTAGTAAATAGCGTAATAACTTATTAAGCCATTTATCTATTTATAAAAGCCAACGTTAGCAATAACTAGCCCTTATATATAAATCAAATTTGTTTGATTTTAATGAATATTCTGAATTTTATTTTGTATAACAAGCTTTAATCAAAATAATTATTAAAGTAAGTCAAAGTACTTATTCTTTTGATATTCACTACTAAAAATATATTTTGAAATAACTTTTTAAATGTTATTTTATAAGCTTATAATACTTTCTTTTTTTTATATAGTCAATAGTTTTCTGAGTACATTTTTATGTTATTTTTTAATAAAATAATTCATTATAATTATGTCCTTTTCATACCTTTTTATGTTAAACAAAATATAGAATTAATATACCATATATACAGATAACAGCAGACAATATTAATTATAGCCTGCTGTTATTCAAATGATTTGTCGTCACTAATTTATATAAAGTTTTAATTAAGAATATATAATCATTTTCAAAGAATTATTTCTTGTTTTTAGATGATATATCCATCCATACTGCTATTAGTAATATTAACCCTTTAACGATGTATTGCCAGAATGTTGGAGTATTCATCATACTCATACCGTTATCTATACTAGCCATTACAAGTGCACCAACTAATGCTCCAGCAACTGTACCACTACCACCTGCTAAACTTGCTCCTCCAATAACACATGATGCAATTGCATCCATTTCTGCATTTTGGCCAGCTGAAACTGATCCTGCATTTAATCTTGATGTAAGTAATATTCCAGCAACTGCGCAAAGTAATCCAAGTACTGAATATATAACAATAATATGTTTTTTTACGTTTATACCAGATAATCTTGCTGCATCTCTATTTCCACCAATTCCATATATTCTTCTACCAAATATAGTCTTTGTTCCTACAAATGCTAATATTAAAGCTAAAAGTAACATAATGAAAACTGGTATAGGAAATCCTTGATAGTCATTAAGAATTAACACTAGAACTAATGATATAACTCCAATTCCTACTATTGTAAGTACATCTAAAGCCATTGGTCTAACTTCAATATTATATTTAATCTTATTCTTTCTATTTCCTAATATTAAATATGCTGAACCTACAATTGCTAGCACTACTAATATATAACCTACAACTGTTGGTAAATACGCTTGTCCTATAGCTTTGAAATCTGCTGTTAATGGTGCAACAGTATTACCACCTGTAATTCCTATTAATACACCTCTAAAAACAAGCATACTTGCTAAAGTAACTATAAATGATGGAACATTTCTAAATGCTATCCAATATCCATTCCAAGCTCCCATAATAACTCCAAGTATTAATGTTATTACCACTGTTGGGATAGCTGAAAAACCAAACCAAACATTTAATATTGCTGCAATTCCTCCAAGTAAACCTAAAGTTGATCCTGCCGAAAGATCTATTTCACCTAAAATGATTACAAAAACCATACCTATTGCCAGTACACCAGTAATTGACATTTGTCTAAATAAATTTGATAAATTTCTTGTTGTCAAAAAATTTCCATCTGTTAAAAACGTGAATAAAACCCATATTGCTGCTGTTGCTATTAATATTGCTGCCATCTTAGATTTAAATATAACGCCTAAACCTAATTTCTTTTCTTTTTCTGAACTTGTACTTTTACTTAATTGCATCTTATATTCCTCCTACAGAAGTTTTAGTTTCTTCGCTATAACTCTCACTAACTTCTTCATTTTTCTTTCCTACAGAATAATTCATAATCATCTCCTGAGTTAACCCATTATTCTCAAGACTTGCCTTTATTTCCCCTTCATTCATTACTAGAACCCTATCACTAATTCCAAGTACTTCTGGAAGTTCTGATGAAACCATTATTATAGATATTCCTTGTTTAGCTAGCTTAAATATTAACTTATAAATTTCATACTTGGCTCCAACATCAATTCCTCTAGTAGGTTCATCTAATATTAATATTTTAGGTTCAGCAAGAAGATTTTTTGCTAGTATTACTTTTTGTTGATTTCCACCACTTAGATTTTTTATTGCTAATTCAGTTGATGCAGTCTTTATTTTTATTTCATCAATAAATTTTAAAACATCCATCATTTCCTTATCTTTATCTATTACGTTTAATGGCCTTTTATATTTCACTAAATTACTCATTGTCATATTTTTAGCTACACTCATACCCGCAATTATTCCATCTTTTTTTCTATCTTCTGGAACCATAGCTATTCCTTTGCTTAAAGCATCATTTGGATTTTTTATGTCAATTTTTTTACCCTCAAAATATACTTCACCGCTCTTTTGACCTTGGAAACTTCCATATATGCTTGCCACCATTTCTGTTCTACCTGAACCTACTAAGCCTGAAATTCCAAGTATCTCCCCGCGTCTTAAGGTAAAACTCGCATTTTTTACTCTTTTTATGTTCTTATTAAATGGATCTAAAACGTTAAAATTCTTTATCTCAAAAAATTCTTCGCCTATTTTATGTTCTTCTCTAGGAAATAGATTTTTCATTTCTCTTCCAACCATCATTTGTACTAGCTTATCTTGATCTATCTCACTAATAGGAACTTGTCCTATTGTTGAGCCATCTCTAATTACAGTAACATTGTCACATATTCTTGTAACCTCATTAAGTTTGTGAGAAATATAAATACATGTTACTCCATCTCTTCTTAAATCATCTAATATTCCCATTAACACTTCTACTTCACCTTCGCTTAAAGAGGCAGAAGGTTCGTCAAGAATCAATAGTTTTGCATTTTTAGATAGAGCTTTTGCAATTTCAACTAATTGCTGATGTCCAATTCCAAGATCCCCCGCTCTAGTAAGCGGATTAACATTCAGCTTAACCCTATTTAATAATTCATTTGTCTTATTTAACTGTTCACTAAAATTTACTAGTCCACGTGCGCCAATTTCATTTCCTAAAAAAATATTTTCTGCTATAGATAATTGTTTTATAAGTGCTAATTCCTGATGAATAATTGCAATACCAACGCTTTCAGAATCTTTTATACTTGTTTGGCTTAATTCTTTTCCTTCAAAAATTATTTTTCCAGAGTAAGACCCAGCAGGATGCTCTCCGCTCAAAACTTTCATCAGTGTGGATTTTCCAGCTCCATTTTCACCACAAAGAGCATGGATTTCTCCTTTTTTAACTTTTAAAGTTACTCCATCTAATGCCTTTACTCCAAAGAATTCTTTGACTATATCTCTCATTTCTAAAATATACTCACTCATGAAATGCTTATCTCCTTTCTATATTGGAGTCTGACACAATATCATCAGACTCCAATATTCTTATTTATTTGCTTGGTCTTTTATCTTCTGGTACATTTTTATATACATCATCAAACTTTTGGAAACCATCTTTAATTACAGTATCTTTCATGTTATCTGCTGTAACTGCTATTGGAGTAAGTAGTACTGAAGGGACATCTTTTTTACCATTGTTAGTTACAGTACCACCTGTTTCAACATCTTCACCTTTAGCCATCTTTACAGCCATTTCAGCTGCTTTTGCAGCAATATCTTTTATAGGTTTGTATATTGTCATTGTTTGAGTTCCTTCAACAACTCTTTGGCAACCAGCTAAATCTGCATCTTGTCCAGAGATTGTAATTTTTCCTGCTAAGCTTTGTGCTTGTAATGCTTGAATAGCACCACCTGCTGTACTATCATTTGATGCAACTACAGCATCAAGTTTGTTATTATTTGCTGTCAAAGCATTTTCCATTATCTTTAATGCTTCCTCTGCTGACCAATCTTTTACCCATTGATCCCCTACTAGTTTTATATCTCCCTTATCTACATAAGGTTTTATTATGTTCATTTGTCCTTGTCTAAATAATTTTGCATTATTGTCTGTTGGAGATCCTCCCATCATGAAATAATTTCCTTTTGGAGTTTTATCCACGATAGCTTTAGCTTGTAATTCTCCAACCTTCACATTATCAAAAGATACATAGTAATCTAAGTCACTATTTGTAATCAATCTATCATAAGCCAATACTTTTATTTTATTTTGGTGAGCTTCTTCTACAATTGGTGCTATTGATTCACCGTTATGTGGTATTACAACTAAGACATCTACCCCTTGAGATATAAGATTCTCAGCTTGTGACATTTGTGTTGGATCATCCCCATTTGCAGATTGGAAAACAACATCTGCTCCAAGTTTCTTAGCTTCTTCTTCAAAGATTTCCTTATCATGCTGCCATCTTTCAAGTCTTAGGTCGTCCATACTTACACCAATTTTTATTTTCTTATTTCCATTGCTAGATGTTTGTGCATCTTTTTTTGCTCCACATCCTGTCAATGCTGAAAATATTAGTACCCCACTTAGTGCCAAACCTAATAATTTAATCATTTTTTTAGATTTCATCTTTTTCTCCCCTTTTTTTTAATTATAGATCTCTTTTACAGTCTTAATTATATCCGTTATAGTAAACGTTTCAAATAGACTGGTTTGCTAATTTATAATCTTATATTGCTATCTTTTTACAGCAAATTTTTACTAGTAAATAATTCAAAACATAAAGAAAATCCAGACTAATATCTAAATATAAGAAATAGTCTGGACTTTTTTATCGTTGTGATATGTTGTTAGTAATATATTGCTTTTTATAAATCAAAAAATTCCTGAATAATAAATAACATATCTTTCACTAATTAATTTCAAAAAATCTTTTCTTCCATGTTTCCTTTAAAATTTGCAGGACTAACACCTTCATATTTCTTAAATACTTTACTGAAATAATTAGGATCATTGTATCCTACTTTGTAGCAAACCTCCTTCACATTCATTTCTCCAGTTGAAAGTAATTCCTTTGCAACATCTATTCTGCATTTATTTACATATTCCGAAAAATTAACACCGGTTACTTCTTTAAATGTCCTGCTAAAATAATAGACACTTAATCCAAAATTGCTTGCTACCTTATCTAGTTCTAATTCTGTTTCAATATTTTCTCTAATAAATTGTTTTACACTTTCAAATAGTTTCATCTTTATTTTATTTGAATTTTTATTTTTACCTAACTTTGTATCCCCTGATATCCCGACTGAAAAACTATCATTCATCAATTTTCCTTCTATATCATCAATATAAATAATATTTACATTGTCTGAGTTGTATACTAAACATTTCATAGCTTGTCTATAAGATTCCACGATTTGCTCTACTGAATCAAATATTTCTCCAAGACCTGCTCTTATTGAAATATTAAATCTCTTTTTTATTTCTCTTCTCAAATTAAATGCAAGGTCAATTTCTAAACTTTTAAAATCTTCAGTTTCCTCATTATCTATTTGTATAAAATACGTTAATTCTTCATAAAATACATAATTTCCTATGCATTTATATCTTCTGTTGATATATTCTTTAACATATTCTCCTATCTTAATCCTAATTTGATCTCTTTCAAACCTGCTAATATCTTTATAAGCATATTTGTCTTTTATTGAAATAACCATTGCATAGCTATTCATAAAACTCATATCTAAACATTGCAGATACATTCCATAATCAACACCTTTAAGCTTATCATTAATTATTAGATCACTTAATTGATTTTCAAGCACAGGCAATAAAGTATATATTTTCTCTTTATCTTTAATTTCACTTTTTCTTTTCTCCTGTTCTTTTTTCACCCATTTAATTCCCACAGCAATTTTTTCTATAATCTCTTCCTTAGTAAACGGTTTTAGAAGATATTCTTTCACATTTATTTTTACAGCTTCCAATGCAAAGTCGAAATAATCGTATGCTGTCAAAATTATGCTATATAAATTTGGTAAAGTTGCTGTCATTTCTTTCAATGCCTGTATTCCATCAATACCTGGCATTTTTATATCAATAATAACTATATCTGGTCTGATGCTTTCAGATAGTTCAATTGCTTCTCTCCCATTTTTGGCTTCGTATATTTCTAACTCTCCTAAAAAATTCTCTTTTATTATATGTTTAACGGTCTCCCTATCATACTTTTCATCATCAGCAATTAATATTTTCATCATTATTCTCATCCCCCATTATAGGTATTTTCAAATAAACTTTAGTCCCTTTGCCTTCTTCACTTTCTACTTTAAACATATTTTTCTTGTTATATAAATATCTAAGCCTCTTTTCTACTATATTTATTCCAAGGCCTGTTGTATGCCCTGTATGTTTTGCATCATAATTATAATTATTAATCTTATCCAAAACTTCTTTAGAAATGCCAACACCATTATCTTCAATTAAAACATTACACTCACCATTTTCCTCATCAATATATATATTTATATATCCACCATCTTCTTTCCCTTCAATCCCATGTATAAATGCATTTTCTACTAATGGTTGTATTGTCATTCCGGGAACTTTAACTTTTTTCATATCCATATTTGTACTTAGATTAAATTTTACCCTATCATCAAACCTGCATTCCTGAATGTAAATATAATCCTTTACAATCTTTATTTCATCTTCCAATAGTGCATTTGTACTCATACTTCTTAAAGAATATCTTAAAATATTAGATACTGATTTAATTAATTTACTTGTAGTTATTGCATTTTCCATTATTGCTGTCGCGTTTATACAATTTAGGGTATTAAATAAAAAATGTGGGTTTATTTGAGACTGTAATACCTTTAAATCAAATTCTTTTAAAGCATTCTCATATTTTAGATTTTTCATCTCCTCCTCTTTTAATTTTTTTTCTAATACGATCTTCCCATTAAGCGAGCTAATAAGATTTTTTATATCTGTAATCATAGCATTAAATGTTTTTGTTAAAATATCTAACTCATAAATGTCAGTTTTGTTACCTTCATAATATTCAAATTGACCTTTTGATACTTTGTTTGATATTTCAACCATACCCTTTAAGCCCTCAGATATATGTCTTATAAATGTTAATGCATAAACTACACATAAAGCTAAAATTAATATAAGATATGTAGCTAGTCCTATATATATTACGCTGCTATTTCTATTTAGTTCTTTATATGCTATGCTATTAGCCTCTAGGAAATTTTGCATTAAAGTCGATGCATATGCATCACAATAAGATGCAATATTCTTGGCCGCTACAAAATCATCATAGTAAAAAACGTATCCCTCCTTATTTTCATAAGCAGATATTGTATTTTTAGAACTTTCTATATAAGAATCTAAAGTATTATCTAGATCTCTCAAAATATATTGATTTACATCATCAGAATTTTTCTTAAGATTACCAATTTTTTGTTTTGCAAGAATCACCTCGTTATTATAGCTTTCTTTCTTACTTGGAGTTCCATTCAATATATATTGATTAAAATTGTCTAAAGAGCTGTCAACATGCTGCTTAATTTCATTAGTAATTAGCATATTGTTAAGCATATTAACATACCCGTCCTCAATTTTTTTACTCATCGCCAGAGATATAATATTGCATATACATATAGGAATAATTAAGCATATAACAAACATTATAAATTTACTATTTAAGCTTTTAGTTTTCAATTTTATCATCTCCTCGCTTATAGCTATCTACATCGCTTTTATTAATTACATTTACATCGATTAGTGATTTTGAAAACTTATTTGATTTCCCTTGAATTTTGTCCATGATAATATTAACTGCCCTATAACCCATTTCATTACTTTTCTGCACTATTGTTGCTGAAACTAGTCCATTTCTAATATTGCTTAAAGTATCATCTAAATCATCAAAACATATAATTTTTACCCTATCCTTATAATTTAAATCTTTTACTGCTCTTGCAGCGCCTATTCCGTCAAGAGCTGAGGTACAAAATAAAGCATTTATGTTATCATTTCTATTTAGTATTTTTCTTGTTATAATTTCTGCCTCAAGAAGCATCGCATCCGATGAATCTGTATCTACAATTTTCAAGTTAGAATTCGATTTTATATATTGTGTAAAGCCTTCTACCCTTTCTTTCTGATTCTTTACGTTTTTTCCGCCCATTACTATTGCTACATTTCCAGACGTTCCTATTTGCTTGACCATTTCCTTTCCGGCAACTTGTCCAGCTAAAACATTATCTGTGCCAACATATGCTATTCTATTGCTATCTTCTTCATCTGAATCTATTGTAACTACTGGAATACCTTTCTCCATTGCACTATTAATCTTCTTTTTATATTGTCCTTCTTCTTGAACATATGTTATTATGCCACTCACCTTAGCTGATGTAGCCATATCAAAAAGTTTTAGCCCATCTTCAGTGCTTGCAGTTGTAGGTCCTAAAAATTCAACCAATGCACCTCTTTCTTTAGCAGCTCTTTCCGCACCAGCTTTTATATCAAGCCAATATGGATTAGTCTTTATATGAGAAATCAGCACTATCTTAGGTTTTATCGGTTCCTTTTCTACTTTCTTGTCTCTTAATAAATTAATAAAATATAAATTACTCCCTAAAAAAAGAGCAATAAGTATAATGACCAAAACGCTCTTTAAGAATTTCATTACTAAGATCTCCTTTTTAATAAAATTAATGAAATATATAACATTACAAAACCACTTTTAAAATGTCCTTTAATAATGTTATTCTATATTTGTTCTTTTTCTAAGTCAATATATTTTTGTATAGCTTTTCATAAGAGATAAAATAACAATATCATAAATAAACGTTTATTAAAATTATAAAATAGATTCTTTAGTAAATTTTCGAATCTTTTATTACTCACTTTTCATATTTGTAATCTTGTGTAGCCAATTAATATCCTTTAACTAAAGAGATTAAAATAGATAAGAATACCTAATTTGCTGCACTTTGACCCTTCTATAATTCTAAAATATATAAACATTTTTGAAAATTAAACCTCTTTATTTTTCTAGTTATAAAAATAATAGGATTAAAAGTAACAAAGAAAGCTACTTTTAACCCTAGCATCATTTATAGATATGATTCATATTCTATTTATAATATAAGTACTATGCAAAATTAAATGTTAGATAATTTCATCCATTCCATAGTACTTATTACATTACTAAATTTTAAACTTTGAGCAATTAAAGTAGCTTTATGAAGCTCTTTACTACTTATAGAACCCACTTCATTATTTACATCTATAGTTCCTGTAGCATCTGACAAGAAGTCAACGTGGTAGCCTCTATGGAAAGCTTCCCTTGATGTCGTGTCACAGCACATTTGAGTCATATATCCTGAAATAACTATTTCATTTATATTTTCTTTTTTTAATATTTCTTCCAAATTTGTTTCATAAAAACTGCTTGGCTTAGTTTTCTCAATAAGATAGTCGTACGATTTCTCAAGAATCATTGGTTGTAATTCCCATCCATTTGAATTCTTAATAAATGTGTCTCCAAAAAGTGCTGTATGCTGCACAATTATAACAATCATATTATTATCTTTTGCATAATCCATTACCTTCAATATATTATCAAAGCTATTATTAGGATAAGTTACTTTTAGTTTACCTGTAAAATATTCATTTTGCACATCAATTACTAGCAATGCTTTTTTCATTTTCATTCCACCTTTACATTTGCTGATCTACTTATATTTGTTATACTAATAGTATCTTAAATTAAGGTTGAAATGTGAAAGAGATTCGTTAGTTTCTCTTTAAAAATGAAAGGATTTTGTGCTCTATGTTTGATGAAATAGACTTGAAGATTTTAGACATGCTATTGATTAATTCAAAAATATCGCTTAAAGAAATTGGCGAGCATGTACACCTAACCCCTCAAGGAGTATCCAATAGAATTATACGACTTCAGGATTTAGGTATAATAACACAGTATACTGTATGCATTAATAATTCTCTGCTGGGCAAAAACATTACTGCATTTATTACTATTTTCATGAAAACCACACAACATGATAAATTAACAAAATTTATTAAAGAAAATACAATTATAACTGAGGCACATAGGATTAGTGGAGATGGCTGCTATTTGCTTAAAGTCATATGCTCTAATATGGATGAAATTAATTTATTACTTGATAAAATCATGGAATATGGTACCTACAGATTAAGTTTATCTACCTCAACAATAAAGTAATAACTATTATATATGTTGTAATAGTTAATTTACATTTAAATTTCTAATACCTAAATAGTTTAGATAGAACTAGATTTATAAAAATAACTTTAAAAGCTACTATATATGAATTTTCTTTCAATGCTTATACCTCAATAACTGTTCGGAAAATAAGTCCATACATTTGTGAGCAATATATAAATTCACTAACATAATTATGAATCCCAAAACAGAATATGAAATAATAATATTTGATGTATACACTTTGGCTATACTTTTAATAATATTAATACAAATTGGCAAAAAGATAATACTTGTAACAATTGCTGGAACATATTTTCTTATTATTAATGCTTGAAAACAATGTATTATTAAATGTGTAGTAAAAGCAATAAATAGACCGATCCATAAATTAAACCAATTTGTTTTGTACGAAATAATAGTAATTATGATAATTAAAATAAATTCTTCAGCTACCCCAAAAGCAAAAGATGCCGCTGTAATATTATCGAAATGAGGAAATAAATTTTTTGATAACTTCGGAAACTTTTCAGATAAATAATACCTATTTTTATTTATCCATGATTGTATAAAAATTATTTCTTCAAAATCATGGATAATAAATACTATAGGAAAAAACCATATAATTGCTTGCATATTGCTCATTTCAATCCTCCCATATATTATATTTTATAAAAATTAAATTAACAGACATTAGTTATTTTTTATCTATCATTTTCTTATAAATACTAATCTTTTTATTCAAGTGTATTATATTTTCTTCAATTTTTCTTTTTTCAATATTTAACCTATCCATTTGTTCTTCAAGTAATTCTAATCTTTCCTTAATTGTATCATCGCCATCATATCTCAATTTCGAATAGTATTGTATCTGCTTAATTGGCATATTTATTTCCTTTAATCGAATTATAAATTTTAGCCACTCAATATCTTTTTCAGAATATACTCTTTTATTAGCTTCATCTCTTTGAGGATAAATCAGACCAAGCTTTTCATAATATCTTAAAGTATCAATGCTCAAACCAATTTTTTCAGAAAACTCTCCTATATAATAATTCAAAATAATCACCTACCTCTTGACATGGAGTTAACTCCAGCATATACGATAATATTATCAAAAAATAGGAGGTATTACAATTATGGGAAATAGATATGATAAAGGACTAAATAAACTCAATGAGGTTGATGGAAATGCTGGAACAGCTGTAATAGAATCACTTAAGGATATAGCTCCAGACCTTGGAAAATACATTATTGAATTTGCTTTTGGAGATATTTATACAAGACCAATATTTGATTTAAAACAAAGGGAGCTTGTTACTTTATCTGCTCTTACTACACTAGGAGGATGTGAAAACCAATTAAAAGTTCATATTAATGGAGCACTAAACGTTGGGATATCTAAAGAGGAAATAATAGAAGTATTCTTACAATGCATTCCCTATGTTGGCTTTCCCAAAGTATTAAATGCTGTAGCGGTTGCAAAGGAGATTTTCAATAATTAATTAAGAGCTTAGAATTTTTATAATTTAAGGCATATGAACGAAAATAACAAGTCCAAAATACTATTATTATTTTTCATCAGGCAAGGAAGTAAATTAGTCTCATAGCATGTCTATTAGGGTAATTTACTGATGCATCATGGTGGAAAATAGGTTTGGCAGATGGACTTCTTATTTTTTTGATTATGCCTAAGCTCCAAAACAATAAGTTTTATATTATTTTTTATATTGTTTTTAATATTAAATTTCTCTACAGTAATAATCATCATATATAATAAATTTTTTGTTAATCGGCTTATACCCCGTCTCCATTAATGCATTTATACGTTCAGTTGCCATTGGAACTGCTTTCGTTAAGATATGCCTAACATCAAAAGCCTCATAAAAGAATTCATTTGTGATATCTAATATATTTTTTATTATATTCTGGATTTCACACTCACTTTTCAGATCTATTCTTAAAATGCCATAGTGATTAAATTCATCTTCTGCTAACCTATGAAACATTTCTATAGTCCCAATTTTTTCATTAGTAGCATTTAAAATTACTGTCCATCTCACAAATTGTTTATTTTCATATGACCATTTCCAAAAATCAATTGCTTGTCTCATTTTTTCGATTGTTTCATAATTAAAATTATCTCCATGACAATTGTCAGAATTGAATAATGGCACTGCTTTTTCATCTGAATAGCATTTGAGCAACTCTTCTAAATCATCCTCGCTTGTTTTTATTAATGTAATTAATTTATTTTTATATTTAGGACACTCTTTGTAGACATCGTTATTCATAAATTAAATTCTCCTTATATTTTTAATTTTCCCTAAAACTAAGCAATGAATCATGCTCATAAACATATTATCAACAATATTACCATGGCTATTTTTGTGGAATTATCTTGTTTCAAAATTCATATGTATCTGTCCTTCTTAAGAATAGATTATATAAATACTCGTTATTTCAAGGTTTTATAGCAATGCAAAAATTCTAGTTTTTATATTTTTTTGAGCCTAAACATTGTTAAATACATATAAGTTAATTTATCTAAGCTTATTAATATAAATATTCTCTTGCTCAGTAGTGCTGAATAATTCAAAATCACAATTATTTAATACTTTAATAGAACCAAAATTCGTTTTTAAAGCTCTGGCTATTATACCTTTACCCCCTTGAAATTTACCTGTCCATCTTACTAATGTTTCTAATGCCTCTGTCATAAATCTATTTCTTCTATAATTAGATGAGATGCTATACCCAACTTCTAAATAACCATTTGCATCAGGTACCCCTTTAAATCCAATAAATCCTATTCCTTTTTGATTTTCCTTATTAATAATTAGCCAGTATGTGTACCACTCATGGATATTTTCATCAATGTTTTTCATTTTAATTAATTTTTTTGATATTGCTAATTTAACAGAATCTAATAGTGATTCTAATTCAATTTGAGTTTCAATATTATCAAGTTCATTGTTATTTATACATTGTAATTCCTCAAAAGATAAAGGCTTCAAAAATAATCTTTCAGATTCTAAAAATTCATTATTCACTCTAACACTCCCATATTTTATTATTTAAACTCTTTTTCGTGTATTTTGAAAAAGTCATAATATGTACGTACATTTTCCAATTCTGTCCACCGTTTTACATCAACAGGATTTTCATCGAGATCATATATTTTCGCGCCTTTCATAGCAAGTATAAATGGTGAGTGCGTTGATATAATAAACTGACATTCTAAAAACCGTGCAGAGTCCTCAATAAAATTCATTAATTCAATTTGACGTTTTGGAGAAAGACTATTTTCAGGTTCATCCAATATATACAGTCCATTCTCATAAATTTTTTCAGTAAAATATATAAATGCGCTTTCTCCATTTGAATATTCTCTGAAATTATCCATTAATCTATTTCTCACAAATTTTGATTGTGTTTTACTCCTAGCAGTATTTACTTTTTTTAATTGCTCATAATCTGCCATCGACTTCATTTGGAAGCGAGAATATTTAGACTCCAAATATTCTTCAAAAAGCTTTTCTCTCTTTATGTCAATTCCTTCATTTATGCTACGAATGTTTAGAATATAATCAAATACATCATCACTAGTAATAATCCTACTATTTTTAGGAATATCTGTTTCAACATATATATCACACATATTGACATAGTCAGGAAAAAAATTAGATTTATTATAGATAGAATCACGGCTTACCCCTATTTTTTCTGCTATAATATTTAACGCTGTTGATTTTCCAGAACCATTTCCTCCATATAGAATAGTAACTGGTTCAAAATCAATTCTTCTAAGACCATGTTGTGACAATACCTTAAATGGATAAAACGAATCATAACAGGTTCTTTTTACCCCCATGAAAAATCTAAATTCCATATCCTCATTAGGAAATGTAAAATAATTTAAATAAACCATCTTTTTTCTCCTTCTCAGATAAATTGCAATTTATATTATATCCATTGTATAAAAGCAGTTTTATCATTTTGATTATATCCTGCTTGTTCATAGAAATTTAGCGTACTTTCTTTCTTGGAGCCAGTTAATAACATTAATTTATAACACTTCTCTTTATGCGCTATTTCTTTTGCGTAGTTCAAACAAGCTGTTGCTAATCCTTTATTTCTATAATGTTTATCAGTCACTACATTTTCAATAAATGCATATGGTCGTTGATTGTGTGTCAAATTTGGTATTATGACACAAACACACGAAGACACTATCTTTCCTTCTTCCTCTGCAATAATAATATGATGTTCTTTATCTTCCAAAATTCTATTCCATACTTCCATTATTTCAGGTGTTTTTCCTGGCATAGATTCACCATGAAGTTGCATATATAATTGCATTAATCCATTAAAATCTTCATTTATTATTTCCCTTATCATGTGATCATCCCCCCTGCATACATTCTAAGATGAGATAATATCTATCTAAATTGCTCCATCTTCACATTTTGACTGTTGCTATTATTAATAATCTTGGCGCCACTATTTGTGCCAATAATAATACGATTGCACATATTAATAAATAATCCTGTTTCTAGCACTCCAGTTATTCTATTAACTTTATTATAAACGTCATTAATGTTCATTGGCGTTCCTATATGCAAATCAACTATATAGTTACCATTATCAGTTACAAAAATCTCTTCTTCCTTCATTCTTATTTTGGGATTTAATGAATAATCCTGTAATTCTTTAATTACATGTTTGTATCCATATGGTAATATTTCAACTGGTAAAGGAAATTCTCCAATACCATCAACTAATTTACTTTCATCCATAATCCATATAACTTCATTAGCCAAACTCGCCACAATTTTTTCTCTAAATAAGGCTCCACCACCACCTTTAATAGCATTAAATTCATTATCTATTTCGTCTACACCATCAATTGCTAAATCAATCCTATCAACTTCATCAATTGATAATAAAGGGATCTTAAGTTCTCTTGCCAAACTCTCAGTACTTTTTGATGTTGCTACAGCTTTTATCTTCATTCCATTTTTAATCAATTCTCCAACTTTTTTAATCATGTAATAGGCAGTAGAACCTGTTCCCAATCCTAATATCATCCCATCTTTTATATATTCTGTTGATTTTTCTCCTGCAACTCTTTTTTGATCCATACTTACCTCCAAAGATTTTATAATTCTATTCCTACTTTAAATTCTCTACCTGTATAAATTCGTTTTTTCTTTAATATTATTTATATAATATTTTTTCCAATACACATTTTTCAATATTCACGACTCATAAATATTGCCGTAAAATAGCTTTGATTCTTTTGATTTAAATATTACACATATATTCTTATCATTTAAATCATGATATCAGAGAATTTCATTTACCAACAAATTGTTAATCCAACCTATCATACAAATTATAATTTTGTTTCACTTTATGTAAATTATATCATTTTCTTACAATTATTCGCACTAAATATAAATAAATTTATCACTATCTAATAATATTTGTTTCTTTCATTATATTTATATTTAATTTTTCTCCTCACGCCCACCCTCATATTAATGCTGTACAATAATATAATTTTTAATTATCATCTTAAAACCCTATCCTTCTCTGTAATCCATTAATATATTTGTCTGTATTCCTACTTGATCCAATCTTACTTATCCTCTAAATCTATTTCTAGGTATGAAAAAAAGAGCCAAGATTTTACTCTCAGCTCTAGACTTCTTTTTTTAATTCCTGTTTATACATATTCCCAAGCAATATAGCTATTCCTGCAAAGTTTAGAGTAAAAAAACTAGTTTTTATGGGAATTGTTATGAGTTTGATAGAAATGCTTCATTTTTTATAGTTGGCTACAAATTCTCCAAAAAATCTTGCAGCATCTCAGCTGTGATTCCCCATATATTATAAGTTTCATATTTATAAAATAAAGATCTATAATTAGCTTCTCTAAATTTATAGTTTTCCCTATTAACAATTAAATCATATGGAAATTCCTTATCTCTTTCAATATTTATTTTATTATTATATACACGAGGCTTATTATCTAAAAGATAAGATAACGGTACATAAAACACATGATCAACCTCATCTTCACTTATCTTTATCTCATTAAGATCTTTAATAATTCCTACATATGGGTGAATTATTATGCCATCATACCTTACTATAGTATCTAATTCATTTACTATATTAATGCTTTCTACGCCAAGTTCTTCAGATATTTCCCTAAGTGCAGCTTCCTTAGGAGATTCATTTCCATCTATTTTCCCACCTGGAAAGCATATATCTCCTGGCTGGCTCCTTAATTTTTTGGACCTAACTTCAAATAATACATGTACTTCATTATCAATCTCAACTAGTGGAATAATTATAGCTGACCTTCTCATTCTTTTCCAGCCATTAATATATGGTTTCTCATCTTTCAACTTATTCATAATATATTCTAAATTCATATCCTATAATCTCCTCCTATCTAGTTATGTTATAAAAATATTATATCAAAATCATTATCTTAGTGATATGAAAATTATATTCTTCTAAACACTATAAAAAAGCTGCTAAAAACAAAGTTTGAATTTCATTCTTAACAGCTTGTAATCCTTGCCTTACTAAAAGTATATTAAAAAGCTAACTTTTCATATAACTCTTTGATTGTACTAACGCTATATGTTGGTCTAAATTCTGTATCTTTCAAATCTTCCTTTGTTGCTTCTCCAGTGAACACTACAGCTGTATCAACACCACCATTAATACCGCAGGCAATGTCTGTATACAATCTATCTCCTATAACTAAAGTTTGCTCCTTTGTAAATCCTGTTTGTTCTAGACACATTTCCACTATCGTTTTATTAGGCTTCCCAATGTATAAAGGTTGTCTTTTAACTGCATTTTCAATCATTTCGCATATTGATCCACAGTCTGGCACAAAACCAAAGCTAGTCGGACAAACGAGATCTGGATTAGTAGCTATATAATCAATATCTCTTGTTGATAGTAATTCACATATATCCTCTATCTTTTTATAATTTAATTCATTGTCAAAGCCTACTACTGCGCAAACAATATCTTCATCTTTATCTTCTGTAATATTAAGCTCAAATCTTTTTAGTTCTTTAATAAATGATTTTGTTCCAAGAACAAATATTTTTTTATCTTTATATACTTCTTTTAGATATATTGCGGTTGCATAAGATGATGTTACAAAACTTGTTTTATCAACTTTAATTCCAAAGTCATCAAACTTCATAATATAATCTTCTATACTTTTGGTTGAATTATTTGTTATAAATATATATTTACCACCTATACTTAAAACATAATCCATAAATTCTAATGTACCATCGATTAATGTTGTATCTAAAGCTATTGTACCATCAATATCTAATAAAAATAATTTTTTATCTTTTAGCATATTATCATTCTCCGTAAAATAAATTCGTTAATTCATTTGCATATTCTTCTAACATATTCTCAGTTTTTGCATATTGCAAAATCGTATATCTAGGTCTGATTTCAAGAGCATGAATTACACTCCTATGAAATAATTCTTTCTCAATTCCTAACGCCTTTGGATTAGACTTAGCTCCAATAGAATTTAATAAATTTATTATTATTTCTGGCACAGGAGTCTTTATCCCAAACCTTTCTTCAATATTAAGTTTTTTATACAACCATGCTGATATTACTGTGCCAACTCCAACTGAATTGCCATGTAAAGGATGCTCTAGTTTTCTTGAAAGCTTATCAATTTCCCAATAATGAGAAAGATGGTGTTCTGCTCCTGATGCCGGTCTTGAATTTCCAGAAAGAGTCATTGCTATTCCTGATAGTATAAGTGCTTCTGATATATATTCTATTGCTTTAACATCTCTCTTAACAGCTCCTTCTATATTTTCAAAACATTTATACATAGCATTCCTTACTAGCTTTTCTGTTGTATCACAAAAATATTCGTTATAAATCGTATTAGATAATCTCCAATCAGAAAGTGCTGTATATTTTCCTAGTATATCACCAAATCCAGCGCATATCATCTCAAATGGAGCATCTTTCATAATATTTGAATCAGCTATAATAGCATATGGATTAGTCCCTGGATATGTTACCTTTGCTCCATCAATAATTAGAGGTGATACTGTTGATGCATATCCATCCATTGATGGAGCTGTTCCCATTATAACATAAGGAATATGAGTTTTTGCACTTATTATTCTACATATATCATTAATACTTCCAGATCCCACAGCAACTATAAGCTCTGTTTCATTATTTACTTCAACCAATACTCGTCCAATTGCTTTTTCATCTGGAATTAAATCTCCATCACTAACTAACATAATATTATTTATCTTATAACCTGATTCAGTAAATTCATTTTCTACACATTTACCAAGTGCTTTATAAGTATTATTATCACTGACCAATAAGATTTCTTTTGGTAAAATTTCTTTTGCGACATCTAGAATTTTATTATATACATTTTCTCCAACATAGATATGTTTTATGTCTATTCTGTGTTTTTTGCCGCAGCTACAGTCAAATTCCATATTCGCCATTTCTTCTATTGTTTTAGTCAAAATTTCATTCAAAACTAAATCCCTCCTACGTTTATGCTTTTTTCTTTAGGTTCACTTAAAATTATATAGTATATTCAACCACATAAACAGCGTACAAGTTGCTTAATTTTAAACTTTATTGAATTAAATACATTTTCTTACCCATACTATCATTTCTCCTGGTGTTCTGTTAGCCCATAAATAATATGGAATCCATTTTAACTTCTTTTCACTAAATTCAATTTTAGAGTCATATAAATATAACTTATCTTTATCACAGTCTTGCTCTTTAACTACTAGTCCATAACTTTCAAGTACTATTGCGCCACCTAAGAAATCTTTGTCATATTCATAAGTAAATTTAGGATTACTATTTAAATAAACTCTGTGCAGATCAGGTCCATTGTCTTCTTCCTCTAGACAATAAACAACTGGTCCCCTCATTACAGCAACTTTTCCCATGTCTTCTCTTACGTTTATATTTGCTCTAACTATTTCTACAGGCATCTTAAATAAAATGTTAATTTTATCAGCATCTTTCCATTTTCTATTTATATATGCATACCCATCAATTATACTGAACTTTATCTTTTCTTCATTAACTTTTATTTCATAATTTCTACACCATTCAGGAATTCTTAATGCAAATTCAAAGTCAGCTTCTTCCTTCATGTTTAAATTAATGTCTATACTCTCATCCCATGGATAGTTTGTTTTAATATCAAATGCTACACTCTTTCCAGAGAAATTAGCTGATATTTCTCCTCCCATGTATAAATGCATAAATATTGTATTATCTCTTAATGTATATGCATAACTTCCTATAGAAGTCAAAAGCCTTGCTAGATTAGGCGGACAGCATGCACATCCAAACCATTTTTGACGTTCAACTTTTACATGTGCTCTCAAATGATCTTTTTCAGAAGCCTCTGGAACCACCTCTAATGGATTTACATAGAAAAACTTAGTTCCATCAATTGACATTCCGCTTATAATTCCGTTGTATAAGGCTTTCTCCATTATATCTGCATATTGTGATTTAGGCTCAATTTCAAGCATTCTTCTTGCAAAAAAAACCAATCCAATAGATGCGCAAGTTTCAGCATAAATAGTGTCATTTGGTAAATCATAATTATAAGTAAATGCTTCTCCATATTGTGATGATCCAATTCCACCTGTTATATACATTTGCTTTTTAGTCATATTGCTCCATAAGCGCTTGCAAGCTTCTAGCAGCTCATCATCATTTGTTTCTCTTGCTACATCAGCCATTCCTGAATATAAATATACAGCTCTTACAGCATGCCCCTCTGCGACTTCCTGCTCTTTTACTGGTTTACCTGCTTGATAATATTGATATTTGAAGTAACTATCTTCCCACCAGAACTTATTATTATACTTTTTCCCCTCTTCTTCAAAATATAATGGTGATTTGCCTCTTTCATCTATAAAATATTTAGCTAAATTTAGATATTTTTTATCTTTTTTTATTTTATAGAGTTTAATTAAAGCCAATTCAATTACTTCATGACCTGGATATCCATGCAATTTGCTATCTTCTGGCCCAAATATAGTATCCACATAGTCTACATATTTTACGATTGCATTTAATAACTTATCTTTTCCCGTTGCCTCATAATAAGCTACTGCCCCTTCAATTAAATGACCTAAACAATACAATTCATGATTATCACGTAAGTTTGTCCATCTTTTATCTAATCCGTTTATAATGTAATAAGTATCTAGATATCCATCTGGCAGCTGTGCCGCACAGACAATATCAATTGCTCCATCTGCAATTTTTTCAAGTCCTTCATCCTTATTCCACATAAGAGAATATCCAACCGCTTCTATCCATTTTGCAAAATCACTATCTTGAAACACAAAACCTTTAAATTCACCTTCCATCATCCCAGCTGCAATCTTAAAATTTTGCATACAATAACTTGGCTCCGCACCTTCTATTCTATCATTCAATGCTTCCCATTGATAAGGAATCACATGAGTTCTTGCTAGCTCCATCATTTTCTTCCAAAAATTATCTTTTACATTTATATGATTTATTTGCAAAGGTTTACTAAAAGTATTTGAGTTCATTATTAATTCCTCCTAAATTTATTTTTATGGTGGTTAATTTATTATAATTATCAAAAACTATTTTATTCATTCCTCTAAAATACAAATGCCATTATTTAAGCATATGACTAGCTTTTATACATATAACTATAGTATATTTATTATATAGAAACAACTTTCATTTTAATATAATAGGTGGTGAAATCCTATATGTTTTATTTTATCTCTGATAATAAATATCCACTTACTCATTGTTCTAGTGGAAAATTGATAAATAATGAGAATTTTATACATTCTAAAAGAAACCTCGATACTTTTGTTATTCTAATTGGTTGTGAGGGAACTCTGTACATTGCACAAGATGATAAAAAATATGAACTTACGCAAAATAAGTTTATTATATTATTTCCATTCCATACCCACTACGGTTATAAAAAATCTGAAGGGAATCTTTCTTACTATTGGTGTCATTTTAGAATTACTTCTGCTGAATATAAGCTTTTAAACGCTGAACAAATTAATGATTATATATTCAATTTTGATAATGAATTTAAAAAAGCCTCTTCAGATGTTTATCTTTTACCTGAATATGGTTCAATTTCTTCTGCTGCAAGAACAAGCCTCATTTTTCGTCAACTGCTTGATCTATCAAACAAAAAGAGTTATTCAGAATATTTAACAAATTATGCATTAAGCCTGTTGGCGATGGAAATCTCTCAAGATTTCATGGATAATATAATTCATCAAAATGAAAAACTATCTAATACCAATTGCAAAATAAATGAAATTGCAAACTGGATAAATATAAATTATAATTCAAATTTAACTGCACATAAAATCGCCAAAACATTTAACTACAATCAGGATTATCTTTCTTCGGCATTTAAAAAATATACTGGTACGTCTCTTTTAAAATACATCAACAAAACAAGAATTTATGCTTCTAAACAACTTCTATTAAATTCATCTTTCTCAATAAAAGAAATTGCTCTTCAGGTTGGATTTAATGATGATAAGCATTTTATGAAACTTTTCAAAAAATTTGAAGATGTCACACCAACTGAATATAAAAACGCATATTTTAGAAAAAACTTAAACAAAAAATAATTGTTTATATTATGACTTTATTTTAAAAATATTTAAAATGATTATTCACATCTAATCCATAAAAGGGTATAATAATCTTAATATAGTGTATTATTATTTGATAATTTTATAACGAACTATAACTTAAGTACAATTTTTCTGAAATTAATACTTCAACATTAATTTCAATTCAACGAATATTAACAACACAGAGGAGATTATTATGATTCACATTACAAATCTAAAGGAAAGTTTGCCACTTTTCAAAGCTTTAAGTTCGGATGTAAGAATGAATATATTAGAGATTTTATCACAGTATAAGCAATTAAATATGAATGAGTTATCAGAGAAACTTGATTTAACTAATGGTGCCGTTACTATGCATATAAAAAAATTAGAAGAGTGTGGATTAATAAAAACGACTAATTTAACTGGAAAGCATGGATTGCAAAAGATATGTTCTCTTCACGAGGATAAATTTGTAATTGATATTGGCAAACAAGATGTAGAAAATTCATATCATATAGATTTAAATATAGGTCACTATTCAAATTATGATATTACCCCTACATGCGGCATCGCAACTAAGGATAGTATTATAGGAGAAGTAGACAATCCAAATTACTTTGCTGATCCTGAAAGAATTAATGCAGATATTCTTTGGTTCACTAAAGGAAGTATAGAATATAGAATTCCTAACTATTTAAAACCAAGTGAAGTATTTTCTGAATTGCAAATATCTATGGAAATAAGTTCAGAAGCCCCTGGAGTATGCAGCATATGGCCATCTGATATACATTTCTATTTAAATAATGTCAATGTTGGTAGATGGACCAGTCCTGGAGATTTTGGTGATAGTAAAGGTATTTTGACTCCATCTTGGTGGAATCCTCATTGGAATCAATACGGATTATTAAAACTTTTAACCATAAATTCTTTCGGAACTTTTATTGATGGAATAAAGATTTCAGATGTCACTCTAGAAGATTTAGAATTAAATTATAAAAGTGATATCCTTCTAAAGTTAGCTGTTCCAGAAGAAACAAAACATGTTGGTGGATTAACTATTTTCGGAAAAAACTTTGGCAATTACAATCAAGGCATAAGTGTAAGACTTGTTTATAATACATTAACTCAAGAATCTTGATGTTGATTATTGTATCTAATTATATATATATGTTGCAATATTTTTAGAATTATAATGAAGAATCATTTTTGCAATATATATTAAAATATATTGAATTAGATCTGTTTTTATAATAAATAAGAAGTAATATTTATAGGGCATAAATATTACTTCTTATTTTATTTATATACCATTTCAAATGTTTTCTAACCAGAAATAAGTAATATACTTTTGTAATCGCAGTTGTCATAATATGGAATGTTTCATTGGTAATTTTGATGGATGTGATTCTTTGCCAATAAAATAGGATTTAACACTATTAATTTTAGTTGTTAAATCCTATTTAATATATATTGCTTTTTATTTATTCTTTCCTAAACGAATTACATTCCAAGACGCTTTTCCCAAAGATGAAGTTATAATTCCATCAACCAGATTACTTCTATCTACAGATTTTGGAGTAACAGCTTCACCTGTTGGAGAATTCACTATTTTCATATTATCATGCTCTAACACAATATGTTCAATGATTTTAAATCCTTCAAAACTTCTTACATCACAAGTTAATTCAATATCTTCCTCTAAATTACGATTAACTGCAAATATTGTAACTTCTTCCTTTTCTTCATTATATACTGCTATCGATTCAACGTCTTTTACGTCAGTAAAATCTACAGTATCATGTTTTGGCGAAGAAACTACTGGTTGAAGTGCAATTCCTCTACCGTATTTAGATGCATGCAAATATGGATAGTATATAGTCTGCTTCCAAGCTGGTCCATTTTCTTCTGTCATAATTGGTGCGATAACATTAACCAATTGCGCTAAGCATGCCATTTTAACTCTATCAGAATGTTTCATTAAAACAATTAACATTAATCCAACTAAAAGTGCATCTTCAAAATTATACATATCTTCTAAAAGTGCAGGTGCCTTTTGCCATGGATGATTCTTCATTATATCATCATCTTCATTATTAGAATGGAACCATACATTCCACTCATCGAAGCTTAAGTGCATAGTCTTTTTACTACGTTTTTTTGCTTTTATATAATCACAAGTTGAAGTAACTGTTTTAATAAAGTGCTCCATATCATCACTTTGTGCTAAGAAGTTTGCAGTATCATTTAATCTATTACCATAATATTGATGAAGAGATACAAAATCTACAACATCGTAAGTATGATCAAGAGTTGATGCTTCCCATTCAGGGAAAGTAGGCATTGCTGTATTTGAACTTCCGCATGAAACTAATTCAATATCTGGATCTATTAATTTCATAGCTTTACCTGTTTCTAGAGCTAATCTTCCATACTCTTTAGAAGTTTTATGTCCTATCTGCCATGGTCCATCCATTTCATTTCCTAAACACCATGTTTTTATTTTATGTGGTTCTTTAACACCATGTTTTATTCTTAAATCACTATATTTCGTACCACCTTTATGATTACAATATTCTAAAAGATTGCAGGCATCTGCAATTCCTCTTGTTCCAAGATTTATTGCCATCATTATTTCAGATCCTACAGCATTAGTCCATTTTGAGAATTCGTTTAATCCAATTTCATTAGTTTCTAAGCTTCTCCAAGCTAATTCTAGTCTCTTTGGCCTTTCTGCTACTTCTCCAACACTATCTTCCCAAAAGAAATTTGATACAAAATTACCACCTGGGTATCTTATAATTGGAACATCTAATTCTTTTACTAATTCCATTACATCGGTGCGGAAGCCATTTTCATCAGCTGACATATGGCCTGGCTGATAAATCCCTCCATATACTGCCCTTCCTAAATGTTCAATGAAAGAACCATAAATTCTTTTATCTATTTCGGATATTTTAAAGTCTTTGTCTACCACCATTTTTGCTTTTTTTGCCATTATAATTCATCTCCTTAAGTATTTAGTTTGGACTTTCTAGTCCTTAGTGAAAATCAAATCATATTACCCCTTTACAGCTCCAGCTGTCATACCTTCTACAAAATATTTTTGGAAGCATGCAAATAAAATAAATACTGGTATTACTGAAATGAAAGAACCTACAAATAATAAATTATAGTTGTTTCCATAAGGGGTTAATAATGTATTTAATCCTATTGGTAAAGTAAATTTTGCACCATCTTTCAACACTAACATTGGCCATAATAAGTTATTCCAACTAAACATTGCATTTAATATAGCCATTGCCGCAAAAGATGGCTTCATAATCGGTAAAATTAATCTGAAGAAAATACCATATTCCGATGCCCCATCTATCCTACCTGCTTCAACAAGGTCTCTTGGTATTCCGGAGAGGTATTGCCTAAAGAAAAATATAGTTGATGCACTTGCTATAGTCGGCAAAATTATTCCAATATAGGTATTTGTTAAATGCATATCACTTATTTGGTTATACAAAGGTAACATTAAAATCTCAAAAGGTACCATCATAACGAATAAAACACATATAAATAGAAAATTCTTTCCTTTAAAATCGTACATTGCGAAACCATATGCAACAAATGCGCTGATAAATAATTGGCAAACTACTTGCACTATAGTTAAAAATAAACTATTAAAAAACCATGTAAATAAGCTATTTTTTTCTGTGAATAGAATTATATAATTTTTAAACGACATTTTAGCAGTATCTATTGATACATCCATACCATTTGCTATTACTAATGCACCATCCTTGAACGTAGAAACAAATAATGTATAAAAGGGAATTAGTAGTATTACAGCTATAACTGCAAAAAGCATAAAAATTAATATTCTTTTTGGCAAATTTTTTACATGACTTACTGTATTTTTTTGTGTATTTTTTTTATTATTCAAACTAATATTGCTTTGCATACTAATCTCCTTTCTTAAATGTTCCATTTAGTTTTAATTGCACTAAATTAATAGCCATTCCTATAATAAACAATACTAATCCTACCGCAGATGCATAGCCCATGGCATTTTTTTCAATACCTTGTCTATATAAATATCCTACAATTGTAAGACCTATATTATTAGGCGAGTTATTACCATTAAACACCATATAACTTTCTATAAACATTGCAAGACCTGCGTAAATAGATATAGTAAGCACATAAATTGTTGTCGGTTTAAGTTGAGGTATTGTTATATATCTAAACTTTTGCAATGTATTTGCTCCATCTATATCAGCTGATTCATATAATTCTGCAGGAATGTTTTTAAGTCCTGATAAGAAATATAACATATTAACACCAGTCCATCTCCAACATGCCAATACTAGCAATACTATAAATCCTGTAGTTCCATTTTTTAGCCATTTAAATGGATCCATTCCAAATAGCGCAACAACCTGATTCATTAATGAAGTAGATTGTTCTCCAAAGGCAAATCTAAATATTATACCTGCCACAGCAACAGATGTTAAAGCCGGTAAATATAATGCAGATTTAAAGAATTCTTTTCCAACCATTAGTTTGCTGTCTATTATACATGCAAGTATCATTGGAATTGGAATAAGCAATATCAATGTCCATATCATATATTTAAAACTGTTCCATAACGCAACTAAGAAAACCTTATCCCCTAATAGTTTTGTATAATTTTCAAGCCCAACAAATTTTCTCGATCCTGGTAATACATTCTCAAAGCTCATTATTACCGTATTTACCATTGGAGATATGAAAAAAAGTAAAAATACAAGAATAAATGGTAATATAAATACATATGGTGCTGCTTTTTTATTATATATAAATCTCTTTACCATTTCTTAACTTCCTCCTCCCACGCTTAAATAATACAGAGAAGCCATCTTTGTAACTCAATATGCTTGTAAAAAGCTTCTCTGTGTGGATGTTTTTAATTATTTCAATTCATTTTCTACTTGTTGCTGTGCTTCATCTAATGCTTGTTTTATATCTTTCTTATCTTCAAATATGCTATTTAATGTAACTGTATTTAAAACGTTGTTTATACTTGGAATAGCGTCATTTGATTTAATTAATTGTATTTCATTTTTAATTTCATTTAATGTATCAAAAGGATTAGTCTTAAAGTATTTTACAAACTTATTTTCTGGATTATGAGTAATATCATTTTTAGTCCATAAATCCGTATTGCATGGATCGAAGCCTAAATCTTCCCATATTGCCTGTTCACCTTCATCTGAAAGTTTTGCATATGCTAAGAATTCTTTAAGATTTTCTTTATTCTTAGCTGTTTTAGTTACAGCTGTACCTGTACCACCTAAACCTACAGAACGTGGTTGACCTTTTTCAAATACTGGAGCTGGAGCAATTGCCCATTTACCTGCTTGATCAGGCATGTATTGTAAAAATCTTGACATATACCAAAGAGGCATAATTGCAACTGCATAGTCCCCATTATTTATCGCACCTTCAGCATCTGTTTGGTCAGGTTGTCCACCTGGAATAGTAGCTATTGCATGGGCATCTTGTAAATCTCTTAACGTAGTAAGTGCTTTAACCATTTGCGGACTATTTAATTGTGGCTTACCATCCGCATCAGTAAAATCTGATTTTTGTTCTGCTAGCATAAGACTTTCTTGCCATTGAGCACTTGTATCTGCTGTCCCAAAGTTTTTACCAGTTGCAGCATAATATTTAGCACCTGCTGCTTTAAAATCATCCCAGGTAGCTATAGATTTATAATCAATCCCCGCCTTTTCTAAGATTTCAGTATTGTAGTATGCTACACATGCTCCAACGTGTGTTGGTAGTCCATAATTATGTCCATCTTTACTGTAAAGATCTATACGAGATTTAACCAACTTATCTTTATAAGGCGAAATAACATCATCAAGATTCTCTAATTGTGGGTCTCCTTTAAGAAAATTAGGGAATTTACCAACTTCTATATCACATGCATCAGGGGCTCCTTGTCCGGACAAGAGTGCAGATTGCAATTTATTATGCATATCATCATAAGGAAGAACTGTAAAATTAATATTTAACTTCTTGTCAGGATTTTTCTGATTCCATTTTTCTAACATCTTTTCATAAAACGTTTTATGCATCTCAATAAATGTCCACATTTCTAACTGATCTCCTGAAGAAGATGATGCTGAATCCTTTCCTCCACTCGAGCTAGTACTCGAACTACTTCCACCACATCCGATTAACATTGTTGCAGCAATGGATGTTACAGCAGCAATAGCAGCAAGTTTTTTTAATATTTTTACACTTTTCATATTTTTACCTCCCATTATTTATTTGAAGTTAATATATTTAGTGAGCACCATTTCATTTTTGTTAATTAAATATATGCCTTTAAAAACAGTGATCAAAATAACTTTTATAAACAAAGCTTGTACAAATACGCGCTTTATTTTAATTAATTTTAAAGTATATCAATAAACTTGTATTCCTTTTAAATTATTTTATGTATATATTTTTTTAGTTTATTTAATCCTTTTGTTAATTTATCGATATTTTGCCACCAGTAATCCTTTTCATATGCATTATTTTTAAGTTGCAACTTATTATCATAAATTTATTATATACTTATATCTATTAAAGTCAATACTTTCAAGTTATATTTATTTAAATTATTTTAGATTTATTTAAATCATATTTTGACCTTTTTATACAAAACTTAAGATGTTTTATATTATAATGAACTTCTTAATGGCATGTAAATGTTTTTATAATCTTGAACTTTAAATTTCCAAATGATATACTATCTTTAAACTTATCTAAAATAAACATATCAATAATATGAGATAAATTTTATTTGAGGAGATTGATTAATATGAAACTATTAACCCCAAATTTCGAACGTGAAGGTCCTGGTATAGAAAAGGACGAGCCTCCAAAGGAAGGTATACATTTATTTTTTGAATTATTTACTATGAGATTTTGGGATATAATTAAATTGAATTTTGTCTTTGTTTTATATTCCCTCCCTATTATTACAATCGGTCCAGCTTTCGGTGCTATGACTTCAATTTTAATGTCTATGCTCCAAAGAAAGCATACTTATATTTTTTCGGATTTCCATGAAGCCTTTAAAAACAACTGGAAACAATCATTATTTAGTGGATTAATAATATTAATTGCATTTTCATTTTTAGGTGTTTCACTATCCTTTTATTTAAAATTAGCTCAAGAGAAATCTATTTTCTATTTTGTTTTCTATTTATGTCTTTTTATCACAGTTTTACTTGCACTTGCATCCATGTATATTTATCCGTTGCTTACTACTGTTTCTCTTCCTCTAAAAGATGTTTTTAAAAATTCCATATTACTTTGTATTGTGTGTATAAGAAATACATTGTTAGGCGAATTAGCCTGTGCACTAATATTAGGAATTCATATTTTCTTTTTTCCTATATCACTTCCGCTTTTCTTGATACTAACATTTGGTATACTATCTTTCATTTCCAGCTTTACCGCTTGGATAGGCATAAAAAGATTTATTGTACAATGAATAAAAAAACAAAGCATAACCAACTACTCAAATATAGCTGTTATGCTTTGTTTTTTATCTATTATAGATTAATTGTCAACTCAACTGGACAATGATCTGATCCTGTTACTTCCATATGAATTTTTGCATCTTCTAATTTATCCTTAAGACTTTCTGAAACCAAGAAATAATCTATTCTCCATCCAGCATTATTAGCTCTGGCATTAAATCTATATGACCACCATGAGTACATGCCTTCTTTATCAGGATAGAAATATCTATATGTATCTATAAATCCTGCTTCTAATAGTTCAGTTATCTTAGATCTTTCCTCATCTGTAAATCCTGCATTCTTTCTATTAGATGTAGGATTTTTTAAATCTATTTCTTTATGTGCAACATTTAAATCCCCACAAATTATTACAGGTTTGTTTTTCTCAAGTTCTTTTAAATATTTTCTAAACACATCTTCCCATACCATTCTATAATCAAGTCTTTCTAATCCTTGCTTAGAATTAGGAGTATAAACATTTACTAAGTAAAAATTATTATATTCTAAAGTAAGTACCCTTCCTTCGTTATCATGTTCTTCTATCCCAATACCTCTTTTTACAGTTAAAGGCTCCTCTTTTGTAAATACAGCAGTGCCTGAATAACCTTTCTTTTCAGCATAATTCCAGTAACTTGTATATCCATCTAGTTCCAAATCTATTTGACCTTCTTGAAGCTTACTTTCCTGTATGCAAAATATATCAGCATCTATTTCCTTAAAATATTCTAAAAAGCCTTTTTTTACGCAGGCTCTTAACCCATTTACATTCCATGAGATTAATTTTTTCAATTTCATCTCCTCCTTAAAATCTTAAATAATAATTATTATTATATAATATTTTAGAAATATTATCTATATATATCACAATTATCTTTCTACTTTCTATTAGATTTAATTGGACACTTTGACCTCTAGAGTTTTAAATATAAATTTATTATTAGAACACACGTATTATTTATTAAATAATTTATTAATACAACAAAAAAACCACACGCTTTTTATGCCTAGTGGTTTAATTTATTTATCAAAATACTACTTTTTCGATTATACTAATTAATAATAAACAACAATAAAGTTATTATAACTATGCTTATGGGTATACATAAAGAATTTACTACCCCCGCTAAGCCTTCATCACATTTACATCTAGCCGTAAAGACTGGTGCAAGAACAGGAACTGGGCCAAATACCAAAATAACTAGTACATGCTTAATTTCCATTGAGAACGGTACACAAAAATAAATAATAACTGCAAATATTGCTGCAAACAAGTAACGTATACTTATAATAGAAGCAACTTTAACTAGCTGTTCTTTTCGGAATTTGCATTCAAAAACCATGCCAATCATAAGCATGGACAAAAACGCATTTCCTGCACTTAGATTTGAAGTTACTGTATATATCACCTGTGGCAACTTAATACCTGTAATTGTCACTATAAACATAAGCATATAAGTATCAAAAGGTACAGATGAGAACATTTTTCTAAGAAATGCTCTAATGCTTTGGTCATTTTCTTCCCCAACAACACCTGATGCAAGTGCATATGTGCCTCCTGTACACATAATCGAATTACCTATATCGAAGAGACTTGTTATCCCAACAGCATATGCTCCCATAAAACTCTGCACATATGGTAGGGTAAAACATCCTATATTATATCCAGCTAAATTTAGCATATTAAAGGCTTTTTCTTTATTATCCTTATTCCTAGCTAAAACAAAACCAACGAAAGACATTATAATGTTTCCCAAAAATCCAAGCAAAATAATAAAAAGCATTGATGTATCCATTTTAAAATTTGCAAATCCAGTAATAAGTGCACACGGTAAAGTAATATTCATTATAATTTTAGTTATAATTTTATAGTCTTTAGGCCCAAAAACCCCTATCCTTTTGAAACTATATCCTATCGCAATAATCAATATAAAGCTAAACGCTTTTATTAAAATATCCCCCATTTTTACCCCTTTCTCTTAATTATACCGAAATAATAAAACTCCACATCCAGCACTCTAATACGTAACTACCAAATTAGGATCAAAATGTAGAAATTTAACTTCAGCATGTATGCAAATACATGCTGAAAAATCAATAACTTATTCTTAATTTCAATATATACTATCGATTAAATTAGTAAATTGCTACAATTCATGAACTAAATATAAGATCTGACAAAAACATTTTATTATTTCATTGCAGCAATTTTACAATGCTATTTACTATTTTATCTTTTCTTAATAGTCTTCTTTTTGCCATTTGGCAAGTTTTTTTCTTTTGTTTTATTACCTTTTTCTCTTCTATCAGAAATTCTATCACCCTTTAATCTGTCTGAAGGCTTTTTCCTATTAGTTCCTTGGCTTTCATTACCTCTAGAAACGCTAGGATTATAACCTTTGACACTTTTATTTTTATCTTTTATAAGACATTTCGGACCATTTCCTATCAAATCAGTTCTACCAGCTTGTGTTAATGCCTCATAGACCAGTGTATAGTACTTTGGATTCTTATATTGAAGCAGAGCTCTTTGCATAGCTTTTTCATGCTTAGTCTTTGGTACATAAACTTCTTTCATTGTCATTGGGTCTAATCCGGTATAATACATTGTTGTAGCCAATGTACCTGGTGTTGGATAAAAATCTTGTACCTGCTCTGGTTGATAGTTAATATCTCTTAGATACTCAGCAAGCTCAATTGCACATTCTAAAGTACTTCCCGGATGAGATGACATTAAATATGGAATTATATATTGTTTTTTTCCAAGTTTCTTTGTTATTTTTTCAAACTTATTTACAAATTTATCATAAGTTTCGCCAGCCGGTTTACCCATATATTTTAGTACATCTTTTGAAATATGTTCAGGTGCAACTTTTAATTTTCCACTTACATGATGTTCTACCAATTCTTTAAAAAACGTATCATCTTTATCAGCCATAATATAATCATATCTAAGACCTGAGCGCACAAATGCCTTTTTAACTTTTGGTACATTCCTTATAGATCTTAACAAATCAAGGTATTCAGTATGATCTACATCCATATTTCTACAAACATCTGGAGATAAACACTCTTTATTTTTACATGCTCCAAAAGCTAACTGCTTAGAACAAGCTGGTTTTCTAAAGTTTGCAGTCGGCCCTCCTACATCATGAATATATCCCTTAAAATCTGGAAGTTTTGTAATATCTTCTACTTCTTGTAATATTGATTCTTTACTTCTACTTTGAACAACTCTTCCCTGATGGAAAGTTATAGCACAAAATTTACAGTCTCCAAAACAGCCTCTTGAACTTACTGTACTAAATTTAACTTCTTCAATTGCAGCTATTCCGCCTTTCCCTTCATAAACAGGATGGTAATCTCTCATATATGGAAGTCCATACACTTCATCTAATTCCTCTCTATTTAAAGGGGCTTCTGGAATATTTTGTACCACATATTTACTTCCATGCTTTTGTACGATAATATTACCACGAACAGAATCCTGTTCTTCATATTCTACTTTGCTTGCTTCCGCATATTTATATCTATTTGTAGATACTTCCTTATACGAAGGAATTTCAATATAATCCTGCACATCTTCTAAACTTTCTGTAGCATAACAAGTGCCTCTAATATAAGTTATATCCTTTGCTCGAACTTTATTCTTTAAACTTTCTGCAACGGCCACTATTTGTTTTTCACCCATACCATAAATCAACAAGTCAGCTGTACTATCAATTAATATTGATTTTCTTACTTTATCACTCCAATAATCGTAATGAGCAAATCTTCTAAGACTTGCTTCTATTCCTCCTATTACAATATCTATATCTTTATAAGCTTCTCTTATCTTATTGCAATAAACAATTGTTGCTCTATCAGGCCTAAGTCCCATTTGTCCACCTGGAGAATAAAAATCTTTTTCTCTTAATCTTTTACTTACAGTATAATGATTGACCATAGGATCCATGTTTCCACCATTAACTAGGAAAGCATATTTAGGCTTCCCAAATCTCTGAAAATCATAAATATTATCCCAATCCGGTTGTGGTATTATCCCAACTTTATATCCATTTGCTTCAAGTACTCTCGAAATAATTGCAGTACCAAAACTATGATGATCAATGTATGCATCAGCTGTAACAATTATAAAATCTAATTGCTCCCAACCTCTTTCTCTCATATCTTTTTTGCTTATGGGCAAAAACTTTCTTTCAGTTGTCATATCTTCACCTACTTATTCTTCTTATGGTTTAATTTTCAAAAATCATACACACCTTATTTTCTCTTTGCCTATTATAACATAAAGACACCAAATTCTAAATCCGTATTATGTTATTTATTAATTTCATGTCTTTTTAAACATTATTTTCAATTATTCTAGTATTAAAATGCTTTATTTAAACTATTCTACCCCAGTATGTACACCTATAAGATCTTATTTACATAAATTTGTATAATAAAAATATGGCAGGTTATATCCTTATAGATAATTTTATTTTTAAGTTTAATATGTAACAATTTTTAATTATGTTTAATATATTATTAATATAACAAATGATATAGATTAACAAAGGAGAAATGAACTATGAGCAGATGCTGTTATAACAGATGTTGCAATAATTGCTGTGGATACAATTACGGAAACTTTTGTGGATACGGTGGTTATGGCGGATATGGTGGTGGATATGGTTTTAATAATGCTTGGGCATTATGGCCACTATTATTTTTATTATAAAACAACTAACTAATTTTATCCTGTAAGGCTATTTTTACACCTCGATATTACAAAAGAAAAGAATTTCTATAATTGCTTATTTTAGAAATAATATGGAATATGAAATAAGACCTAAAGATAATTAATATCTTGTAGGTCTTATTTTTATGCTTATTAGTTTTTGAATGAATGTATAGGTGCAGGAATTCTTCCACCTCTTTGAGCAAATAATTCTGATGATTTACCATTTACCTTCATTACAGGTGCTCTACCCAATAATCCACCGAACTCTACCATATCACCGATTTCACAACCTGGTGCTGGTATAATTCTAACCGCTGTAGTCTTATTATTTATTACTCCAATCGCAGCTTCATCGGCTATCATTCCTGCAATCGTAGATGCTGGAGTATCTCCAGGAATTGCAATCATATCAAGACCAACTGAGCATACACATGTCATTCCTTCTAATTTCTCTAAATTTAATGATCCACTTATAACAGCATCAATCATACCTGCATCTTCAGATACTGGAATGAAAGCTCCACTTAAGCCTCCAACATGGCTACATGCCATAACTCCACCTTTTTTAACTGCATCGTTAAGCATAGCAAGTGCTGCAATTGTACCATGAGTTCCAACTTGTTCTAATCCTATTTCTTCTAGAATTTCTGCAACCGAGTCACCAACGGCTGGTGTTGGAGCTAAAGATAAGTCAACTATACCAAAAGGTACATCTAATCTTCTAGAAGCCTCATTAGCAACTAATTCTCCCATCCTTGTAACTTTAAATGCGGTTTGCTTAATTGTTTCAGCGACAACATCAAAAGATGCTCCTCTTACTTTCTCAAGTGCTCTCTTAACAACTCCTGGTCCGCTTACACCAACATTTATAATTCTCTCAGCTTCTCCAACTCCGTGGAAAGCTCCTGCCATAAACGGATTATCTTCTACTGCATTTGCAAATACAACTAACTTAGCGCAACCAAAACCTTTTTGATCTTTTGTAAGTTCTGCAGTTCTCTTTATAACATCTGCCATATCTCTTACAGCGTTCATGTTTATTCCTGATTTTGTACACCCTACATTAACTGACGCACAAACTTTTTTTGTTACTGCTAAAGCTTCAGGAATTGAACTTATTAAAATCTTATCACCTTTTGTACAGCCTTTTTGAACTAATGCTGAAAATCCTCCTAAGAAATCTATTCCAAGAGTCTCTGCTGCTCTATCTAAAGTTCTTGCAAATTCAACATAGCTAGTTTCATTAGTAGCTCCAGCAATTATTGACATAGGAGTTATTGAAACTCTTTTATTTACTATTGGAATACCAAATTCTGTTTCTATTTGCCTTCCAACCTCTACTAAATGCTCTGCAGATTTTGTAATTTTATCATATATCTTAATTCTAGCTTTATCTCCATCTGGATCTATACAATCAAGCAAGGATATTCCCATTGTTATAGTTCTAACGTCAAGTTTTTCTTCCTCAATCATTTTTATCGTTTCAAGTATATTATTAGTATTCATAAGCCCCTCCTATTATAGTGAATGCATTGACTTAAATATTTCTTCTCTTTGAATCTTTACTTCTACCCCAAGTCTTTCACCCTCTGCTGTAAGTCCTGCACGAACTTCCTCAAAAGTCGCATTCATATCTTTGCAGTCTAATACCATTATCATGGTAAAAAAACCTTGCATTATAGTTTGATTAACATCTAATATATTGATACTATATTCTAACATTTTCTGACTAACCCCTGCTATAATACCAACTTTGTCCTGCCCAATTACTGTTAATATTGCTTTCATGCTTATCTACTCCATTCATAAGTTATTTTTAAGATCCTTATTAAAAATATTATCCAATTCTAATTGAATTGGATAATATACAATAAGCATCTTTATTGCTCTCTTTATTCTATAATTTATATTATATTTTGTCAATTTTAAGAGAACGTTTTGTAAATATTTTTTCTTTTCGTTCGGATTTTTCTAAATATTACTTAAAAGAAAATTTCACCTTACTTCTTTAAGTTTTTTAATACCTTTAGAATGTCTTTAGGCTTATATGTATAATCTACACATATTCTATTTAGCTCTGCAGAATTATCATCTCTGTCAGCGTATCCTCTTTCAGTAGTAAATCCCATTGAATAACCAACTTCACTAAAAGCTTTCTTAGTATCATCATTATATTTTCCTTCTGGATAAGCAATCGAAATTATAGGCTTATTAATTAAACTTTCTAACTTTTCCTTAGAATTTTTTAGTTCTTTTAATTGTTCTTCATATGACATAGTCGGAAGATCAATATGAGAAACTGTGTGAGACTCTATATCAATTATTCCACTACTACTCAACTCTTTAACTTGGTCAGTAGTTAGATATCCATCTCTATCTAAATAACTTTGTATAACAAAAATCGTTGCATTCATATTAAACTCTTTTAATATTGGAAATACATTAGTGTAATTATCTCTATATCCATCATCAAAGGTTAGAACAACACTTTTTTCTGGAATAGCCTTGTCCTTAGAAAGGTAATCATTAAGTTGAGCCATTGTTAATGTCGTATATCCATTATCTTTAATAGCTTGAAGCTGTGTTCTAAATTTATCCTTTGAAATAATAATAGGGCTTTTTACTGAAGAATCATCATTTATAGAATGAAAACAAATTACCGGCACGCCTCTATTATCATTTATTAACGGAACTTCCCCAAACTCTTTTTTCTCATCCTCTGATGGGTTTTCGATAACATCTTTTTTATCACTATTTGGACTAGTAGCCATATTAGCAAAAGAATTTATTCCTTTATTAATCCCAATAAAAGCAATTATTCCAATTACAACTAAAAGTGATACTATTTTAACTAATTTTATAGAATTACTTCTCCTGCTATTATTAAATCTTTTTCTATTCTTTTTTTCTTTCATAATATATCTCCTTATAATATAAAGCATAAATGTATCTTAAACTTTATTTTTTATAGTTACAAATTTAATTTTATTCATATATAATTTCTTTCATATTTAGCCTATATGTATCATAAAGTTCACCCGCTTTTACTTGCAACCTTCACTATTTTCAATATACTTCACAAAAATTACAATTTATAAATAAAAATTCATATAAATTATAGCACACAAGGCAACATTTATAAAATATGTATATATTAAATCCCAAAATATATTATTTACAAATAACTTAAACCTATAAATAATGGCTATTTCAATTATATTGCAATAATAAATTTATGCTTAATACTCTAGCATGCAGATCACTTCAATTAAGAACTCAACACAAAAATCCAATTGTTGCATATATATTTAATTACTTTTTTTATAATTTAACAAAAAAATTAAGGTGAGATAGTAAATACAATTATAAAATTTACTATCTCACCTTAATTTTTATTTAGACATATGAATGAAAATAACAAGTATAAGATACCAGTCTTATTATTCTTTTACACGTAGGTATATTAATCTAATAGCAAAATTACTATGACAATCTGCTGACGCAGAATAATAGGAAATGGTCTTAGCAGATGGACTTATTATTTTTTCGATTATGCCTTATCATTATTTTTAGCACTTAATTTCGTAGTACTTAAATGTTCAGCTGATATTCTCTCTGTGTTCTTAGATTTTTTATAATCATTTGAAAAATATATTATTAGACTCTCATCATTACTTTCCGCATTAACTTGATATGCTACATTTTGTACGTACCCATGGATGAAATCATCTTTGCTAAAAAACAAATTGATCTCTGTACCTACTTTGGTAATGACATTTATTATATCCTTCAAATCTTTAGATTCTTTTGTAAAAACAATATCATCACTTTCTACAAGACAAAACTCAACCTTCATAGCTTCCACCCCTTTCTGTTACTAAAATTATATAAATTAAGAATTATTATTTCAATATCTAAAATCTAGGGATTAGACTTATGAATAGCAATTAGCTTATGAAATTAATATTATACTTACTTATCCGTTCTATAATTTAATATTTACGTATGTATATGTTGCAATTAAATTTCTACATTCTAGTTTTTAATTTAACACGTAACTTACCAGGGTTTTAAATATAAATTTATTATTGCATCATATACATATCTCAAAATTTTTCTTACTAAAAATATCTTAATTTTAAGTATCAGTTAATTATACATACCCAAAATGATTTTAAACTAATGCTCTAGACATGCTAACTAATGCTTTAGTTGAATATTTTCTATTAAATTCACTTACTCTAATATTAAATCCACTATATGGCATACTTTTCTGTTCTAAGACATCATCTCTTAACATTTTAGATAATCTAATATCAAGTTCAACTTGTCTAGTATCTTCTAAAACTCCTGTCCCCGAATTAATAATATATATATTAAGAGAGAAGCCCTCAGTTTCTGTAACTTCTTCTAATTCAACGGAATTTTTACACATATGTATAGAGTACGGAACTTCTATCCATTGGTGATTACCAAACCTGAATAACATTATAATAACATTATCTTCTTTGAAATATCCGTATTTCAGATCACCTTTTATAATAGCTTGTCTAGATTTTTCTGTAAATTTCGTAGTATAAATCAATAAATTGCACCCATTTTTATTTATATCGAAACTTATTCCTTCTGGATACCTTGTAATACCATCCTTAAATGGTTTACCTACCTCAAACAATTCCACAAATTTCGCCCTCCTTTTTAATATACATTTAATTATACTTTATTTTGTCTGAAAAATCAAAAATAAGTTAACTTAATTATGCAGTTCAGAAAACTATGTTGCTTTTCATATATTTAGTAGGAAAGCTAAATTCTGTTACCTTAACATATAATCTAATTAAGAAGGTGAACTAATGAAAAAATTATTGTTTATAACTTGGAATATAAAAGGAAGCATTTGAAACTGTTGCAACTCTTTGCTTTAATGATGATAAACCTTTTCTAAAATACAAAGATCGATTTAACGTAGTAGATGCTTTTGAAAAGAACAATTATGTGCCTAAGTTATATACACATGCCAATTTATGTTCTCACACAGACAGTTCAACCCAGATAGTACCATTATTGAAACGCATGGAACGCATGAATAATATTGATAACTTTAATAATATTGAAATAATCTTACGCTATGAGCCAGAAAAAGGACATTATAGATTAAATATTCCAGATATATAAAATTCTAGGAGAAGCTTGATATTCAAAGATAGCCTTAAATAAGCAAAGAAAATTGTGTATAGTGGCATTTTCTTCGCTTATTCTTCATTAGAAAATTAACCTATATCGTTTTCTTTTAAGTAATACTTTCCTTGTCTCCAAACAAGTATGTCACTATTCACCATTTGATTTAAGGCTCCAACTAAGAAAATATTTATTTTAGTTAGGGTTCCATTTTTAAAATATACCTCTGGCTGAAATTTTTCATTGGTGTGTATTTCTTCAAATGTCAACCCATCATTTTTATTTTTAAACATTGTTAATATCTCTTTTTTACCGTCTAACATAAGTCTCCCTCCTTTATATATAATTAATTATATATAATCAAAAGAAATATATAACCAATTATATAAAAAAGAGGAAATTATTTTTAGATTTTATACGTAACATATAATAAAATTATGTATATATTAATATATGTAAATTTAAATATTAGATTAAATCACCTTTAAATTCGTCACTCTTGCTAAAGTTGGAACATCATCTTCTTCTCCATCTATTACAACAACAGCGCTATGTTCTCCCATCAATTTAATTACAGTCCCTGTCTTACCTTTATTATCATTTTCTAAAAATTCAACTCTATCATTTATTTTCATTATAGTCCCTCCATATTTTTTATAATATTTTTTTCTAATATTAATTATATCATATTTCATGGTTCATATTGTTTAATTTATAAAGAATGTGATATGCCCTAATTTAGTTTATACTTTTTCCTTAATTAATCCTAGTTTATTAGAACATTAGACATATGTTCATTGTAGCAATATATGTTATTAACTGTTTTTAACATATAAACTAATATACATTCTTATATTAAAAAGCACTCATAATTCTATGAGTGCTCTTTTGTATAATTATTTTTTATAACCCTTGTTCGTAGCTTTCTATCATTCTTTTTACCATTTCTCCACCAACGCTACCATTTTGCCTTGAAGATAGGTTCCCTTTATCGATGTTTTCATAGTTTTGTAATCCAATTTCTGATGCAACCTCAGTTTTTAATCTGTTTAAACCTTGCTTTGCTTCAGGTACTAATGTTCTATTGTTTCCACTATTATTTGATGCCATTTGAATCTACCTCCTTTTATTTTAATTTTGTTTGGCAGTAATATATTAACCAATAACACAAAATATAATCTATAAAAATATTAACAAAAATAGTATTGATAGCTTGTATTAGTTAATATTACTGTATGTCCCTAAGTACTAAGTAAATTTACTTACATGTTATTCATTGATATATTCGCCTAAAGCAGAAATATTCTTGTATTAACGCTTTATTTACTATTATTTAATGTTTTTATTATAAACTCATTCAATATCTCATCAAATTTCTGTTCAATTTTTTTATTCCTGTCTACATGTGCCTTATAACCTCTAACTACATTAAATATTACACCTATAACTATGAATAACAAAAAGAAATTAATCAGCAGTAAAATTAATAAATTATAGTCGAATTTCATATTGCCCTCCATAACGCATCCATATATTAGTCCTATAATATTACCAGACAATATAGATGTATATGAGCAATATTTAATTATATTCGTATCTAGCATATATTTTTTGCTAATTTATTTAGCAAAAGCATTTATATTCTTTCTAGTACTCTTATAGATAACCCGACTAAGACCTGAACTTATGCATATAACTCGCCAAAATCATAAATATTTTGTTCCGAAAAGCTATAAAAATATCGCTGAAGGTTCTAAGCAGCAGGTTGTAGCTAATTTCAAATAAAGATATACATTCAAATTGAAGTTCTATATTCCAGCCTTAATTGAATATTTAACTTTTTTAAATAAAAAAGGCGCCACAATAAAAAGTAGCACCTTTCATAAAATTATCAATTATTCCTAAGCTTCTTTAACATTATAAAGATTGTATTTCTCGCTGTCCCTTCTATAATAATCGCAAGAAACCTTTGCAGTACAATAAGCTGATGTACAAATTGTGATTTCTTTTATAGCTTCTCTAGTAGCCTCCATTGCCTTTCTTTTATAAAAGCAGTTCGATTCGCTTTTGCACCATGAACAACTTTCATCATTATACTCTTTTACTAAACCTTTAAATTCATCTTTAACCATTTAAAACCTCTCCCTTATTTAGATTATTAATTTTATAAAGGCTATATTAAATTTCCTTGTTCTAGCTCTTTAAATTATCTTTTCATTTTACTTAAACACAACTTCTAGTGTTTAAATTTAAGTATATTATTCATTTCGGCGATACATACGCATAAGTCTAGATTATAGCTGATTTATCTATATATGTATCCACATTAATATATTTATGAAAATTTCTTATACTTATGTCTATATATTTTGTTTTCCACCATGCCAACCAAATGTAATAAACAAACTAATACTATAAACTCTAAAGGATAGTAAGTAATATTAATATCACTTACTATCCCCCGTCAATATTACTGAACCCGTAAAAATTCCTCATAAGTTTCTATATTATCTTTTCTATTTGTATCCTTTAACCATTTATCATACCTCAAAATGGATTTTTCTACTGTTTCCAATCTTAATTTGCCTTTATTTTTTCTTGTAAAGTCTGCATAATATATGTTTATTTTAATTATATTCCCCATCCATTCTCATCCCCTCTAATATTCTATAGAATACAATTAAGTTGGTAAAATTTGTGTAGCAAATTCCGAAGAAAAAATTTAAATTAAGTGTTAATTTTATAAGTATTTCACTTCTTATACTGTAAATGTTATCACAACATTCAAACTTTAAAAATGCTTTTTACTCTAAACGCACAAATCTGACTATAAAACAACAATATTTTTGCTTTAATTCTTTTTGTTGTGAAAAAATAGCATTATTTATACACATAACAAAAAGCACCTATAAATTTAGATGCTTAAGACTTTGATATTTATGTTATTTTATATAGCATATATGTAAACCCTCTTATTTTGAGGGTTTGTACAAATTTCTGTTTTATTCCCATTCAATAGTTAATATCTCGAGTTCTCCTTCTTTAAGAGAAACTTTATATCCATCAGTAATTAACCATGTAGCCAAATCTGTAACCATGTTTTTTCGAAGCTCATCTCTTTTACTTATGGCAAAAACGGCTGAAACTTTATTGACCCCCGATTTTTTACCTTGCTCAATGTTTCTCAATATTATGTTCTTATTTTCGTTTAATTTTTCTTCATATTCACTCACAATATTTCCTCCCTCCAACTCGACATATATATAATTCCCAAATTATTTTCTTATAGAAACTTTCCTTGACATATATTTATACTATTACAATTCTATGATATAGACCTCCAAATTATTCTATATTTTATGTTGTAATAATAAAAACTGTTCTAGATATAAACCATGTTTATATCTAGAACAGCCTTATTTCTTAAATCTATTTATCACCAATTTCTGATGTCACATCTATTCCTCTATGTTCAACTGCTGTAGAGAACACTATTTGAGTTTCCGTATTTCCAAACTTTTGTAATTCTCCAATAAAGGCATCTAATTCTAAAGTTGTGTGATAAGCAACCTTTATTAACATGGAATACTTGCCTGTTACGCAATTGCACTCAAGTACATTTGGGCAATTTGATATAAAAGGATAAAACTCAGGTTTCTGCTTAGGCGTCATTTCCAAATTAATAAACGCCTTAATATTATAGCCTAACTTTAGTGGATCAACGTGTGCAGAATATCCTGTGATAACACCTGCTTGTTCCAATTTTTCAATACGTGCTGATACTGCGGGAGTTGATAAAAACACTTCCTCTGCTAAATGCTTTAGTGGATAACGAGCATTTTCTTGTAGAAGTTCAATAATCTTAAAATCAATCTTGTCCATATACTATACCTCTGTCTCCTTATGAATTAATTATAATAGCAAAATTAAAGAATAAAAAAACATATCAAATAATCCTAATAGCTTCTGATTATTGATACGCCCCTTTGCGCTTTATTATTAAATTTTCAGCAATCTATTCTTCCTTTATACTTATTCAAATTGCCTATCTGTTATATTTATATTTTAAGGTGATTATTAGAAATTTACAAGTACTTTTTGAGGTTTTGATTTAAAAAATTAACTTTATATTTTAGCATAAACTATTATACCGCTCGTATATTCCATTCTTTTCCTTATTAATTCTCAATTTTTATATTATTTTATTGTCTTTATGAATTTTTTCTTATTATTAAGTAAAACATTATCTATAATTTTAGCAATATCACGAATTTATAAATATAATTTAATACTTATGTTCGCATTTTATTTAAAATTTAAGACTTAATAAAATTAAGCATTTTTATATCTACTATAATTTTATTTAAGTGTATTATGCTAATTTTTAGCTTTTATTCACAATTTTGTTTCTAATATTTACATTGATTTTAAAGCGTGATAATCTTCAGTCATAGAGATTAATAAAAAAAATAACGGTAGATATATCTTGATTATAAATTTATCTTTTGTTGTTAGAAATTATTTTAAGTAATCTATTATTTTAAATTTTCGAAATGATTTAAGTTATGAAAGCGAGGAATTTTTAAATGAAAACACGTATGGAATCAGACTCAATAGGAACTATGGAGGTACCAGCTAGTGCATATTATGGCATTCAATCATTAAGAGCAAAAAACAATTTTCCTATTACTGAAAGAAAATTAAATAAGGAATTTATAATTAGTCTTGCTGAAATAAAAAAAGCTGCTGCTATTACAAATAGAGATGCAAATTTCTTAACTTCAACGATTGCCAATGCTATAATAAATGCTTGCGATGAGATTATTTGCGGAAAATTACATGAAGAATTTATAGTAGATTCAATTCAAGGAGGCGCAGGAACTTCTGCTAACATGAATGCTAATGAAGTTATAGCTAATCGTGCAATTGAACTCCTTGGAGAAATTAAAGGGAGTTATAATGTTGTACACCCAAACGATCACGTAAATATGGCCCAATCTACTAATGATGTATTCCCTACAGCCGGAAAACTTACAGTTCTAAAAATGCTTCCAAAAACTATTGCAGAGCTTCAACGTTTATATAATACTCTTAAATTAAAATCGCTAGAATTTAATAATATAATTAAAATGGGACGTACTCAACTTCAAGATGCGGTTCCAATTAGACTTGGACAATCATTCAATGCTTTTGCATCGATGATAAAACGTGATATAGAACGCTTAAAAAAGGCTGAAAAAGATATGCTTGTTCTAAATATAGGGGGCACAGCTATTGGTACAGCAATAAATGTGAGCCCTGAATATTTTCATAATATAACTCCTAATTTAAGAAAAATTTGCGGTCTTAATTTAACTCAATCAAATGATTTAATTGATGCGACTCAAAATCTTGACTGTTTTGTAAGTGTATCAGGACTTCTAAAAACATGTGCAGTTAATCTATCTAAAATGGCAAATGATTTAAGACTGCTATCTAGCGGACCCAAAACAGGTTTTGCTGAAATCAACCTGCCTTCAATGCAAAATGGTTCTTCTATTATGCCTGGTAAAGTTAATCCTGTTATTTTAGAAGTAGTCTCACAAGTCGCATTTAACATTATAGGTAATGATTTAACAATAACTATGGCAGCAGAAGCAGGTCAATTAGAGCTTAATGCTTTTGAACCTGTTCTATTCTATAAATTGTTTGAGTCAATAGAAACGCTTCAAAATGCCACTACAACTTTAGTTGATAATTGTATTCTAGGTATTACTGCTAATGAAGTAAGATGTAAAGAACTCTTAGACAATAGTGTTGGAATTGTAACAGCACTTTGCCCATACATTGGATACCAAAATTCCGCTGACATTGCAAAAGAATCATTAAAATCAGGAATTTCCGTAAAGGAACTTGTTCTAGCAAAAGGTATATTAACTTCTGAGGAATTAGAACAAATTTTAGATCCAAATTTAATGACACAATTGAATTCTTCACTAACACTAGAATCAAAGGAAAAAATAAATCAAGCAATATAATTTTTAACTCTTGGTATAATTTTAAAAAATTTGGATTATACTATTATATGAACATGATTTTATGAATCGTGGTATTAACCAAAAAGAGATAGCACATCTTATATGCGCCATCTCTTTTTTATATTATTATACATAAATATGACTGATTAAATCTTACTTAAACAATATTCATTGAATATATAAGTAATTGGATACTTTTTAAGTCCATTAAAAGCATCTCTACTTCTAAAATCAGAGGATTCCAAACAAAAAGATTCGCTAGAAACACTTTCATCATCATCTTCTTCGAAATTTCTAAAACAATAAAAATCATTTTCTTTATTTGCTTCAATAGAATATACACCAAGCATACATGAAAAATCAGATTCCATAGTATATTCTTTAGGCAATTTTTTCTTAATTTTATATAATAATTCTTGCAAATTATATCCTTCAACAGTATAAGATTTTCCATCTAGATCGAGCGAAAGCATATTATTATAAGAATTTCTCTGTCTCTTAATGAATAATATAGATTCTTTCACACATTCCTCACCATCATATGTCATTATTAATGGAATTCTCACATCCATAACATATTCTATTAATTCATCATCCTTTAAATAGAAAAGTTGTTTATGCTCATTAGGTCTCTTAGTATAAAAATCGAAATCAAAATGATCATCATAAAAGACGCAATCTCTTATATTAAATTGAAGTCCCCCTTTTAGAAAGTATAGTTCTGCCTGCTCACAGCCAAAATTATCAGTATATATAGCAGAATATTTTACCTTGACCATATAATATTTAATATCCCTCCCCAATTTATTTTTCTCATATCCCATTATAATTTAAAGTAAAGAATTTAAATTATAATAAAAAACCACCTTTCTATATTACCACATTTAACCACAAACAGCAAAGATTATTATCTATGTACTTTTAATTATAAATAAAATTTTTATTTTGAGGTTCATAGAAGGATAGTTCATGTTTTTGAGCTAATTCCTTTATCAAATCGCTTACATGATCAGCCTTGCTAAATACACAAGACATAATAATGTGTCCTTCTGATTTATCAAAAGTTACACTCCATGGGCATAAATCTAAATCCCCAATTTCCTCTTCACTTATATCATCAATTTCAGGATGCTTAGCTGTTAATTCTTCATAAAAATCTTGTATTTTTTGTGTAGGACCAATTAACGAAGTATCTCCTTCGCATAGTCGTTTATATAGAATTTCTGCATCCTCTTTATTTTTTACAACATTGCAGTGCCATACCGCACAATCCCAACTCACATTCTTCCCCCTTTGTAATAAGCTCAAGTATCATTTTCGCTAATTTGCTTTTATAATAATCTTCCTCATAATTATTATAATGTATATCTCTAATTTTCAAAATAATAATTTACTAATAATAAGAAATTATTTTCAAAGTTATTAAATATGGGTTTCGGAATCAATAGTAACTTGGTTTAACTCAAAATAGAACTTAATGCTCTTTTATTAAATGCTGCAATAACTAAATTACCTATTAAAAGCCCAATAACCATCCCTGCAAAAACATCTGATGGATAATGTACATATAAGTATAACCTTGAAAAGCCTATTAATGTGCTTAGAGTTAATGCAAGTATCCCAGCTCTCTTATTCATATAATTAATTACAGTTGCTGGTGCAAATGAACACATAGTATGGCCTGACGGAAAAGAAAAATCTGTTGGCAGCTTCATATGAATCATATTTAATATTGGTTCAGCATTAAAAGGACGAGTTCTGGCTACTAAAGGTTTTAAACCTAAATTTCCTACAATAAAACATAATATCAAAGAACATATTATCATAATACCATACTTCCTATATTCTTTTCCCATTATAAGTATTAAAGCGATAAACGTCCATATAGTAATTTTGCTTCCAAGAATAGTTATTAGTGGCATAACCTTATCTAAAACGGGAGTCCTCATATGGATTTGTATAAATTCTAAAATATTATTATCTATGTTCTGAATCACTTCCATAAATTCCAATTCCTTTTCTCATTTATTTTTTCATAGTTTTTGTATTGCAATAGCAAGTTTACATTTAAAATATTAATAAAAAAGAACTCAATTAATCTTAAAATGTAAAAACTTAAGTGCAATATATAGTTTATATTGATAATTGCTGTAAAATTATCTAATACTACTGTATCATTAATTTAGCAGGATTTATATAGTTTCTTATATATACCAATTCTATTTACTCTTATTGATAAGAATTATCTTTATCCCTAATCTAGAAAATTTTACAAAAGTGATATATAATTGTTTTATATGTAATTATACAATTATAAGAAAGAAGGTAACATTTAATGTATGAATTTAAAGAAGAATTTAAGACTGGAATTGATTTTATTGACGAACAGCACAAAGTTCTCTTCGAAATAGCAGACAAAGCTTACAATCTACTAAAAAATGATTTTACAACTGATAAATATGATAACATATTAGAGTTAGTAGATGAGCTACGTGATTATACATCATTCCATTTTAAAGCAGAAGAAGAATATATGAAGAAAATTAACTATAAAAGAATGTTCACTCAAAAGATAGAACATGACGCTTTTATAAAAAGAATTAATGAAGTAAATTTTAGGAGTATTGATGAAAATCAGAATGAATCGATTTCTACTCTATTACAGCTTTTAAATGATTGGTTAATTGAACACATCTTTGAAAACGATAAGTTGATAGGTCAATAAAGCTCCAATTTAGCATTTTCTAGGACAAGCTTTAGATATAGAATTATTATATAAAAAATACTATCTCTCAATGTTTTTTACTAATACATTTTGAAATAGTATTTTTTATTTTTTCAAGTTTTTACAGATTGGTAATTTTACTTTATATCTGTAAGATAATTTATTTCAACTATCTATCCTTCCTCCCATGCCCCATCTGGTCCTAAATAATAAGTTCCAATATATATGTCCTTAACCATTACTCCAGAGGAATTTAAATAATATAAATTTCCATTATATCTAAGCCACCCTGTCACCATTTCTCCAGAACTATTTAAATAATACCAATTCCCTCTATTTTGGATCCATCCAGTCAGCATTTTTCCTGTAACTGTGTCTAGATAATACCACTTGCCTTCACTTTTAAACCATCCGGTTTTTGCCATACCGTTTTCATCCAAATAATACCAATTATCTTTGTATTTATACCAACCAGTATTCTGTTCGGGACCGCTATAATATCGCCAGCTATTGTTTACATATACCCATTCCCCATTTGCCTTTACATCATAAACTAACTGAAATGCAAATACAAAACTTAATAAAGTTCCTAACATTAATATATATTTAAAACTAATAGTTTTTATCATTTTCTTATCCTCTCCAAATCAAAAATCTATATTTACTATTATTTTTATTAACATAATTTATAAAATAGACTTAAAATTTTGAAATAAAAAAATTTAATTACACTGCTGTATATATGATGAAATTAAGTTTCTACACTCTACTCCTAATTAATTATCTGGTTCATTAGAATCTAAAATCTAAGTCTATTATTGCAATATAGATTTATAAAATTGTTTATATATTTACATAACTGGTATATTATAATATTATGTAAAAACAATGTTAAGGAGGCTTTATTATGTCAAATTTATTTAAACACTCCCTCGAAATTAAACCTAGACAATCTATGGTTGATATAACTTCTTATATAAGAGAAGATATTAAAAACAGTAATATTAGAAATGGAATCATAGTAGTTTATTGCCCTCATACTACAGCTGGAATAACTATAAATGAAAATGCAGATCCAGATGTAGTTAGCGATTTAATATATGGTTTTGAAAAAATTTATCCAACCACAGATCCGAATTATAAGCATTTTGAAGGAAATTCACATTCTCATCTAAAATCTTCAACAGTAGGTGCTTCGCAAACTCTTATTTTAAATAATGGCAATCTAATTTTAGGACGATGGCAAAACGTATATTTCTGCGAGTTTGATGGTCCTAGGGATAGAATGTTTTATGTAAAAATAATAGAAGGCTAATCCTGATTAAATTTTATATTTACATAAAAACTAAAGAGGAATGTAAACCTAAATACATTCCTCTTTAGCAACAAATCTAAATTTCTTTTATCTAGCATCATGTCCTGTATTCTCTATACAGCTTTTAATTTCTTCTACTGTTGCAGGAGCATTATATACTACTTCAACACTTCCACGTGCAAGATCTACACAAACCTTATCTACACCTTGGATTTTTTCCAGTGCATTTTTGACTTGTGTTTTCATATTTTCATTTGCTAATCCATCAACATTATAATGTATTCTTTCCATATATACTATTCTCCTTTTTCTACAAAGTAACAAGTATAGTATGTTCAAAATCACACTATTATATCAATATTTTTTAAAGAAAATCGACTCACATTTGCTCGCTGATACTCACAGAGTAAGCGACCATAATCAAATCATAGATGCTTACAGAGAAAGTTCTGCACCTATAAATTAAACAGCTATTCTGCAATTAAGAACCCTTCACTTATAGCAAAATACAAGATTTTGATCATCACTTTTGAAATGTCTGCTTAACTGATTCACATCAAATAACAGATTCGAGTTCACTACTTATAAAATCAAATCATCCAATGTTCTTTTTGGAACATGATGTACTTGTTTGTCATCTCTCCAATACTTTACATCTCCAGATTCATTTATATTTTCTATAACTACTTCTTCTTTAGGATAACCAAGAGCTACTACCAAGGAAATTTCAAATTTTTCATCTAAATTTAGTTCTTCTCTTAGATTCTTTCTATCTATATTTCCTATAATGCATCCGCCCAAATTATTTTCAACAGCTCCAAGTAACATACTTTGTACTGCTATTCCATCATCTTGCGGCGCACCTTGACCAAGACTCGTATCCTTTAGTACTACTATATAAGCACTTGGTTTTTCGCCTTCTTTAGGACCATCCCAATCCTTATAGTAACCTGCCCAAAATATGCATTTACTTATTTTTTCATTTTGTTCTTTTTCATTTGATAAAATGTACCTTAATACTTGTTTATTAGCTCCTGATGGTGATAGCCTCGCTAAATCCACCAAGTCTCTTAAAGCATTCATATCAACGCTCTTATCCTGATAAAACCTCCTATATGACCTATTTTTCAATACAAGCTCTTTTATCATTTTAACAAACCACCTATCTTAGTTTTTCTACCTTTCTTTGTATATCCTGCATCCTCATATCTGTAGATGCTATAAGCTCCGCACATTCCTTTAAGTCTTGCGTAATATGCAGCGGTCCATCTCCAGATGTCTTATAATATAATTTATGCTCAAGGCTAGCCCAAAAGTCCATAGCTATCGTTCTAATTTGAACTTCAACTCTGACTGGCTCCACATGATCTGAAAAAAATATTGGAACCTCTATAACTAAATGAAGACTTCTATAGCCATTTGGCTTAGGACTGTTTATATAATCTTTTTCTTCAATTAGTGTTATATCATCCTGTCTTATTAGCATATTGGCGATATCATATATATCACCTACAAAAGAACAGATAACTCTAATTCCCGCAATATCATTTAAATTCTTTTTAGCAGATTCAATACTCATTTCGAACCCTTTACGTTTAAGTTTATCCATAATACTGCTTGGAGTCTTCACTCTAGATTTCATGTATTCAATCGGATTCCTCTTCCTCTTTATCTTAAGTTCATCATCTAAAATATCTAATTTAGTCTTAACTTCCTTTATTGCTGATCTATAAACAAGTAACGTTTCATTCATCTCTTCTATTCTTTCTTCAACTAATTCTGGTGATATAATGTTTTCTCTACTGTCCCAAAATATTTGATCATTTTCTTTTGATTGACCCATAAGCCTATTGTCCCCCTTAGTCTAAAAAAGACTCTTCTTAACAAAATATATGTAATATATATTGCAATTCACAATGCACATTTCACAATTCACAATTACAACTAAAATTCTTGTAATATTTTTTAGAATTATGATAAAGGACTATTTTTACAATATATATATTCTATTTTTTTCTTGCTTTATTTCCTCATACTAACATAATTTTAATTGAATATTAGAAAAACTTCAAGCTACTATTATTTTATTAAATAAACTGTAGTCTTTTTTCTTCCAAATTCCTTGACTTGCTCATGGGTTGGAAGCCACACATCTATTATATAGGTGCCATCGCTTTTAACTTTAACTGCGCCACCTCTATCTTCTGCATCAAAAATACCGTCATCTTTGTAATCTTTTAAATCCGGAATATATATTTTACTTCCTAACGGAATGTTTTTAGGTACAGCTATAGTTCCAACTCTAGTATGAGTCTGCATTGCAGTTTCTGAGCCCCAGGCTTCTGAACATATAGCGCAATTACAGTAGGCTGTTAATTCTGCTTTTATCGGCACTTTAGGTGCGGCAATTAATACTTTTTCTATGCTCTCATTGTTATTAGTAGTATTCACATTTACATCAGAGGGCTTCTTATCTTTTCTAGCTATTAAGCCGCTGTAATTTATTTCTCCAAATGTTACTTTACAATAAGCTGCAAGCCCACCTAAGACAATTGCTAAACATATGTATGTTACGCATACACATTTCTCTAATTTCGACAATAAATTTATTCTCCTTTATATTAATAATATATTTTTTTATTTTATTTTTAATTTATTTACAATATATACTATTATATAATATTTTTTCTTCACTTTAAAGTTAATTGGGGTATTATGTATTTATATCCAGTATAATCAACAAAATATAATTTCAACTTGTTAATTTACTAAAAATCCCATAACAACAAAATCTCCGCCGGCTGTGTAGCTTGAGATTCCACTATAATATAAAATTCTAGAGAAGTAAAAAAATCGCAGGCGACTGTTGTTAAGTTCCGTATTGTGCATATAAGAACATTTTATGTAGGCGAATATGATTTATTTTCTTAATCATATTTTTACAAGCCAACATCCTCTTAACCATTCATATAACTAGCTTTCAAAATTCAATTTTTTTATACTTTCCTAGACAATAAAAAAAACTTGGATTCATAATCTTAGAATTCCAAGTTTTTTTTACTAATGCTTTATTTCAATTTTTATATATTTAATTTATTACTATATCTGCCATTAAAGGGTAATGATCAGAGGGATACTTCCCGTTATCATTATATTTAATTATTTCAGCATTAACCACATCTATTTCCTCCGATACAAATATATAATCTATATGAAGCCCTTTTCCTGACCTTTTGAAATTTCCTATTGTAGATTCATTATATAAACCCATGTTTACGTCTTGTACTGGTAATAATTTTTTACTTGATATTTTCCCCTCTTTAAGACTTTTAATCAACTTACTATTAGGTCTATCATTAAAATCTCCCATTAGTATAACAGGAAATTTTTCATCTTCTATAAATTCTAGAATTTTTCTTAAACCATACATTCTTGCCTTTGGAAGCAGATTATCTAAATGAGTATTACAAACCCTAACTCTTCTTCCATTATCCATTTGTAAAATGGCTGTTGTGCAAATTCTTGGAAGATATGAGTACCATACGCGGCTTCCTATCTTATCTGGAGTTTCAGATAGCCAGAAAGTTTTATAATCTTCAATTAAATAATTTCTAGAGATTAATAAACTGTTCCTTTCGGAAGAAACTTTTTTCCCTCTTGGAGCTCCAATAATATTATATCCCTCAATATTTTCTTTAATATCATTAAGCATATTATCTTTAATTTCCTGAACCCCTATTATATCGCATTTATACTCATTTATTACGTTATAAATTAAGCTCCTTCTAGTATTCCATCTATCATTAAAATCTATAGGAACATCGCGTCTTAAATTAAAGGTCATTACTCTCATTTGAATCCTCCTTCTAATTTGCTTTTTATCTTTCAAATTAGCCTATAAATATAATTATATTATACTCACTTAAGGAAGAAATCATATATTTTTATTTCCAAATTTCTTCTGAAATTTCTCTTACTAACTTTATCTTATTCCATTGCTCCTCTTCTGTTAGAATATTTCCCTCCTCAGTAGAGGCAAAACCACATTGTGGACTTAAGCAAACTTGGTTAATATCTACGCATTTTGTTGCTTCTCTAATTCTTTCTCTAACTTCTTCTTTATTTTCTAATATTCCTGTCTTGGAACTTATTAACCCTAAAACTACTTGTTGATTTTTAATAAACCTTAATGGTGCAAAATCTCCTGCACGATCTGTATCATACTCTAGATAAAATCCATCTACATTTACAGTTCCAAAAAGAATTTCTGCTACTGGTTCATATCCGCCAGATCCTGCCCATGTTGAATTATAATTTCCACGGCAAACATGCATTGTAATAACCAAATCTTCAGGATGATCTTCAATTGCTAAGTTGTTTACCTTTGCGTATAGTTTAGCAATATCATTTGTATCTACGCCTTCTTGTTGTCTAGCTTCCCAATATTTTTTATCACAAAGCATACCCCAAGTACAATCGTCAAGTTGAAGATTTCTGCAACCTTCGTTATAAAATGCTTTAATAGCTTTTTTGTAAGCATTTGCAATATCTAAAATTAGCTCATCTATGTTTTTATAAATAGATTCTGTAATCTCCTTATTTTCACCACGTTGAAGTTCTGCAAGAAATTGTGCTGGTGCTGGAATAGTCTGTCTAGCGACTACATCATCTCCCGAGATACTCTTTAAAAATTTATAATGTTCAACCATCGGATGATTACTAAAATCTATTTTTCCTGTTAATGTGGCTGTTTCTGCTCTAGTTTCTAGCCCATTAAATTTATAACCTGTTTCTAGTACACGTTTTTCTACCCCATCTAATCCCCACATAAAATCAAGATGCCACCATGAGCGCCTAAATTCTCCATCTGTTACTGCTTTAAGTCCAAGTTCCTTTTGTTTTTTCACTAATTTTATTATTTCTTCATCTTCTATTCTTCTTAATTCATTACTTGAAATTTCTTGATTTTGAAATTTAGCTCGCGCCTCTTTAATAACCTCTGGTCGTAAAAAACTTCCTACAATATCAGCCCTAAATGGTGCAACACTTCTTTGTTTTGCATTTTTAAATTCTATACTCATTTTTTTAATCCCCCTTAATTGCCTTGCTTTATTCTTGAAATCAGTATAGCATGTTTAACCTCATGTAAGGTAACTTCAAAAAACTATTACCAGCTATAATTTTTTCCTATAGCAAACAAATTCACTTCTAAAGGACGAATTTATAAATTAGCCCTTCTCATAATTTATATTGCCAAAGGGCATACAATATCCACAGCTTATCTAATAATATAATTTCCTACCAAAATAGAACTATTTTCATTATGCTTTGTGAAGGCTTTGCTTTCATTAGCTGTTCCTAAAGAATAAAAAACAACTCCGCATATTCCTAAGATATATTAGCAATATACAGAGTCACCCTTATGAAAATCTATAACTTCCAAATTTCATTAGCTGTTTCAATAACAAGTTTAATTTTCTCCCATTGTTCTTCTTCAGTAATTATATTTCCCTCTTCTGTTGATGCAAAACCGCACTGTGGGCTTAGGCAAAGTTTATTAATATCTACATATTGAGAAGCTTCTGCAATACGATTTTTTAATTGCTCTTTACTTTCAAGGCCTCCATGCTTTGTTGTTACAACTCCCAATACAACAAACTGATCATTTATAAATCTTAGCGGCTTAAAATCTCCGCATCTTTCACTATCGTATTCAAGAAAGAATCCATCCACCTTAGCATTAGAAAATAATTCTTCTGCAATAGGTTCATATCCACCTGATGCAAATCCTATTGAATGTAGATTCCCACGGCAAACATGCAAAGTTATGATCATATCTTCTGGTTTTTCTTTAATGCTCTCATTTATCAATCTTACATAATTCTTTGAAAGAGCTTCTGGGTCAATTCCCTGACTTCTAAAATAACTTCTGTGTCTTTCACTACATAGGGTTCCCCACGCAGTATCATCAAGCTGCAAATAACGACAGCCTGCATCGTAAAACTCCTTTATTGCAGATTTGTAAACACTAATAATGTCTTCCATCAGCTCTTCATCACTACTATATACATTATTTTTATTGTGACTTTGAACAAAATGAAATAGAGATGGTGATGGAATAGTAAATTTAGCAATATTTTGATCTTTAACAATGCTATTTAAATACTTAAAATGCTCTAACATTGGATGCCTATTAAATCTTATCTTATCAACAATTTGAAAGCTTTCAGCTTTTGTTCTAGATCCCTGAACACTTCCTCCTTGATTTAATATTATTTTCTTTGTACCTTCAATTCCAACAAAAAAATCAAGATGCCACCAAGATCTCCTAAACTCTCCATCAGTAACAGCTATTAATCCTATTTCTTTTTCCTTTTCTATAAGCTTCCTTATTTCTATATCTTCAACATTTTTCAGCTCTTCAGCATTTATCTCTCCACTATTATATTGTTTCCGTGCAATCTTAATTTCATCAGTTCTAAGAAAACTTCCAACTATATCATATCGAAAAGGTGGACTATTTCTCTTTGTACCTATAATCTCATTACTCATATTTTCCTCCATTTAAACTGCTATAACAGATAATAATTTAAGTCTAAATAATTTGTTGAAATAATTTCGTTTAAAATCTCAATGTAGCGCATTGTTATTTTATTAAGCTTAATATCCTTATGGGCTATCCATCCAACTGTGAAAATTTCATCACATTCTATTGGTATTGCTTTAAGTTTGCTTTCATCAAAATCAGAGTCTATAAATCCTGTTCCAATTGTATAACTATCTGTACTGGTTAATAAAGTTGAAAGTGTTGCTCTATCAATAACTTTAATACTTTTCGGAACATTAGTCATGTTCATCATTTCTTCTGAAAAATTAAATGAATTATTAATTCCCTGTTCAAATGTTATATAAGTAAATTCTAACATCTCATTAGTAGTAACACTTTCTTTAGTAGAAAGAGGATGATTGTTACTTATGATTATATGTGGGTTTGCATTAAAAAGCGGAGTGAATTTCAAATTACTATCACTAAAAATTCTATTCATAACCTTAGAGTTCACTTCATTAATATATAAAATCCCAACATCACTACGAAGAGTTTTTACATCATCTATTATTTCATATGTCTTTGTTTCTCTTAAATTAAACTCATACTGATTTGTTTCAATTTCTTTTAAGAGTTTTGTAAATGCATTTACAACAAAAGCATAATGCTGAGTTGACACAGAGAAATGCATAATCTTTTCTCTTCTTCCATGATAGCGGTCCTCAATAAATTCAGCTTGTTCACTTATTTGGCGAGCATACCCTAAGAATTCAATCCCATCTGAAGAAATGCTAATTCCTCTATTTGTCCTCTCAAATATTACAATTCCCAGTTCACTTTCAAGTTCTCTTATTGAATTAGATAGACTTGGCTGAGATATAAATAATTTTTTAGCTGCCTCGTTTATTGACCCGTACCTTGCAATTTCAAGAGCATATTTTAATTGTTGCAAAGTCAATGTTTTTCCCCCTTTCAGCTAAAATCCTTTATTTGATATTATAATCTAGATTTTATGATTTATAAATATCTATGATTTTCTTTACACAAAAAAGGACCGCTTAGTTTTAAGCAGCCTTTCTATTAAGTATATTATTTATTTAATTGTTCTAATAATTCTTCTAAATTTATTCCATGAACTTTAACTGCATCTTCAATTGTTTCAGCTTGTGCAGATGGGCATCCAACACATCCCATTCCAAAGCTCATTAAAATTTGTGGTGCATTTTCCTTTATACGAATTACTTCTCCTATTGTTAAATCCTTAGTTATCATGTTGACATTCTCCTCTCATATGTCTTAATAAGTTATCTTTTAAGTTTTTATTGTTTATCTTTAATCTTATTATAATGTTTATTCCACATTACTTCCGTAACTGATGTTACAATAAAATTAATTTTTATATTTCTTTACTGAGTATTGAAGGTATCAACATAATTATCCTTATATAACTGATTTATAATTTTTTAAAGAAGAATATTCAATAGTTCTTCTGTATCCTTAACTATATATTCTGCTCTGGCTTGGGTTAGTTCAATAACATCTCCAAAACCATAAAGAACTCCCACTGATTTTATATTATTTTCTTTTGCGCCGATAATATCATGTTCTCTGTCTCCTACCATGATAACCTTTGATAAGTCTGCAATATTAGCCTCTTGTAAAGCATATTTTATTACATCACCTTTATTTACTCTTGTTTCTTCAAAGTCTGCTCCAGCTGCAAAATCAAAATATTTATCAATTTTAAAATATTGTAAAATTTGCCTTGCATACACTTCTGGTTTTGATGTAGCAAGTACAATTTTTTTATTATTTTTCTTAAGTACCTCTAGAAGTTCTGGTATTCCATCATATAACTTATTTTCATAGATACCTTTTTCAGCAAAATATTCTCTGTATTTTACCAATCCAAGCTGTGCTTTTTCCTCATCGAAGTTATAATATTCTTTAAACGAATCCTTTAAAGGTGGTCCAATAAATTTGTTTAATTCTTTAAGGTCATCAACTAAAATTCCAAAAGACTTTAAAGCATATTGAACTGATTTAGTTATTCCTTCGCCAGAATCAGTAAGTGTTCCATCTAAATCAAATAATATATATTCAAAATTGTTATTCAAGTAAAAATTCCTCCTTGTTTATCACTCTTAACTCACTCCAATAAATTATAACATATTTAGAAAATTATACGACACCTGAATAATTTAATTAATAAAAATTATATATTAATATTTTTGTTTTAATTGGTAATACTATTTTTAAGGTTGTTTAATACCTAAAAAATACAATAATAGTTTATGGAGGAATTTTAAATGAAAAGATTTGTTTGTACTATTTGTGGTTATATCCATGAAGGTGACACACCACCAGACGTTTGTCCTATCTGTAAAGCAGGTGCTGACAAATTCAAGGAAATGACTGACTCATTAAATTTTGCTGATGAACATAGAATTGGTATTGCCGGCGGTCTTAATGATGAATTATTAGAAGGTTTAAGAGCTAATTTCATAGGTGAATGTACTGAAGTCGGAATGTACTTAGCAATGTCCCGTCAAGCTGACCGTGAAGGTTATCCTGAAGTAGGTGAAGCATATAAAAGAATTGCTTATGAAGAAGCAGAACATGCTGCTAAATTCGCAGAACTTTTAGGGGAAGTTGTTGTTCCTGATACTAAATCTAATTTAAGTGCTAGAGTTGAAGCTGAATATGGTGCTTGCGAAGGCAAAAAGAAACTTGCAACCTTAGCTAAGGAGCATAATCTAGATGCTATACATGATACTGTTCATGAAATGTGTAAAGATGAAGCAAGACATGGTAAAGCATTTAAAGGCTTACTTGATAGATACTTTAGCAAATAATATTATAACTAGATTAAGATTTAACTTAAAGGAGTGTGTTTTTTGTGGAAAAAATTAATTGTGAAGTAAATAATTGTTCACACAACAATAGTGGAGTTTGCTATTCAAATAGAGTTGATATTGGTGGAATGTCTGCAAGTAGTGAAAGAGGAACTTGCTGCGGTTCATTTTTACAAGAATCTCATTATAGCGACTTAACTAATAATACTAATTCTCAAGGAAAATGCGATGCTCTAACTTGCAACGTTGAAACATGTAATCATAACACTAACAAACTTTGTAGCCTAGATTCTATACAAGTAGCAGGTAATGGAGCCCAATTATATACTGAAACTAAATGTGCTAGTTACGATTCTAGAGAATAATTAGAATATATGATTAAGTGTTCTATATTCTAATATTCCTAACAATAGATATTCTGAAGAATATTTAAATATCTATTCTTCAGAATACCCATATATAATTTTAGACAGTTTATTTACATATAAAAACCAGTTCGATGATATTATATATTTTTTAGATTTCCTTTCCCATCATTATCACATTCTCAAAAGTTTTGAATCCATGCTTCTTATAAAAACCTTCTGTTTCATTAGTTTTAAGTGTCAGCAAAATCACTCTATCTATCCCCTTAGCTTTTAATCTTGTTATAAATTCACTCAGCAACTTTGAACCTATACCTGCACCTTTAATTTTATGGTCTACACAAAGTTCTTTAATTTGAAAAAGTACTGCATCATAATAATATTCAATGCTTCCAAGTATCATTCCCACTAATTTTTCCTCATCAAATGCAACCAGTCCATTAAACCCTTCGCAATTTATCATCTGAGATATGCGTTTAGATGCACTTTCAATAGTCCATTTGTCATTCCACGGTTCACAATTAAAAGCTTTTACATAAACTTCTGAAATTTCTCTAATAATTTCTCTATCTAAATTTTTATATTCTATCATTTTATTACCCCTTATTTTATATTACAGGTATAAGCTATTTAAAAATTCTGTTCCTGATTTTGTTTTAAAGTATTTATTTTTTATACTTTCAATTTGAGGAGTTTTTATTTCATCTTCATAAATATTAACTAAAAAATCAGCTTCTATTAATATTTGATAGTCAATGCCATCAATTTTGCTATATGTATGATGATGCCCAATCAAATAGCATACTCTTTCAATAAATTCTTCACTAAAATTAAATTTTGAAAGCATTTCCTTTGCAACTGGAGGCCCTTCAAGTTCTTGATAATTTCCAGCAGAAGAATTATATTTTTCTTCACTAACTTTTATTCCTATATCATGCATTACTGCAGCTACTTCTAAAATTTCCTGAGTCTTCTTATCTACATTTTCAAGTTCCCCTATAGATTTAGCAAAAGAAAATACCTTTAAAAAGTGATTAACCCTTCTTGGATCTTTTGCATAGTATTTTATCATTTCATTTATTATAGTACTAATCTTTTCATTCATAATTACATTTTAGTCTGCAGCATACTTTAATAGTATACCCAGAGCTAATCCACCTTCCTTCTCAATAATATATCTTATTTAATTATTATACTAATTCATAAGATATATTAATATAGCTTTTATATTAATTCCTATACTTATAAGACTTATCTTCTAAAACCACCAGCCACTTCGTTAAATATTAATATAACTAACTTTAACTTCATCTTTTCTCTCTATATATAAACTGCACACATAAAAGATTATAAACTCATGTATTAACGCTGGAATCTCCTATAAATTTCTGTACAAAAAAGTAACAACCGCCCATTTGCTGAGCAGTTGCTACTGTAATTTCTATATATGATATACAATTGATTCAAATGGTCTTAAATTTAACTCTTTATTTAATACACTACTATCTTTATAATTTGATATTAATATTTTACTCTTAGCACTTTTATTTGCATATTCATCTGGAATCTCTACTTTTGCACTTTCTTCATAAAAATTATTTATGACAAGTACTGTAGCGTCGCCTAAATTTCTTACATATGAAAGTACTTTATTATTTTCTTCAAGAATGAACTTTATACTTCCATTTGAAATCACTTCATAATCTTTTCTCAACCTTATTAGCTTTTGATAATGATAGAAAATCGAATCTTCATCCTTTAATGCTTGTTCAACATTTATTCTTTTATATTCACTGCTAACAGGTATCCATGGTTCACCTTTAGTAAACCCAGCATTTTCACTATCATCCCATTGTACTGGAGTTCTAGAATTATCACGAGATTTTGCTTTTAAAATCTGTAATATCTCTTCTTCAGATTTTCCTTGCTCTTTTAAAATATTATAATAATTTATAGATTCTACATCTCTATACTTCTCTATGCTATCGAAATAAGGGTTTATCATTCCAATCTCTTCACCTTGATACACATATGGAGTCCCCCTCATCATGTGTATTGTAGTTGCCAGCATTTTAGCACTTTCTTTTAAATATTCTTTGTCATTTCCAAACCTAGAAACTATTCTAGGCTGATCATGATTACACCAAAACAGAGCATTCCACCCATTTTGAATTTCTTCTTGCCAAGTTTTAAATAACGCCTTCAACTTCATAAAGTCAAAATCCATAACAGTCCATTTATCGCCTTTATAGTAATCAACTTTTAAATGATGAAAATTAAATACCATTGATAATTCCTTTTCTTCTGGATTAGAATATCTTATACAATTCTCAAGAGAAGTTGATGACATTTCTCCTACAGTTACAATATTTTCATATTTTCCATAGGTATTTTCATTAAGCTCGTGGAGATAGTCATGAATTTTAGGACCATCTGTATAGAATCTTCTTCCATCACCTTCTGTATCACTTTCAAACTTTTCTGGTTTTGAAATTAAATTTATAACATCAAATCTTAATCCTTTGACACCTTTTTTAAGCCAAAAGTTAACAACACCATAAATCTCATTTCTAACTTCGTCATTATCCCAATTCAAATCTGCCTGAGTTCTATCAAAAAGATGTAGATAATATTCATCAAACTTTTCTACATATTCCCATGCATTCCCACCAAATTTAGATTTCCAATTTGTAGGTGGTTTATCTTTTTCTGATTCTTTAAATATATAGAAATCTTTATATTTTCTATCTCCGCTTATAGCTTTTTTGAACCATTTATGTTCTGTTGATGTATGATTAAGTACCATATCAAGCATTACATATATATCTCTTTTTTCTGCTTCTTGTACTAATTTTTCAAAATCTTCTAATGTACCAAAGCTTGGGTCAATATTATAGTAATCAGAGATATCATATCCGTTATCTACTTGAGGAGAAGGATAAAAAGGAGTAAGCCATATATAATCTATACCTAAATTTTTTAAATAATCTAATTTTTCTATTACTCCGTTTAAATCTCCAATTCCATCACCGTTTGTATCATAAAATGATTTAGGATATATTTGATAGATAGTACTTTTCTTAAAATCCTTCATAATTTCTTCCTTCCAATCCTAGCTTATTGCTTTCTTTTTCCCTACAATTACTGTAAGAACAAATGGTACTACTACTGCTACAAGCATTGCTAATGCAAATATCATCATGAACGCTGGTTTTATTGATAATATACCTGGAAGTCCTCCAACACCGATTGAGTTTGCCATTACGCCACTTCCAACTGAAATTATTGCTGCTATTGCTGATCCTGCCATTCCACAGAAGAATGGGAATCCATGCTTTAAGTTAACACCAAACATTGCCGGTTCAGTAACTCCAAGGTAAGCTGAAATACAAGCTGGTACATTAACTTCTTGAGCTTCTTGATTCTTTCTTTGTAAATATATCATAGCTAAAACTGCTGAACCTTGTGCGATATTAGATAATGCTATCATTGGCCAAAGTGATGTTCCTCCAAATTGTGCCATTAATTGAAGATCTATTGCATTTGTCATGTGGTGAAGTCCTGTAATAACAAGTGGTGCATAAAGGAATCCAAAGATTGCTGCAAAAATCATTCCAAATGAAGATGTTAATCCACCATATACTACTTTTGAAATCGCTGCACCAATTGCCCAACCTATAGGTCCTATAACAATATGAGCTATCAAAACAGCTGGTACTAAAGCAAAGAATGGTACAACTATCATTGATATTGATGCTGGACTTATCTTTCTTGCGCCTCTTTCAAGAAATACTAATGCAAAACCTGCAAGTATAGCTGGTATAACTTGTGCTTGATATCCAATCATGTTTACATGTGCAAATCCGAAATCCCAGAAAGGTATTTTATCAGCTGGTGTACTTGCCACTGCATATGCGTTTAAAAGTTGTGGTGAAACTAATGTAATACCTAAAACTATACCAAGAATTTGGGTTGTCCCCATTTTCTTTGTAATTGACCATGTAATACCTACTGGTAGGAAGTGGAATATGGCTTCTCCAATTAACCATAAGAAACTGTTTGTCCCAGCCCAGAACTGAGATACTTCAACTAAAGATTTTGTTCCGCCTTCTAATAATTTCATATCTCCGATAACATTTCTAAATCCTAAAATCAAACCTCCAACGATGATTGCTGGAATAAGTGGTGAAAATATTTCTGCTATATTTGCCATAAGCTTTTGTATAAAAGTCATGTTGTTTTTAGCAACATCTTTTACTGCATCTTTACTTACTCCATCTATTCCTGAAACTGCTATAAAGTCATTATAAAATGTTGATACTTCATTCCCAATTATAACTTGGAACTGCCCTGCTTGTGTAAATGTTCCTTTTACACTTTTTAATTTTTCAATTTCACTTACGCCAGCTTTACTTGGATCGTTTAATACAAATCTCATTCTAGTAACACAATGTGTAACTGCTGAGATGTTTTCTTTTCCACCAACTAGCTTTAATAGTTCTTTTGCATCATTTTGAAATTTCCCCATCATTAAAACCTCCAATTTGATTTTTATTACTTTAAAGAATAAGTTCATGAATATTAATACAATTTTGTTTTGTATTAGTCCAATTGAACAATTAATTAATAAATTTTATATTAAACCTAACATTTAAATGTTTACAATATCATAATAATCTATTTTAAACATATAGTCAATAATATTTTTAATATTTGTTTAAACAAATTTCTTGAAAATGTTTAATATTCAGTATTAAAGCCATTTTATTATATAAAACAAATTCAAAATATGTTTAAACACATTTTAAATTTGTTCAAATAACCTATTCAAATTTTAGATTTTCTATCATTTTAATAACTCTCAAATCAAGTTTAAATTTACAAATCTATTAAAGTTTCAAATTCATATCTTTACTAGAAATCATAAATATATTTTCATAGCTTTTCATAACAAAAATATTTATGATTTAGGTAAGTTACCATACAAATTCAGTTTTAAAATTTGTTATCTATATAGTGTTATTTGTGTACAATGCAAATTATTTAGGTATTGAAGTACCTGACATTATCTTATAGTAATAAATTACACTAAGTAATTTATCGCCTTATTATTTTAATTATTTAGTTAACTTATTAAAAAAAATAAAGTATAATATATTCATCGAATCCTATAAAGGTACAAATATTTTATATGTGCTCCAATGATAAATCTGCATTTAAAATTCTAGTTGGATAAACGCTCAATTAAGTATAAGATGTAGAAATCCAATTGCAGCATATATACCCCAAGATAACTTAAGGGAGTGTTAACTTTGCCTAATGTAAAATTCAAAGATATATATCACATATTAAAAAGCAATATAGATAGTGGTAAGTATGATAATTCTATGATGCTTCCAACCGAAATGGAATTAGTTGACAAATTCGAATGTAGTAGAAATACTGTTAGAAGAGCAATTAATGAACTGAGTAAAGATGGATATGTTAAAAGCGTTAAAGGAAAGGGCGTAATCATACTAGAAAGCAGAGAATCAATAGAACTTCCTATTGGTAATCTACTCGGATTACAAGAATTACATACAAAAAAGAAATTCACTACCAGTGTTGTGCATTTCTCAAAAATAACTATAGATGAATCCTTATCAAGAATAACTGCTTTAAAACTAGATACTGAAGTATATCACCTTCATAGAATAAGATTTTATGATAATGAACCAATTATTCTTGATGTAAATTATTTTAGTGCTGATGTAGCAAAAGATTTGACTATAGAAATTGCTCAAAATTCCGTGTATGAATATATTGAAAAAGATTTAAATACAAAAATTCTTGCTTCAAAAAAGATTATTGTTGTTGAACATGCAACAGAATTGGATAAAAGATTTTTAGATTTAGGTACATATGATTGTGTTGCTGTCGTAAAAACATATGCTTATACTGATTCCGGTAAACTTTTTGAATATACAGAATCTCGTCATAGACCAGATAAATTTGTATTTGTTGAATCATCATCTTTAAGAAAAAATATTTAAGCATAGTAAATGACATTTTTTATTCTTTTATAGTATTTAACCCTAGTAAAATAGATTAATATAAACGTTATCCGCTGATTTAATTATATTATAATTTCCTAAATACAAAAAAAACTTACTAAATAAATTTTTAGTAAGTTTTTTTGTATAGGATATTTAGTTAATGAAAATGAATTTATATTATTCTATAAAATTGCAAAGGTATGTATATTGCTTATTTAATTCTTTTTGATACCATTCTGTTTTTATTAAACTTATATATGCATCAACTATCTTTTTCACTTGGCTTTCTTTTGTAATCTGCATGAATAAGGCAAGAATAAAAAAAACTATAATTCCTATTGTAATTGCATTTTTTACATTGTTAGTAAAATTGAATATAATTAATAATACTGCACCAATAGCTCCTGTAGCTATTGAATAATATGTTACGTAATCTATTCTATCTTTAGTTTTTACTATTTTCGCCTTTAATGTATCAACGATATGTACATCCTTAAATAACAAATCCAACTTATCTCTATATAAATCCATGAATTTAGACAACATATAGTTATATCTTTCAACATTACTACTTTCTAAGATTCTCATGCACATAATTAATGGATAAGGGTACTCAGCCACACTTTTATATACATATTCATTTCTTCTTTCAAGACTAGGAATCTTTACGCTTAATTCTCTATTTTCATCAAGAGTCAATTCATAATTGTCATTTACTAAACTTGTATAATTGTCTTTAATAATTTCTAATGATTTAGCCATTAATTTATTATTCTCATTCATTTTATTTAGCATGTCCAAAATCGTCATATTCTCTTCTCCCCTACTTTTTAAAATAAATGCTTTATCAGATATATTATAGCATACTTTCCCAATGCATGAACATAAAGGATTGATTTTAGAACTTATTCCAGCATGTTTTTAAGTACCCCTATAGCTAATGTCATACCTTCATGCTTTATTTTGCTTATAATAACCTCTGCACCTGCAAGATCAACGGAAGGCTCACAGACCCCAGTTATTCCAAGTGTTTTAAATACAAATTCACTTTTATCATATTTATCTTGAACGGTTTTTATTTCATCTTTGCTAAAAGTTTTGAATGGACAATTAATTTTTTCCGCTAATTTTATAATACCTTCTTCATTAGCTTTAATATCTACAGAAACAATTCTTGACACTGCTCTTATATCCAAATTATATTTTATTAAATTCGCATTTACAAAGTCATATAATTTTTCATAAGTTGTGCCTTTCCTACACCCGATACCTAAAACTATATCTTTTTTTATAAGTCTAAGTATCTTAGAATAATCAGTTTTTTCGATTTCTTCATCGTTGCTACTTTTTAAACAATGAGTTATCCAAATACAATCCTCTCTTAAGCACTGTATCTTTTCGTATCCATTGCTGATTTTAATTATATTATACTCATCTTTAATTCCAATTATTTTTTTATCAATTAGAAGCGCCGCCATATATTTAGCCTTTTTTAAATCTTCAATAATCAAATTATTTTCTTTGGCTAGAATATCTGGGGCAATCAGCCCTAAATTATCACTTGCAGTGGTTATAATAGGCATAGAATTTAATATTTCTGATACCTTATAAGTAAGCTCATTGCCTCCACCTAAATGTCCACTTAATATATTTATTGCATATTTACATGATAGATCAACTACTACAATTCCCGGATCCTTATCCTTGCCTTCAAGAAATGGAGCTATTGCTCTTACTGCAATTCCTGTTGAAGATACAAATATAATCCCTTCTGAATTATTCATAGCTTCTTTTGTAATAGTCTTTAAATTAAAATCCTTACCATATACGAAAGTGTTTATTTCTGATTTCCCATTATTAATCTGATCTTGTGATGGATCATTTTCTTTTATATATAATCTTCCATTAAAGCTTTCTTTAAGCTTCAATGCTATCTCTTTTCCTTTAGGTGATGGACAAATTATACTTATATTTTTACTAAGTGAATTTATCGCCTCACTTTCGGACTTTTTAGACAGTTCTTCATTATTTCGATTCATTACTTGTATCCTCAGCGTCTCTGAACATATGCGAAAAGCTCTTATCATATAACAAGCTTTTTTCAAAATCGCTATCAATAAAATCTCCAACTAATATTTGAGCACATTTAGTAATGTTATTTTCCTTAACTTTTTCTGCTATATCATCAAGAGTTCCCATAATTACTCTTTGATCAGGCCATGTAGCTCTTTCAACTACAGCTATTGAAACATTCTTTTTATACCCTTTTCTAAGTTTCTCAACAACTTTGTCTATCATTGAAATAGATAAAAATATAGCCATTGATGCTCCAATAGATGCCAATGTTTCAAGATCCTCATTTGCTGGAACAGGAGTTCTTCCCTCAATCCTAGTTAAAATGACAGTTTGTGATACTCCTGGTAAAGTAAATTCTCTATTTATAGCAGCTGCTGCACCTGTAAATGAACTTACACCTGGAACAACTTCATAAGGTACACTAACCCTGTCAAGTTCAACCATTTGCTCTCTTATAGCTCCATAAATTGATGGATCACCTGTATGTAGCCTTACAACCAGTTTTCCCATTTGTTCTTCCATTGTCATTATTTCCATTACATCTTCTAACGTCATATTAGCAGAATTATAGATTTGAACGTCTAGTCTGCAATATTCTAAATGTTCTTTTGAAACTAAAGAACCAGCATATATTACTACATCTGCTCTTTCTAATAAATCACGACCTCTAACTGTTATTAAATCAGCTGCTCCAGGACCTGCCCCTATAAAATAAATCATGCTTAAAACACTCCTTTTTTAATATTACTTTAACTAATATTTTATTATATTTATTCCCTGTTTGCTATTATTAAAGACATATAATCTCTAAGTTTTAGTATTTCTTCTCTTTCAGTTAAAACAGTCTCGCCCTCTCTACCAACTCGACTTGCATAAACATAATCAAAGCCTTTTTCCTCTAATGTATTTATAACTTCTTCTTCATGCTTGTATACTTTCATTATTACAACAAACTTTTCATCTGTTATTTCTTTCACTTTAGTAGCCGGCATAATCACTAGCTTCTCATCACCTACAACTAAAGTCCTATTAACTAAGCTCCCAGCCGCGCAAAAAGATGTTATTCCAGGAATTGTTTGAACATCAAATCCACAATCTCTAACATGCTTTAACATATGACTATATGTACTGTAAATATACGGATCTCCAATAGTTAAAAATGCAACATCCTTTCCTTCTTTAAGCCTTGCTTCTATAAATTCATAAGCCTCCAATGCTTTTATTACTCTATCTTTCTTCCCCATTGGAAAATGCTTTACAATAACTTCGGTACCTGGTTTTATATATTCTCTAGCTGTTTCAAGCGCAATGCTTTCCCCACCTTCAGTAGCAGATGGTGCAACTACAACTTGACACCTTTCTATTGTTCTTACTGCCTTTACAGTTAAAAGTTCAGTATCTCCAGGTCCTACACCTATTCCGTATAATGTTGCCATTTTATAATTCCTCTCTTCCTAAGTAACTACATATGTATATATTATTATTTTAATTCTAGTTACCGATATCATATTATCTTTATTTATTTATACACTTTTATTTATAACAACTATGTATTATTTTATCTTAAAAATCTTTATTAAATTATACTTAATTCCTTATACATTGAATTATATATATTGGATTATTAGCTATCATCATTAAAGTATCTTCACGGTTTTTACTTATATTAACTAATGAAATTTCAATTTTATAATCTAGTTTCTTCATGACCTCAATTGCTCTGTATGCATTGTCTAAGGTAATAAAATTCATAACTATCGTGCCTTTTTTTACTACGATTGCATTTACCTTAAGTAATATCTCCTCTAAATGCCCGCTGCTTCCTCCAATGAATATGGAATCAAATTTTAAACCTTGAAAAATCAAAGTATCCAGCACTCTACTTGCTTCTTTATTTAAAATCTTTACGTTATCACATTCAAACTTTTCCACATTAGTTTCTGTAATTTCATATGCTTCATAATTTTTTTCTATTGCAAGCACTTTACCGTTTTTTGCAATTTTAGCAGCCTGAACTGTAATACTCCCTGTACCACTTCCAACATCTAGTACTAAAGAATTATCTGTTAAGTTCATTTTCGCAATTGAAAGTATTCTTATATCTTCCTTTGTCATTGGGCAGTTTCCTCTAATAAACTCTTCATCTTTTATAAAAACCATGAAAATTTCCTCCTCTATTTCAGGTATTAATCAAACGTCAACGTCACACAAAAATCATTATAAATTCTATCGACTTGTTCTATCTACTATAAACACAATCAGTGAATCATATTTTTTATTCATAAATTCCTCTGGAGTACCATTAGTTATAATCTCATCTTCATAGGATAAATTTTCTCCTATTACAACTTTACATCTAACTTTTTCTTTATGCAAAATTTCACATAAAATAGCAGGATTATTCTCTTTATCTGTAAGCCAAATGCTTAAGTCGTGATTATTAACCACATTCAAAAAGTCTTCTTTCCTTCCATGTAAACTTCCTAGGTACGCATTATTCCATGACATATTTAATTTACATATCAGATATTGAAAAGAACTTATGCCTGGTATCACTTGAAATTCTAAAGTTGCTTTACTTTTTATATAATTTGTTATCCCATAAAAAGTTGGATCACCAGATGCAACAATCGAAATAATCATACTTCTATTTTTCTCATCACATATATATTCGTTAATATCAATTAGCTTATTTATATATATTTTTTTATTATCTATAAACTCTAAGGAATCCAATGCTCTTTTAAAACCTATTATTATATTAGATTTTTTTAATATTTCCAAGGCCTTAGGCATAATATAATCCCTGTGTCCAGGACCAAGCCCTACAATATAAATCATTTTTGTGTCCCCCTATGAAAGCTTAATTAACTTTTTAATATTAATCCCTAAAATATTTTACACAATCCATAATCTAATGAATTATCCTAAAATTTATATTGAACTTTATTATTAATTATCCTTAATGGACTTCCATAATAAAATCGGATTTGATGCGCCATAATACATTACAGCGTCAACTTCTAGCTCTCCATAAACATGCTCTTTGATTTTTTGAACTATTTTATTTCCAATGTTCTCATAAAGTTTCTCATATCCATCTCCAAGCATTTTAACTGCACCTTCGCATGTCTTTTCCTCAAGCACTCTTTTTACAAGTGACATATCATATCCAAGAAGCGCAAGTTCTAATGCAATAACTTCAAGCCTCACTCCATTGACCTTACTATGAGTATTGAAACATCCATAAGCTATTTTACTCATCTTTCCTATATGTCCAACTATTATAATAGACTTAACTTTACACGAAACACAAGTCTCTAATGCAAATCCTATAAAATTTGAACATGTTACCACTTCTTCCTCTTTAAACCCAAGTTCCTTACAATAATTATCGCCTAAATTTCCGAAAGTTAAAACTAATCTTTCATTATTTATTGCTTTTTGGGTAATTTCTATCTTTATGGAGGCTTTAAGTGCATCTTCTGACATAGGATATACAATTCCTGTTGTCCCAAGAATAGAAATCCCACCTTCAATCCCAAGTCTAGGATTAAAAGTCTTTTTTGCTACTTTTTCTCCTTGCGGCACTGAAATTATTACTTCAACTCTTTCTCCTGGAGGTAACACTTTTAATACTTCTTCTTTTATCATCTTTCTAGGAACCGGATTAATAGCCGCTTGTCCTTTAGGAATAAAAAGCCCATCCTTAGTAACAATTCCAACTCCAGCTCCGCCTTTAAGCACTACTCTTTCTAACTCATCTTCTTTTTCTGCTCTGCTATCTTCAACTAAAGCACTATCATACTTTTGCAAGTCTTCATTTTGAAATATCTTATTATTTATTGGTTTGATCTTTTTAACCATGGCCTTTATTTCTATTCCATGAGTGTTATCAGGATCATCTCCACCATCTTTTAAAATAGTACACTCAACATAATCATCAAATTTTTCTATTAATTCTATAGGCATTGTTACATCAATTCCTTTAGGAGTTGCAATCTCTATTTCATTAAGATTTTTCTCTTTATTAAATAAGATAATTGTTGCTGCTTTTGCTGCCCCAGCACTACAAGAACCCGTTGTATATCCACATCTTAACCTTTTTCCATCTACATCAACGTACATTTCAAACATAAAAATCACCTCCTGACATCATTAACTTTTTAACTATCTTTAATCTAATAAATTTAATTATCTTGAAACCACCATGTACATAAGGGCATTAACTATTGCTGCTGCAACAGTACTTCCACCTTTTCTTCCTTTAATTCTTATGTAAGGTATATTAAGTTCATTCATATTTTCCTTACTTTCTGCAGCTCCAACAAACCCTACTGGCGCCGCTATTATAAGCTTTGGTTTTGCCTTTCCTTCTTTTATTAACTCTTTAAGCCTAAAAAGAGCTGTTGGTGCATTACCAAAAACGAATATATCTACATTATCCATACAAGCTTTTTCCACTGCAGCCATGCTTCTAGTAATATTTTTTTCCTTTGCTTCTTTATGAACTACTTCTTCATTCACATAACAGATAACTTCACTATTAGTTTTAGCTAACGCCATTTTATTAATTCCGTTTAAAGCCATATTAGTATCCGTATAGATTTTTGCACCTTGTTTAAAAATACCTTTTGCAGTTTCAATTGCTGTTTCACTTATTTCTACCAAATCTTTATATTCAAAGTCTGCAGTAGTGTGAATAGTTCTTTTAACTATAAGCAGTTCTTCTTCACTAAATGAGTGCGACCCCATTTCATTACCAATAATCTCAAAACTTTTTTCTTCAATTCCCATAGGATTTTTTAAATATTCCATATATTTTTAGCGAGGGGTTTAACAAACACCTCACCAAGCTCACCTCTTTCCAAGTTTAATAAATTGATTAATAGTTAACCAACGCTTTTAATAATTCTTCATTTCCAAGAAAGTTTATATGGGCATATCCTCCTAATGTATTATTTTTAAAGTATCCGCATTTCCACTTTAATACTTCCCCATTATATAAAGTTTTTTCTACTTCATATACATTATCCTCATCCAAATCTACCTTTGACTTATGAAACTCATGGGCATTAACTTCAAATTCATTATCTTCTAAGCCCTTATTATTAAAACACTTGTTATCTATTTTAACCTTACAGTAACCAAAATTCTGAAGCTTATTAGTCATTGTGCTATTGCCATGGAAAAAACCAACCATTTCTGATCCATCTATTGATTCTGTAAGATACATAAGTCCACCGCATTCTGCATAACATCTCAAGCCGCTATCTAAAGCTTCTTTAATGCTTTTTCGCATAGAATAATTGTTTTCTAATTCCTTTTTAAATACTTCTGGATATCCTCCACCTATATATAAAAAATCTAAGTTTTGTGGCAATTCTTTATCATTGATTGGACTAAAATAAACAACCTCGCCCAAGTTTTCTAAAGCTTCCAAATTATCTTTATAATAGAAACTGAACGCCTTATCTAAAGCCACTCCTATTTTTAAATTTCTATTTTTAGATTCTTCTTTTAAACTTTCAAAACTTTTTTGTTTATCATCTGCTTTAAAAGAATTATTAAGATCACCATCTGTACTTATTTTATACTCCTGAGTTGCATTTATAATTCCATCTATATCTACATATTTTTCCATTAAATTTGCACATATATCTAATTTTTCTTCAAGATTAAGGATTTCCATACTCTGAACAAGCCCTAAATGCCTGCTGCTTACTGCTATTTCTGGCGTTTTAGGAATATATCCAAAAACTTTTATATTACAATTTTTTTCTATTGCATACTTTAATAAATTATAATACTTTTCACTTACAGAATTTAATACGACTCCAACAATATTAGCATCCTTATAATTTTTAAAACCGCTAATTTCAGCACATATGCTTGCACTTTGCCCCTTAGGAGACAATACTAGCACTATCGGCATATTTCCTAAAAGTTTTGAGACATGATAAGTGGAACCTTTTTCACTTGCTCCAATTCCGTCATATAATCCCATAACACCTTCTATTATACCAATATTTCCAGAACCTTTTTGAAAACTTTTTTTCACACCTTCTTCGCCCATTAAGAAAGTATCAAGATTTCTTGAAGCTATCCCTGTGACTGCTTTATGAAATGCTGTATCTATATAATCCGGTCCTACCTTATAACCTTGTACATGAAAATTTCTACTTTTAAGTACTTTCATAAGCCCAAGAGTAAAAGTAGTTTTTCCTCCTCCGCTGCAATTCGAAGATATAATTATAGACCTCATATTATTTTCCTTTCTGTACTAACAAGACTTTTTAACTCTGCCTAAATACCTGCAAAGAATTTTGCAACTATAAAAATTGAACTATCTAAGTTTTTTAGTCCTTCCAGCGTTTATATATTTATTCTCAATTGAGTCATAAATTCTATTTATATAGAGTCCATCAAATTTATCAAGCTCTCCAAGTCCGTGCATATGTAACTCCACTTCAATTCCTTCTTTTTGAAGCCTAGTCTTTAAAGAATGATCTTCATCTGATGCCATATCATTCTTTACATGATCACCAGCCACAAGTAATAAAGGAACAAGTTTTGCCTTATTTATTCCTTTTTTCTTTAACTTCTTTACTACATTTTCAACTGTTGGATACCCTTCTACTGTTGCCACAAAAACATTCTCATAATCTTCATCTACCAAAACAGTTTGCAGCATTCCATAGACTGCATTAGATGGATGTTCTGTACCATGACCAAATAATATTACACTTTCTTCACCTTTGAAAACATCTTTAATACTTTCAATAAATAAAGAATAATCTTCTGGTAATCCATTCATTCCTTGATAAAAAAATATTGGTCTTCCAAGCTTAAGATCTTTAAAATCATTTTTCCTTTGCTCCACAACACCTTTGATGTAATCAAATTCTTCTCCTGGAATTATATGAAGCGGCTGCACTATAACTTCTTCAAATCCTCTAGATTTCAAATCTTCTAGGGCTTCTTCTGGCGTTAATATATCCAAATTTTCATTTGCCTTTAATTTCTTTATTATAAAATGAGCTGTAAAAGCTCTAAAAACTTCATAATCTTTGAATTCCTCTTTGATTTTATTTTCAATCTTTTCAATTGAATTCTTAAGCGCCTCTAAATGGCTTGTTCCGAAACTAACTACTAAAATAGCTTTTCTCATGTATTTTCCTCCTAAAATTGTCTTAAAAAAGACCTTAATTTAATAAATTTATAAATATTTCATAAGATTTATAATTTGGAATATATAAAAATCCCCTTTATCGTTAGATAAGGAGGAAATACATAACAAATTAAGAATGTAGAATCTACTCTACTACATCCCGCTATTTGCAAGTTTTCTTCCCTCCGAAGAATAGCATTTTTATAAACTCCTAGGCAGGTCTCCTGACTTTGGCCTCATCCTAATTCTCTTCCTTCCCAAGAAAATTTCTCAGTGGATTTTTTAGTATACTATTTAAAAGCAGCTAATTTTTAATTAATGAGCACTTTTATATATACTTTAGAGATTAGTCTTCCATCACAGTAGCGGGGGCTGTAGTGGATTTTAACCACTTTCCCTTTTAATCATATACACTTAACCTTATATGAACCTAAAAATCATTTCTTATTGTATTTTAAATTATATAGGACTATTGTATTTTATTCAACTAAAAATGAGGTTTATTGTTGACAGTATCTGCTTGTCAGCAATAAACCTCAAAATAATTTTAATATAATAAGGTAACCATAAAATTGTAGTCATTAAATCTTTACTGGTAAATTAAAATCCTCATTCTTTCTTACAGCTTTGTTTTATTAGTTGATTAGTATAGACTGTAGCTCCCGTTACCAGTATGCCTTGAATTACTGATTCTACGCTAGGGCCCATGATTCCAACAGCCCCTAATATTCCTAGAAATAATAATATCATCGGAATATATTTATCGTTAATTTTTTCTGTATTTTTTATTACCATACCAACAATATATAGAGCAGGAATCAAAATCAGAGCATTTTGTGTTATATACTGTGCAAAATCCATATACTTGTCCCTCCTTTAACTAAAAAATTTCTCTAACTTAAAATAATTTTAAATATGATATAATATTCTGCTTTATTACGTTATATGCGTTATGTCAAGTTTTGTTTCTACATTAATAAAATTCTCATCAAATTTTCACTTCTCTAATTGCCATAAAATAGATTTAATATCTGTTTTTTGCAAGTACCCCACTAATAATTATATTTAAATAAAAGTTAACTATTCCACTTACTGAAATACTAACCACATTTAACATTTTCAAAGAAATAATTTACAACCATCAATATTACTGTATAATTTAAATATAACTTGTTAACCTAATATAAATAAAAAAAAGCTAGAAGGGATTGATATAATAATGTCAGCATATATGATTACATATTTTTTAAGCGATACTCAAGGCCATCATCACGAACACGGTGATGATTGTGGATGTGGAGAAGATCATTCTCATGAACATGGTGATGGCTATGGATGCGGAGAAGATCATTCTCATGAACATGTACACAGTGGTACTAATATACCAGGAAAAATTAAATCTTTAGGCTCATGGGCTCAATTTATGCCTGAAGGATTCTTTGTAAAAACAGATACATTATCTGCAAAAGAAATATTTGATGAAGTAAGCTCTGTCGCTAATGGAGGAGATATTATTTTTGTTACAAAGATTGATGGTGAAACTTCAGCATGCGCAAATCCTGCTGTATTAGAGTGGATTTCAAAATAATAGTTTCAAGGAATATAACTTAAACTTGTAGTATAAATTAAAAAGAGGATTATCAAATTTTATTTTGACAATCCTCTTTTTGCTTTTAAAATTATTAGTTAACATAACTTTCAATTAATTTTCTACATTCTAATATTAATTAAGCATTTGGGCTACTGGAGATCTAAATGTGGATTTATTATAAAATATAGTAATTTACCATAAAAAATAATACCCATCAAAATTAAACTGTTCATAAACAATAAAATCTCAATGGATATCCCACAAAATATTAAAAAGGAGTCGTAATTCCGTATGATCAAAAAATCATACAAGAGGAGCGATGAGTATATTTTACAATATACACCTCTATTTAAATTACTAACTATATAATAGTTTAACAGATTTTCAGCGAAAAACAAGTATGTTTTTTAAATATTTAGAAAATTATGATTTGTATAAAATGTAACAAATCATTTTTACATTTAAAGCACTCTTCTCTAACTCTTTCCTTTTTTACGGATATATTCAAAAAAGTTGTTGACATAATAGATAAATGAGTGTAGAATAATATTTGTTGTGAGGCCCATTGGTCAAGCGGTTAAGACGCCACCCTCTCACGGTGAAATCAGGAGTTCGATTCTCCTATGGGTCACCAAGTTAGAAATACCAACGTTTGAAGAGATTCGGATGTTGGTATTTTTCTATTTTTAACTCCATTTTAACGCCATAGTTTTTTATTAATAGATTCATATTTTTAATTTGTGTTTTTAGGTCCTGTTTCGCAATTTTATTCTAGCTAAAATTAAAAAACACCTATATTTCTATAGATGTTTTACTTCTAATTATATGAATAATATGAATTTGAATTTTATATATGGTAGTCAAGTAGAGAAAGCTCTCACGAACTTTCCCCCTCTCAGATCCGTACGTGCCCAATTAAGGCATACGGCTCCTCATATTATTTTACAGAACTTGCTATCTATATACATTTACATTGATTTTAGGCTTAGGTAAAGGATTGTACTTCATATACATTTTAAACTTCTCCAAATCAAAACTTCGCTTTTGGCTTCTGCGATTTAACCACTTGAAAAGTGCTTTCTTTATTAATATAGTGATATAATGATGTAAATTTTTCTTTTGGATTTTGTCTAGCAATTTCTGCTATCTTAAGTAATTTTGTTTCCATTAATTCATCTACTCCTGTGTGCAGTTAATGTTTCCTTAGTTAAGACAATAATATGTAATCTCCTTCCCTACTTTGGCATTACCCACTATCATTGGTACTATGAGATTATCCGACTCCCCATCAACCTTTTAATATTCTTCCTTTTTATCGGTTGTTTATTATACTCATTTTTTTGAGCGCTGATAAGGTCTCCTGAGTTGCTATGTAATCATTGTATAGCATGCTTGGCTCTTTGACCCCGAGGAAGTTATAGTAGATTCGTCATTATCACCTACTATAATATTGCTTTCCAGAGAACCGACACCGTCAGCCTTCCCCAATTTATACTTATTACGAGGCTCATTCACATTCAAGCCTACTACCTAACTGTCAACGCTTAAAATAAATAGTTACCTATTTATTTCCATGACTCGCTACTGAATGATTTGACTTAATCTTTTCAGAATAGATTTCCACCATTTAAATTACACAGCCTTGCTCAACCGCACTGGTTCACCATTCATTATCCTAAATCATCTTCTAATATTAATTCTTTTTATCCCATTACATCAACTACCCATTCTAGACATTATGCGAAACTAATTTAGACTCTAAAAACATTTTATTGCAAAATAACTAAATTTATCCCACTGAAAAAAATTACTCTTTTCGAATTTATATAATATAGGTTTTAATTTAAGGTTATTAATCAAAATAATTTCAAAATTAAATCTTTATATTCCAAGTAAGTGTATTAACATGATTTTTTGGCTCTAAAGAGTCATGAAATAAATACCTGTGAGTTGCACTCTCCCCTATGGGGTAAATGTGTCTTATGGATTTTCATTAAAATTTAAAGGAGTGATGTATTATGAAACACGAGAAATTAAAAAAACTAGTTGCTCTCACTTTAGTAATTGGACTTACATTAACTGAAATGCCGATGCTTGCTAAGGCAGCAACAACAAATTCAACAATAACTACAAATCCAGCAAAACTTGCGAATCTAACAGAGACATCAGTATCAAAGCCTAGTGAAGTTCCAAGTAACATATGGAAATATGCATATAATGTAGATAAGAAATTTAGTAAGAATGGAGATTTTGCATTATTATTATGTGCAGTTATAAAAAAAGAGAGTAATTTTGGTGCAGGCTTATCTGGCAGTCCCTCATCTGGTGATGGATTAATGCAAGTGGAACCAAGTACAAGAAATGCATATGCAACAAAGTTTAAATCAACATATGGACGAACTTATGATCATGGAAATCTTCAAGATCAGGTAGCATTAGGTGGATTGATTATAAAGGAGATGGTTGATCAATTTGGTGGTGTATATAATGGTTTATTGCATTATAATGGAGGTCCAAACTGGTATCCAGGTTGCACAGACTCATATGGTCGACCAATCCTAGCTGATCAATATGCAAACGCAGTATATAAAACATATAAAAACTATGGTGGAAAGAAATAACAAGCAAAATAAGTGGACAAGTTTATTAAATTCCAATATATAATTGACTTTTTTAATTGGGAGTTTCTTGGACTTAGTGTGAAATTGATATAGTTATTTGAATTGATAAATATGATAGGACTGTTCTCATTATTTTTTGAGAACAGTCCTATCTTTTAGCCTATAACCTTTAAAGAGAAGCTATATGCTACAACCAAGAACTTTAATATTAAAAACCTAAGTAACAACATAAATCTAATTATTTTTATACTCCTATATAAGTTATATGTAATCTAGCCATATATACTATATATAGAGGTAAATTTAATACAAAACACAATATATGTAAAATAATTACTTTAATTCATAACTCTTATATTGAAGATGGAGGTTTATATGGATTTTAATTATATTGAAACTTTAGTTACCAGATGCAAGGGTAATGATGAAGAGGCAAAAGAAAAATTAGTTTATGATGAAATGTGTGACTATGAAGATTTAAAATTAGCCCTTAAGAACTTAAATTAAGAGGAACTTGAACTTATAGATTTTGTATTCTATAAAAATTACACTGTAAAGGAATATGCTTATTTTAAAAATATGTGTTACTCTACTGCTATTCAAAGAAATAAAAACATATTAATGAAAATCCTTAATAATATTTCATTGTATTATTAAGGGTAAAAGAGTAACAGCTCTAAGGTTAATCCTTGGAGCTGTTGCTCTTTATTATAATACAAATATTTCATTTACCTATTCAAAACTAAAATTGTTAACAAGCTCTGTAGTTTTCTCTACATAACTATCAGCAACTTGATCTATTCCATTATAAATATATTTTAATTGTCCAAGTCCTTTAAGGCTTCAGACTGCTGATAAAGTGTTAGCAGTCTTTAGTTTTCTATATTTATGCAATATAATATAGTATTTTACGCAATGGAAAAAGGACTTATGAGTGGAAAAAATCTGTATTTTGATTCAACGCTTTATATTTCAGCAATTACTGGCAAGACCATAGGTTTTCTTTTCATTTTTGTATATACATAAGTATTTACTTCTCTTCTTATGGCACTCTTAATTTCTGACCACCCAGTTACATCATTATCCAGGCATCTTTCTACACTCTTAGAAACTATTCTCCTAATCTCTCTCATTAGCTCTTCTGAATCTCTAACATATACAAAGCCTCTTGTAATTATATCTGGACCAGATATTACGGTTTTACTTTCTTTATTTATAACAATAACTACTGTTATAATACCATCCTTTGCTAAATTCTTTCTATCTCGAAGTACAATATTTCCTATATCACCTACACCTAAGCCATCTATAAGAACTCTACCTGCTGGTACCTTGTTAGTTATTTCAGCTTTATTTCTAGCTAATTCTAATACATCCCCTATTTCTAATATAAAAATATTCGATTTATCCATACCCATATTTTCTGCAATCTTAGAATGACTTAATAAATGCCTATATTCACCATGTACAGGTACAAAAAATTTAGGTTTTAATAGTGCCTGAATTAATCTAAGCTCTTGCTCACAAGCATGGCCTGAAACATGTATATCCTCTATTGCTTCGTATATTACCTTAGCACCTTTTTCTGTTAAATCATCCACAACACTCGATACAGCCTTTTTATTACCTGGTATCGGTGTTGATGATATGATAACTGTATCTCCCTTTTCTAGTTGAATACTCCTATGATTGCCTGCTGCTATTCTTGTAAGTGCTGCCATTGGCTCACCTTGGCTTCCAGTCGTGATTATTGTAACTTTATTATCTGGATATTTTTTAACGTCATTTAAATCTATTATCATTTCTTCTGGTATAAATAAATATCCTAGTGACATAGCAACTTCAGATATTCTTTCCATGCTTCTTCCACTAAATGCAATCTTCCTACCATTTTTTATAGAAGCATTAGCAATCTGCTGCACTCTATGAATACTTGATGCGAAAGTAGCTACTATTACTCTTCCATCTGCCTTAATAAATAGATTATTTAAAGTTTCACCTACAGTTTTTTCCGACATTGTATAACCTGAACGAGTAGCATTAGTACTATCAGCCATTAAAAGCAGTACTCCTTTTTTTCCGAGCTGTGCATATCTTTGCAAATCTATAATTTCTCCATCAATTGGAGTAAAGTCAATTTTAAAATCACCAGTATGAACAATTATTCCTATAGGTGTATGCAAAGCAATTGACACACTATCTGCTATACTATGATTTGTTCTAATAAATTCAATATTGAAATTGCCTGTTTCTATTATATCACCTGGTTTAACCATATTTAATGTGCAATCACTAAGAATATTATGCTCTTCTAATTTACTTTCAATTAACCCTAAAGTTAACTTTGTAGCATAAATAGGAACATTAATTTGTTTCAAAACATAAGGTAATCCACCTATATGATCTTCATGTCCATGAGTTATAAAAAATCCCTTTATCTTATCCTTATTTCTTTGTAAATACGTTATATCAGGAAGTACAAGGTCGATTCCAAGAAGTTCTTCATCCGGAAACGACATTCCACAATCTATAATTACTATCTCATCTTCATATTCAAAGACAGTTAAATTTTTTCCTATTTCCCCTAGCCCTCCTAGAGGTATAATCTTTACTTTGCTTTTTATTTTGCTTTTATTTATCATTTTATCTCCTAACCTGTAACTAAGTGCATAAATATATTCTAAGATTCAATTGAAGTTCTTCTAATAGAAATACAACTTCCCTTACTTGTATCTTAGAAGAATCTGTCCACTTAAGTGGCACAATATTCCTTCAAGATGAAGCTTGTATATGCAAAGATACAATGAACTTTTGAGTACAAAAATAGAACTTAATTATCATTAAATTTTTTGTGTTATAAATTTTTCATAATTCCGAAGAGCAATACATACTGTTAAAAGCTTTCACTTTTATAAAAGTTATTTTGTCTAAGCATTTAATTAATAATAATTAATTTTGCAAAGATTAAAAATATCTTACAGTATCTGCGCCTTAATATTTTTATGTAATATTTTGATTATCATAAAAAAACTTGAATAAATACAAATTTAATCACTTATATTTATTCATCTTTTTTTATTATTAAATTATGACTAACTTTACACTTCTTACTAAATATTATCATTAATATTCCTATATAGTCAATTTATATTTATGCTATCATTCAATTCTAATCTGAATCTAAGATGAATAAGGTTTACTTATTCATCTTTAATATTAAAGATTTTATCTCTATTTCAAAATGATTTATACACTTTTTCTATATATTTCACCGCATTTTCTAATCCTTTTTCAGACTCAATAATATTTTTGATTTCTTTAGCATTTCTTATATATTCTTTATTTTCCATGTCCTTAAATGCCTTTATTAAATCAACTGATTCTAGATTTTTTTCTTTTAAAGTACCTACTGAATACCCTTTTGAAAACAATCTATGTGCCCAGAATGCCTGATCCACTGTAAATGGAATTATTAACTGAGGTACCCCGCTTAAAACTCTATCCTTCCAACTCTTAACTTCTTTAAATAGAAGCGGACTAATTGGATATACTACTGGAATATCTTTTCTGTTTACTTGAAATGAAAGCTCTCCAGCCTTTCTCTTTTTTAAATGAAGTGATTCACTTCTAAAATCTTTAATTTCTTTTATTTCTTATTCAAAACTAAAATTGTTAACAACCTCTGTAGTTTTCTCTACATAACTATCAGCAACTTTATCTATTCCATTACAAATATATTTCAAGCTACATCCTTGGCATTTATCTAATATCCCATCCTCTACCAAAGAACATTGAAGTTCATCATTAAAAGTAGAATTTCTAATTGCTAAAGCAATCTGCTTTTTATCAAAAACTTCTCCTTCTTCTGGATTAAGTTTAATTTCATCTCGAATCATTTTTACAACACACTCCAATAATTTATTTACAACTTTAAAATTTATCAGCTGCTATTATTGATATATGTTTTATACTGTAACATAACATTAAAATCATGATTAAATTTGTATGTCTAATCTCCTAACCCGCATTTTACAAGCAAATTCTTAAATTCTAAAAAATATATATTCTTAAAATCTTACATTCTAAAATTCCTTAATTCTTAAATTCTAAAAAATTTATATTCTCAAATTCTTTAGAACTTTAGAATCTCCAATAAACAGCCATATATCCTTTAAGAGAATACATAAAAATACTGATTAAAAAACACCAAGGGAGGTTATATAATTTATGGCTAGAAGAAAAACATCAAACGTTCCTAAAAATGATTTTGAATATGATGAAGGTGAAGTATATGGATTTACTAGCGAAACTCCTATAGCTGGTGACTGCATATCTTCCTTCTCTTTTGATGATGATTTTGATACTATTCAAACCAATTCTGAATGTAAATCTAATAATAATTCTATTCAAGAAGATCCTAAAAACAATGCTCAAACTAATACAGCTTCAACTATTAACAGCAATTTTAAAAATAATATAACTAACTCCATAGAAATAACAAATACTTTAAGCTCTACTAAAGAACTGTTTGATGATAGAAGAACTCCACTACCTAATGGTGCCACTCCTGCCATTGATGGTGAGACTCCAACTATTAAAAGAAGCTATACCCTTAGAAGTTCTACTATAAGAAAAATAAATGAATTAAAAAGCATACATCCAGATATCAATGTATGTGTCAGTACCATAGTTGATATTGCTATAGAACATTATCATAACCATATCGTAAATGAAGGTGGCACTCAATAATTACCATTGTAATTTTAACTATTCGACATGCATAATATCGATAGTATTATAATTTGTAATATCACTAATATCTTCTTTACAACTCTCATATAAAATCTCCTATTCTATTATTTTATAACAATATTATTATGATTTTTAAATAGAAATATTTACTTTAGGTTATATGCATATTATTAATAACCATACGCATAATAAATTCGAAAGGTGGTTGTATAATGAGGAAAAATTCTGTTTTAGTAATAATTTTATTATGTCTTTTATTTGGAATCTTTAAACCAATTGATACATATGCTGCTAATAACTTTAAAGAAGGAGTTTATAAAGTATTAAATTTAAATTTTTCACCTGATAATACTTATTTTATTCAAAATATTTCAAATAAAGATAGCATTCACGTTTTTATATTTGATGAGAATCAGCTCGAAATACAATCTATACAACTAGATCCTACTCCACGAAGATATAATTTAGTTCCTCTGAAACCTGAATATAGAATTGCAATAGTTGGAAATGGGGAAGGTTATATTGACGTTGGCTAAAGAGCGGTTTATTTAGTGAAGGAAAGTCATAATGTAGTATTTGGCTATATAATAATTTGAAAGGTGGTTCAATGATGAAAAAATTAACTACTTTATTAATCTCAATAATTCTATTATTTAATATATTTATAGTAGTACCTGTATTTGCTGTTACTAATTTTAAAGAGGGGCTTTATCAGTTAATTAATTTTAATGTTTCACCAGATAATACCTATAGTATTCAAAATATCTCTTCTATTGATGGAGTTTACATAATTATCTTGGACGAAAATCAACGTACATTGCAGTCTTTACGATTATCTCCAAGCTCTGAGAAATACAATTTAATACCACTAAAACCCTCATATAGAATTTTAATCATTGGCAATGGAGAAGTGGTTATTCTTTAAAGGGCACATATAAAAGTGTCTTTTTTTGTATATATAATTGCTGTAATTCTCTAGTGTTTATAAATTAATTTTATTATTTTAAATTACCTGCTCGTTTAAACCTGAGTAATATTGGAGTCAACTCTAAAAACACGAAAAAAGGTACAAGTAAGTTAATCCCCGTCCTAAAGTTTACTCGCCCATTTACCCCCACATGAATAAAGACGTTAGCGGCCGTCCTTAAGGTTACCCGCTTAAATCACTTGTTTAAATACCCCTTTTTACGCCTTATAAGTAGGGAGTAAAAAAGTAAACGTGATGACGATTACAACGTTAAATAATTCTATAAATAAATCCGTTACATAGTTAAAATAGTTAGTGTAAAGGCGTAGTATATTCGTTATTAATATATAGCGAGTAATATCGGAGACTATATTAAATAGCGGTTAGATATCTAGTATAGTATCTGTAAATATCACGCTAAATAAGGCGCTAAAATATCATAAATTTATTTCATCTTAGCTAGCTTGTCTAATTCTATAGTAAATGTTGTAATTTCTTCAACACTTGCATAGTTTTCTCCACTAAATTAGCAATATTCTTTGATGTCTCTTTAGAGTTTTCCGCTAAATTTCTAATTTCTTTTGCAACAACTGAAAATCCTTTACCTAAAACATTGAAACAAGGCATTCACACTAGAAACGATGTAGGCTTACCTGTCAATTCACCTATAACTATAAAACTTGGTCAATCTACTAATAAAGCTATAGTTATGGTTGTCGACTCAGACCACACTATTGAGGCTCTAGTAAGATTAAATAATAGGGTTATTCAACAAGTTTTACCTCCACTTAACTACACTTCTTCAATTATAATCTTTACTGATGGTAGTGTAGTATTTTCATAAAATTTAATAATGTCTTACTAGGCAAGCTAGATCACATTAATGTTATAATATTTACCATTGAAGGTGAACCTTAAATATTAATTGGGCTTATTTAAAATTTCCTTTTTGGTAGTTCAATATATCATAAATCATATAGCTCTATAAATACAAAAGAATGATCTACTAGGGTGTAATAGATCATTCTCAATACTAGTTAATATTTATTTAATAAGGGGTTAATAATGTTTAACAACTTTATATTTATATAATAATTAATATTTGTGACAGTAATATGTCAAAATTAAATTTATATTATTTGCCACCTTTTATAGATTATGAATTTTATAATTAATTTTGTTTCTACTTGCTTTTCTGCCTACACAGTTTAGTTATGGATGTTAAAGAAATCTTTCATAGTATCTTTTAGTATAACAGCTATAAATTTGAATTTTGAAGTCTACGTACTCTATCTTCTATAGTTGGATGAGTGCTAAATAGGTTCATTAATCTTTTCGCACTTAGAGGATTGACTATAAACATATGGCTTGCTGCAGGATTTACGTCCATAGGAACCACTCTTGAAGCCTGATCTAACTTAAGTAATGCTTTAGAGAGTCCTCTGCTATGTCCTGCAATCCTTGCTCCTGTACTGTCAGCAAGATATTCTCTAGATCTTGATACTGCCATCTGTACTAACATAGCTGCAATAGGTCCTAAAATAATTAATGGTAAAGCTGCTAGGAATCCTGAGCCTTCTTCTTCATCACTGTTACCCATGCCAAACATTAACGCCCATTGCGCCCAATTAGCCATTGTTGTGATTACTCCTGCCATTACAGCTGCAATAGTACTTATAAGCACGTCCCTATTCTTAATATGTGCCAGTTCATGAGCAATAACACCTTCTAATTCTTCATAATTTAGTATATTCACTAATCCTTGTGTAACAGCAACAGCTGAATGCTTAGGATTTCTTCCTGTTGCAAACGCATTAGGCTGTGTAGAAGGTGTAATATAAAGTCTTGGCATTGGTATTCCTGCATTTGCTGTCAATCTTTCCACCATATTATAAATTTCAATATTATCATTTCTTGTTAATGGCTTAGCTCCAGTCATAGATAGTGCAATTTTATCACTAAACCAATAACTTCCTCCATTCATAACTAATGCAAGCACCAAAGCCATCAGCATCCCTGATTGACCTCCAATACCTCTTCCTATTAATACTACTAATATCGTCAGGACACTCATCAAAAGTAAAGTTTTAATTTGATTTCCTAAACCACTCATTTTGTTTTCCTCCTTTTACTTAATTAATAAAATGTTTTGATAACTTTTCTGAATTTAGAAATTTATGTAACAAAAGGACTCTATAGCTAGAACACTTTCTAACTATAGAGTCTCACTAAGCATTTTTTGCTTTCAAAGCCGGGATCTCTCCGTAATGACGACTTTGAATCCTGTTATAATTAACAGGCAGTTACTCCCCCTATAAATGAGATTATCACTGTCTTTTTAGTATTGTTATTAACAATATTACTATTAAATAAAAAACTTGTCAATATTATAAAAATCTTAACATGATAAACTTTTATTGATTTATTCTTACATAATTGTTATATTATTATAAGCAAGTTTTTTAATCACTTTTTTAAAATCATTATAATTCATACAAAAACAAACTTGTATCAATATTGTTTTTACATAAAATTTCGAATATATTAAAAAATATATATAATTTAAATATAAATTTATCTGAAAGGAGCTACAAAAATGTCTACTAGAAAACATTTATTTAAGTTTTTATTAATTACATTTATAGCCGCTATATTTAATTTAGCCATATGGTATTACATGGGTTCTGAAAGAGCTTTAGAATTTCTCGGAGGATATATTATTGAATTAAGTCTTAGTGTCGATAATCTTTTTCTCTTTTTATTAATTTTCTCAAGCTTTGGAATTACTGCTAAACATCAAAAAAGAATTTTAACTTATGGAATTTTTGGTGCGATTATTCTAAGATTTATATTTGTTTTATTAGGAATTGCAATTATAAATGCATTTAAATGGATTATATATATATTTGGTATACTTCTTATTATAAGTGGTATAAAAATGATGATTAATAAAGAAGATGATGTATCATTTGAGAATAGTAAACTAATTAAACTTCTAAAAAAAATGATACCTGTAACTAAAGAACTTCATGAGGAAAAGTTTTTTGTGAAAATAAACAATGTTCTTCATGCAACACCATTATTTGCAATATTATTTTTAATTGAAGGATCAGATTTACTATTTGCTATTGATTCAATTCCTGCAATATTTGCAATAACAACTAATGTTTTCATTGTATATACATCAAATATTTTTGCAATATTAGGTCTTAGAAATTTATATTTTCTTTTAGAAAAACTACACAGCACATTCGAATATGTTAAATATGGAGTAGCCTTAATACTTATATTTACTGGTATAAAGCTTGGAATATCATTTAAGTATCATATATCTATAGGGATTTCTATTTCTGTTATTATACTAATTCTTGTAATAAGTGTAATTGCCTCTATAATAATTAGTAGAAGAACCAAAAAATAAATTATTAAGGAATATAATATCAAACAAAAAAATAAATGAATATAATTATATATTCGGACAAATTTAATTTGCTTTCAAGCAATTTTAGTTACTTAGGTGGGAAATTCTATTAGGATATATAAATATACTTGACTTGTTCATAACTTTTCAAATTAATGCACAAGTCAGGCATATTATTGCTAAAATTGAAAACATGACATAAATTTCGCCTTACAAATTTACTTTTGAACGTATTTTTGATGTTTCTCCGTCATAATCAAAAGCCTCGATTGAAACTACTGCAGGTGAGTTTTTAGAAATTTTTATTTTGCTAGAAGGTATTGTATATGTTGTGGCTTTTTCATCCACTGTACCAACCCATTCCCCATTCACAAATAGATTATAACCTAATAAATCTATATCACTATTTCTGTTCCATGAAACTTTTATATTTCCACCTTCAAATCTTGCTTGTAACCCCTTAACAACATCTGGTTGAGTTAATAAATCTATATTATCTGGTCCCCAGTTAGCATCAAGAGGATTTCCAACCCCTTGTACGACTTGATCTTCTGCATATTGCCATACTCTCCACCTAGTCCATCCCCCTGCATTAGGTGGAAAATCTGGATTGACAGGTATTTTTGTATACATTGCAATCCATAACGGCATATTTTTCAAGGGATATCCACGTCCAGGTATAAAGAAATTATTATACAGTTCTATGAAATTTACTCCAGTATAAAGCATGAGCCTACGTCTAGTTTTTGATTCAAATCTTTTTCTAAATCTATCAATCCAATTGATTAATGTTTTTGTAGAAATAGATTGGTCTGTAGGCGCTTCAATATCTAGTACTGGAAATAAATCACCATAGTCTTTATTGCCAAACCCCTGTTGAAGTATACTTATAAAGTCATCACATTGTCTATCTGCATCTGTCAAATCATATGATGGTAACCCAAAATGATATGCCCCTACTGGTATTCCAAACCTTCTACTAGTCCTTGCATACTCCAAAAACCTTCTATCGACTCTAAATCTACCAGTTGCAGATCCCGAAGATCTTAAATATAAAAAGTCTATTGTTGTCGCTAATACATTAAATTGAACATTTTGACTATACTCATTTATGTCTATTCCAAAAAGACTTTTTGGATTCTTGTCTTGCATATTTCCTCCAAAATAAAAATGCTTCTTTAATATAAATATTAATTTATATTAAAAATGTACCTATATTATAATTATTTTTGAGGATTCTAAATCAAACATGTAACATATGTTAAACTATTATTTTCATATCATTTCAAAAATATAGAAGTAGTCAAATCACTTTAATTCTACTGCTCACTTTTAGTGGATATTACTAAGTTTAATAAAACTGTTTCAAATACTATTAATTTAAATGAAAATTTATAAAGTAAAACGAACTATTTGAGTTAATTTATTTACAAATAGTTCATTTCACTTTACAGTAATATCATGTTCACTGGTGTCTCCTCTACTTAACCTTTTTTTCATATGTGGTATTAAAACTGGTAAAATAGAAAGCAAAACTACACCTATTAACACTAAACTAAAATTATCTTTAACTATTGAAATATTACCAAAAAAATATCCGCCACAAACATATACTAGTATCCATGGTACAGATCCAATTATATCTAGTAGTATAAATTTAGGATATGCCATTTTCGCCATTCCTGCAACCAATGGGACAAATGTACGAACTAAAGGTATAAGTCTAGAAAGTATAACTGCTTTATTCCCATTTTTATTGTAGAATTCTTGAGATTTTATTATGTACTTTTTACTTAAAATATAATCTTTTTCACAATTTAAAATTCTATTTCCAACTTTAAGTCCGATTAGATAACTTACGGTATCACCTATAATCGAGGCAAATATAATAGCAAACGTTACTATAAAAATGTTAGTCATTCCTGCTGAAGCTAAACTACCTAGTACAAATAGTAAAGATTCTTCTGGAAGAATCAAGGCCATAAAGAGTCCTGTTTCTAAAAAAATTACTATAAATAAAAGTATATAGAACCATACTCCAAGCATGTTTACAATTTCATATATATTCTTGTCCAAATTCGTTATAATATTAATAAATTCAAATAAATAGTTCATATTAAATTTTCTCTCTTAAAATTATATTCAATCTTAATAATTTTTTTCCATAGTCCTTCTAATACACTCTTTAGAATCCTGTTGCCATTTTTGGCCGTGATTATAACATATCCTAGTTTCAGTATTGATATACTTTTGTCATAAGCAATATATCGTTCAGCCCAGTTAGTTGGGGAAAATTTTTTCTTATAATCATATAGTTTTTTAAATTCATAATCACATTTTACATTTATATATATATAATTCATACATTTTTCAAGTAAAGTAGCTTTTTCATTTTTGGAATCTATTCCAACTAGAGGAGCAATTCCAAGGCTTATAACTTCTACACCTTCCTCTTTCATTTTCATGGCAGATGTAATAATTGCATGTTCCATAGCACCAGGAACAGAGTCAAGCCTTCTTCTCATAACATCCAACAAATAGCCTTTCCTCTTATTATAAGGCGAAAACATAAGAATAGCTTGAACGTCATTTGATTCATCTAAAGAAATAAAGTATCTTCTATCTATTGGATTATTAAGATGCATTTCGCCAACAGAGAAAGACAATTGTCCTTTTTTAGCCTTAAACCATTGAGTCGATACTTCATGAATTTTACTTTCTAAATCCATATCTCTACTATTTCTTGGTGTATATTCTATTACCTTTAATCCTGCCTTTTCTGCTCGTTTAACTTTTTGACGTAATTTTAAGGTTTTTTTACCTGTCATTTCATAATCATTTAATTCAATTACTGCTTCTTCACCATATTTAGAAACAGCAAAGTCTAAGTTTTCAAGAATATCTCTTGTTTCTTTTGTTATTGAAGAAAAACAAAGTTTAATTTTATTTTTTTACAATATTCCATAAATTCAAGAATAAATCCCCTTTTTTCATTACTGATACATATAGGATCACCTATACAAAGAGCTACCTTTTTTACTACCACATATGCAATAAATCCTTCTATTTTTTCAGATATGAAAACTTTTTTACACTTTTCAAAAGATAGATAATTTAATGAATCTTTTCCGTGCATCTTAGCTAAATATTCTACATATCTGTTATTATTATAAAAAACTTTTGATTGAGCCATATTACCATATAAATCTCCCATATATTAATTCACCTCGTAAGAATATTATGTCTTACTTATATATATCGAATTAGAGTTCTCTATCTTAAATAAATCTGATGTTAATATTGGAAAAGCATTGCTTTAATATTATAATTAGTTTCCAAAATTTATTGTGTACCTTTAAATTGATACAAATTTTAAATCAACATGCAGTAATTCTGGCCCGCACAAGCATATTAAAAGTCGTGGTTCTCCAACATGTTCTCCTGTGAATGCTGATAATAATGTACCTAAACTTTCTGCTATTTTAATTCTCTCATTCATTACTTCCTCATAGTATATAGAATCTACTGCAATTATAAAATCAATATCTGAATATTCGTCCATTTCATTTGTAATATATGATCCTCCTGTTGCAACTCCTACAATTCTAAAGTCATCTCATAAAAGTTTTATTGAATTATCTATAAAACTTTTATGATTTATTGGTATCATATCAACCATCTCCTTATAAAATAGCAAACATTTTAAATAATTTTTTCTACATTGTGGACCTGTCATCACATTTCAATAAACCTTCTTATATACTTGTGATGGCAAGTCCAAGGCGCCCTTTTCTTTATGCGCATGTATTACTTCTATATAAATTATGTAATAAACTTAGCAGAACCTCTCCAAAATCTTTAAAATAAGCTATATTCCATATGTCTTCTATAGTTTATGGGATTTAAGTCACAGCCTTTAATCCAGTCACTACACTTAAACTAGCATCTGAAGAAAGTGTCAATGTAATACTAGGGCGAAGCTTCCTAGTGTTACGTGCAAATGTTACAAAACCCAAAGGTTGAAATCTCTACTATGAACAAAAAAGGTCAATGGATTCGTGTTGCTGGAGAAGTTGCAAATGATGATAGACGTGAAGTAAAGGAATTTGCACTAGAAGCATATCCATCTTTAAAACGCATGTACAGTCTTGATGACGGGATTTTTGCTGTTTTATACTTCACTAAAGGAACAGCTTCTATTTATTCTATCAACGGCGAAACTGAAACATTTTCACTATAATGTATAATTAGAAAATTCAACTATCAGATACATAAAAAAGTAAGTGTCGCAAAATGATTGAATTTTAATCATTTTGCGACACTCCCTTAATACTAAATTATATTAATATTGAGAAATTATATTTTATTTACTATATAGTTCTTCGTGTCAATAGCAAATGACAATACATTTTTCAATTCATATATCGCTTTCTTTCATCTAAGTGACTTAAATGACATACTATAACCGTATATTTGATTCCTTACAGACTATATACACGAATAAACAACTATTATATTACAGTATTGATGTAGTATTAAACCGACTATCGGCTTTTTTTGGACTTATCTCGTTGTGCATCTTACTTGTTCTTTATCTTTGGCTTGTGATATATTTCTCCCAAAGAAAAAAGATAAAATTAATCCCACAAATGCAAATCCACAAACTACCAATGTTGCAGTTGAAAATCCTGTTGCTATTGCAACTTCATTGGTTGCATGGTGCACTTCTAATGCATTAATTTGAGCTGCTGACATTATTCCAATAAAAAGTGATGACCCTATAGCAGCAGAAACTTGTTGAAGCGTATTTACTATTGCTACTCCATGAGGATAATATTCTTTTGGCAATTGATTCAACCCATGAGTTTGAGAAGGAGACATAAATAGTCCAATTCCCACGCTCATGCATATATAGATTATTACTAGGTGCACTAATGATGTATCACTTTTAGATAAAGATATTGAAAATACAAATACAGTTACTATTCCTGTTCCTAATGGTATTAAAAACTTTACACCAAATTTATCGTAAATTTTTCCTCCTACAGGTGCTGCTAGTCCAGCACAAATTACAGCTGGTAATAATGCTAACCCTGCTACAGAACTTGTTTTTCCAAGAGATCCTTCCATATACATTGGTAACATTATACTCATAGTAAAAGTAACCATCATTGCTATCATTACTAAAATTGTTCCCATTACAAATTTGGGATATTTAAACGGAGATAAATTTAGCATTGGTTCTTTTAAAGCATTTTGTCGTTTTATAAATAATATCAAACAAATAATACCTATTATAAAGCTTATTAAAGTTATCCTAATATTCCCTTCACTTATACTGCTTATAGCATATATTATTGTTCCGACTCCAATTGTCGATAGAATAATGGATAGGTAATCCATCTTAGGCTTAGTTAATTCTCCTACATTAACTAAGAATAGTGTTCCTATAATCATAAGTATGGCTACAATTGGTATTAACATTATAAATAATGCATGCCAGCTAAAATATTGTAATATAATTCCTGATACTGTTGGGCCAAATGCAGGGCCTAATAAAATTGCTGGTACACATATTGCCATTGATATTCCTAGTTTTTCTTTTGGTGCTACTAATAATATGGTATTCATCATAATTGGTATTATCATTCCTGTACCTGATGATTGTATCATTCTTGAAATTAATAACATAGCAAAAGAATTTGAAAATGCCGCACATATTGTTCCAATAAGCAATAATCCCATTGCACTTAAAAATAATTTTCTTGTTTTAAATGACTGAATAAGAAAAGCTGTAACAGGTACCATTACCGCTGCTACTGTCATATAAGCTGTAACAAGCCATTGAACAGTTCCAGCAGATACATTCATGTCTTTCATAATTGCAGATAATGCAACATTAAGTATAGTTTCATTAAAAGTTGCCACAAAGGCACTTGCTACTAATATAGCAATAATACTTATAAAATTTATTCCTTGATTACTTTCTAACTTATATTTTTTATTCATAGTTCCCTCCATAAATTAGACCGATCTAAATAATTGATCACATAAAAATGTAACACTAATAATTATGTTAAAATTTAACTCAGTCTTATTGATTCATTATTAGCTTTATTTGTTCTCCAATTTTCCTTAGGTATTCACCATTCTTCTTACTCAAACTAATCAAAATAGCGCATTCTGCCATAGATTAAATAGCCATAGCCGTTGATTTTGATTTATTTATCTCAATTTTCGAATCTATTGTAATCACTCCTTTTACATTACTTATTTTTTCAAATACAATACTTGCTTCGTAATTGTAGCAATGTTTCATTAGCTTTCGTAAGCAAAATTTGTTCTAAATATTAAAAAACTTTTTTTATTAATATATGTTCTCGATTACATTAAAGTTTTTGCTCAATTATACTTAATGAATTATTGGTGATACAATGATTTGTTTAAAAACTTTATTTAAAAGAAACCATTACATATTCGTTTCAACTTCCCATTATAGACATAATTGAAGTTTCATTTATCTTTCAAATTACTATCAATACTTAAACCATTTAGATTTAAGTTTACCTTAGCTTCTTTTCAATGATTATAGATATATGCAATGATACCGTTTAGTAACAAAACTAGCTTAACCTATTTTAAATTCTTAGCATCTATACAATTTGTTCAATTAAATTAATTATGATAACATTACTAATATATTTTTAGGTGATGGAGTTCGCCTTTAACTGCGTAATGCTAATGACTCCTACAAAATAGCGGTAATCCGCTTTTTTGTAGGAGTCATTTTTAGTTTTCCAAGTAAGGCAACTTTGGACTTGTTATTTATTTTCACGTACCTAAATGCAGTAATATTTACAATTATAACTATAATAAGAAAAGGAGAAATATAATGCAGAAAAGTAATTCAAAAACTTTAAAAACTATTTTATTTATTAGAAACTTAAACATGAGTACTATCCTTGGCCTCTCATTTTTAAAATGGATTGTAATTAGCACAATTGTAGGATCCCTGATAGGATCTGCTGCTGCTTTCTTTTTAAAAAGTTTGGATATTGCTACTACTTTGAGAAATGATAATCCTTGGTTATTATTCCTTTTACCAATCGGTGGTGCCTTTGTGAGTTTCTTATACTCTAAATATGGAAAAAACTCATCCAAAGGTAATAATTTGATTATAGATAAAATTAACACAAGTGAAGATCATATTCCTTTGCGTATGGCACCTTTAGTCTTTCTTGGAACTTTTATAACTCACTTGTTTGGTGGCTCTGCAGGAAGAGAAGGTACTGGTGTACAAATTGGTTCAAGCATAGCAGAAGCCATTGGAAATCTATTAAAATTAGATAAAGTAGATACTAAAATTATTTTAATGTGTGGTATAAGCAGCGGGTTTGGTTCTGTGTTTGGTACCCCACTTGCTGGTACTATATTTGGACTTGAAATAGCTGCTCTTGGAACTATGAATTATGCTGGACTAATCCCTTGTTTTATTTCAGCTTTTGTAGGAAATCTTATGACAGAAATATGTGGAATTCACCATACTCATTACAGCATTTTAGATGTTCCTGATATTACATATGGAGTGATATTAAAAATTGTAATTGCTGCAATTTTATTTGGATTAATTAGTAAAGTATTTAGTGAACTAACTCATAAATTAAAAGAAGTTTTTACTTCTGGTTTTGAAAATACATCTATTAAAAGCTTTATTGGTGGATTTATAATAATTGCATTTACTTATATAATAGGAACACGCGATTATCTTGGTCTAAGTATTCCATTAATTGGTGATTCATTCACTGGTCATGTTAACCCTTTTGCATTTATACTTAAAATTATATTTACTTCTTTTACTTTAGGTACAGGCTTTCAAGGTGGTGAAGTTACTCCCCTTTTTGTAATAGGTTCAACTTTCGGTAATACTTTATCAAGTATACTTAATATTTCACCATCATTTTTAGCAGCCTTAGGTCTTATTGGAGTATTTGCAGGAGCTACAAATGCACCTATAACATCTTTTGTTTTAGGTCTTGAAATGTTTGGCTCAGCAGGTATTGAATTTATGTTTATGACTTGCGCTATAAGTTATTTATTCTCTGGGCATTCAGGTATTTATACCTCTCAAAAGATTGGTATAAGTAAAAGTAGATTAATTAAAGTCCCTCAAGAATCCACTCTTGCTTACTACAGAAAAAAGAAAAGTGGAGAGAAAAAACCTAAAGATAATCAAGTTCTTGCGGGTCAATTTAAATTTGGAATTTCAAGTATAGAATTGCCTAGTATAGAAGGACTAAATATTTATAAGATTAAATGCAGCAGAAAAGGTATTAGACTAGTGCATCGCTCATTTAATCCCGATGGTGGTACATGGTCAGCAAATCCAATTAAAGGTCAGCTAAAATATGTTCAATTAAAAAATGATACCGAAGAAATTCATGCTATTAATATAACTGAATCTTATGGACAAAAAGATAAACTATTTTTAGTAAACACTAATCTATTTGGGAGTATTGAGGTCTCATATACAGTTCAAAAACATCATGATAAACATAGTTATGAGTATAATAATATAGGAAAAGATGAATTTGATGATTATGATAATGAAGCTAAACAAGTTACATTACAAAATCAATTTAAACTCATGAAATCTAGTGTTGAACTTCCAAACCCTAAGGGAGAAAATATTTATAAAATTTCTGTTAAAGGTGGTAAGGTAAGACTAAACCACAATTCATTTAATCCGGATGGATGTACATGGTCAGCTCCTCCAAGCGGCGATCAAGAACAACATATAGATTTATATGAAGGTGAGCATACAATAAAATTATCCATTAAAGAACATTTCGGACGAAAAGATAAACTCACTTTGGTTAATACTAATTTTAAAAATAACGTTGATATAAACTATAGTGTTAATAAAATATCTGATGATTACAGTTTAGAAAATCTCAGCTAATTAAATAGTATTATTTATAAAATAAATAGAAATATAAAAACTCAAGTATTTATGAAAATAAATTGCTTGAGTTTTTAATATAATCTATATTCTACAATAACCTTACATAATGATGTAGCTAAAATAACTCCTCCTAAGTTCAAGAAAATATTTAGATTAATGGTTTTATTATTTATTCATAATTAAATCTATTGGAGTTGCAAATACAGCACCATCCTCAACTAAATTTTTGAGTTCATTTAACAAATCATTTAAATTTTCACATGGAACAATACATTCTATTACAATAGGCATTTTTTCACTAAATGAAAATATTTTTTGTTTATGAATAACTCTATCTTTACCATATCCAACAAGTCCTTTAGTTACAGTAGCCCAAATAACTTTCTTTTTTTGAAAAAACCTCAAAACCTTTTCATATTCTTCTTTTTTAAACCACGAATTATCTTCCTTTGTGTAAATTTTAACTACACAATATTTGTTTGATCCCATATTTTTTTCCTCCATTCCTCTAACGACGCTAACTTGTCCATGTGGAATATTGTTAATAAGATCCTGCCTAGCTCTTTCTATTTTATTATTATCAGCAACTGTTTCTATAATGATCGCTAAATCATTAAATTGTATATCTTCGATTGCTACAGAATGCATTATACTTTTATGATCAAGACTTAATTCACCGCGCCTAATTGTAACTCCTGGGAAACCTTTTTTCCATAAAAATTCTTTTATCCAGTTATAAGTTTTTCCTGTCTTAGGATTAAATTCACATTCCCCTACTACTATCCTTAGTAAGCTTTTCATTTTATCACTTCCCCCTTAACACTTAATTTTTAAAACTTTTCAACTAGTATCAAAACTTAATACCTCCTTACTATATTAAGTTATGTTTTAAAAATCTATTTTCTATTGGAATAATAAAATAATTGTCTATTGCTTTACATGATATATATTTATTGTGAAAATCCATCAAGAACAAAAAGACCACCACTATAACTTTATTATAGTAGAAGTCATCAGTCCCAAAAGAGATGTTTAAAGAAAAATTTTTTCTCAATATTACTTTTCTATATAAGTTATATGTAACTTAACCATATATACTATATGTAGAGGTAATTTTAACACAGAACACAATATATGTAAAATAATTACTTTTATTCATAACTCTTATATTGAAGATGGAGGTTTATATGGATTTTGATTATGTTGAAACTTTAGTTACCAGATGTAAGAATAATGATGAAGATGCAAAAGAAAAATTAGCTTATGAATTTAGGCCTTTGATTTATAGCATTTCTAAAAGGACTTTCATTGATAGGTATAATTTTCACGATATTATACAGGAATGTTACCATTCACTTTTTAAATCTGTTTCCAAGTACAATTTAGAAAAGCATAGATTCGTTGCCTATGCTACTAATGCCATTAAAAATAATATGAATGATCTAATAAAAAGAACTAGAACCAGAAGATCTACTGAAGGTAGTGATGCATTAAGCTTACATGATGATGTAGAAAATAATTTTCCAGAACTTGAGATCTCAACTGAAACTTCATTATGTGAGATGTGCGACTATGAGGATTTAAAATTAGCCCTTGAGAATTTAAATAAAGAGGAAGTTGAACTTATAGATTTTGTATTCTACAAAAATTACACTGTAAAGGAATATGCCTATTTTAAAAATATGTGCTACTCTACTGCTATTCAAAAAAAGAAAAACATTTTAATGAAAATCCTTAATAATATTTCATTGTATTATTAAGCATAAAAGTCTAACAGCTCTAAGGTTAATCCTTAGAGCTGTTATCTTTATTATAATACCAATATTTCATTTACCTATTCAAAACTAAAATCATTTACGATCTCTGTAGTTTTCTCCACATAATCTTCAATAACTTGATCTATTCTATCGCAAATGCATTTTAGGCTACATCCCTGGCATTTAGCTAAAATTCTTGCAATATTTTTAGAATTATCATGAAGAATTATTTATGCAATGTATATATTTTAGTTTTATGTACTATTTGTTTTCTAACGTGAAATAATACGTTTTATATCATATATCCCTTATAGGAGGTGATGGATTTATGGAAGTAAATGAGTTAATTAACCTTATTGTTAATAATGGCTTTCCAGTAGCGGTATCTGCCTATTTGCTAATTCGTTTAGAGAAACAAATTGTTAGCTTATCAAGCTCAATCAATAAATTAAATACCATAATATCCGCTAAGCTTGGAGTAGCTATTGATACAGAGATTTCTGTTAAAAATTAATTACCATTCCAATGATAGATTAATTGTACAACGCCAGAAGAGAACGTTCTGGTGTTGACCATTTTTAAATTCAATCTCTGTTTTATATCACTAAACAACGGTTTTCCTTCTCCCAAAATAACAGGGTGAATAGATAATCTAAATTCATCAACAAGCCCTAAATTTATAAAGGTTGTAATGAGACTTGCACCTCCATATAGCCAAATGTCTTTACCTGGCTTATTCTTCAATTTATTTACTTCTTCAAGAATATTTTCATTTATAAATATTGCTTGATTATTAGTAGCTATTTGTGTTCTGGAAAACACGTATTTCTCTTTACTATGAATTAATTTCCAAACTTCTTTTTCATCATCTGAATCTTCATCTTGTGGAATATATTGTCCCCATAAATCGTAACTCTTTCTACCATATAAAATAGTGTCAATTTCATTTAAGAAATTAGTGAATCCCATATCAGCGTCCATAATGCACCAATCAACTTCTCCGTTTTTCCCTTCAATAAAGCCATCTAAAGTAGTTGCTAAATCTAAAATTATTCTTCTCTCTTTTACGTTATTTGACATAACTCTTCCTCCTTCTTATATTCATCCTTGAAAACTTTAATTATGACACAACAATTTACTATCAAGAAATGTTTTTAAAAACCGCCTAAATTCATTTGTTTTTTCTTTATGCACTTATTTCTTTTTAATAATCATAGCTATACCTTAAAATTATTAACCATATTAACTAGCTTATTAGTGCTTACATTAACTTCATTAATTAATTCAACGACATTTCCTGAACTTTCAGATATAGTATTCATATTTTCTGCAATATTATTAGTTCCATCAGCTAATTCAGTATTTGAATCATTTATTTGTTTTACTGCATCCGCAACTCTAAGCATAGAATCCATAATACTGTTAGATTTATTGCTAAATTCTGTTGTCATATCATAAACCATAGCTGCATCCTTACTATACTGCTCTCCTGTTTTAACAATCATCTCATAATCATTTATCACATCAACATTAATAAATTTTATCATATCTTGAGAAGTAGAAACTAAGTTGTCTACTATTCCCATAACGATATTACTAATATTACTTATTTCTGATACAGTTTTTTTAGAATCTTCTGCAAGATTTCTAATTTCTTCTGCTACTACTGAAAAACCTTTGCCTGCTTCACCTGCTCTTTGAGCCTCTATTGATGCATTTAATGCTAATAAATTTGTTTGAGAGGCAATTTCTAAAATAGCTTCTGATAAGGCCTTTATCTTTTCTACTTCTTTAGCTTTTTCAATAGCTTCTAATAATTTACTTTGAGTTTGTAAATTAATCTTTTGAGCATTCTCCATAGAATTAACAGCTTTATTTTTAAGTTCATTAGCTCTCTCATTTATAAGCTTCGAATTCTCAGCTTCACTTTTTGCCTTTTGTGCAATTCCCATCATATCTGAGTTAATTAAATATGTAGTATTACCCATTTCTTCTGTTGACGCTGCTGTCTCCTCCATACCACTTGATAATTCTTCTGTTGTAGTATAAACATTTTCGATTAATCCAGATAACTTACCTATATTTTCATTAGTTTTTTCAACTTTATTTTCAACATTTCTTGATTCATTAATAACGACATTGATAATCTGCCTAAAAGACTCCTGCATTAAATTAAAACTTTTTGCCATTTCACCAATCTCATCATTGCTATGAAAATCAATCCTTTGAGTTAAATCTCCGCCATTATTAGACATTTCATTAAGTTTTGAAAGCATAGTAGTTATTGGTGTAACAATATTTTTAGATATATATCTCCAAGTTATAACAAATATTACTACCAATGCTAGAACAGATATTCCCATTAAAATTATTGTATTTCTTATATCATTTTCTATACTACTTATAGATATTTCAATGTTTTTTGCTGCTGCTTCGTTAAATTTATCAACTTCCTCATTAATCTTTTCTGAAGTAGAATCAAATTCTTCCATAGATAAATTTCCTTTTTCAGGCCCACCGTCTATGTAAGCTTGCGCCATTTTCTTTCCTGTTTCATAATAAGGTTCAAAACTTTTTTGTATATTATCTAATTCACTTGCACTTTCTGGATTTTTTTCTTTAAGATCACTCAAAACACTTTCTAGATCCTTAGCAAATTTTTCTGCATCATCAAAACCATCATCAAAGCCTTTTGCGCCTCTTGTCGCGCTAATATCTGTAAGGAATTGCTGGACTTGTACAACATCTAATTTTAGTTCATCAGCTTTAGTGCTTGTATAAAAATATTTATTATTCATTTCCCGTACCTTTTTTAAATTATTACTTGTAGAGTTAAATTGTATTGCCATAAACACAATAAAAAACAAACTTATTGATATTAATGGCAACAATACTTTTAGCTTTATCCCTTTTATCATTAAAATCATTCCCCTTATAACTTATTTAAACAAAAAATTATACGCTTATTTATAGTTTATAACTTTCGCCAAAATATTTCATCTATTATCTTAATTTTTTATAAATTTACCTAATTATATCATAAACTTATTTTTACTAATCCAAACTTTTTCCATTAATATCATTAATTTTTACAAAATACCAAGATAGTCAAAAAAAGAATGATCTACTAGGGTGTAATAGACCATTCTGAATACTTGTTAATATTTATTTAATAAGTAGGGGTAAATAATGTTTAACTACTTTATATTTATATAATACTTAAGATTTGTGACAGCAATTTAGCATATACTCTAAGGAAGAATACCAGTAAAGGAGGACGCTTATGTCTGAGTTTAGCTGTCTATTTTGTAGAGTTTGGCGAGCCCACCATCTGCTGTTTCACGGTAATCGCTGCTCATATCCAGGCCAGTTTCATACATGGTCTGTACAACCAGATCAAAAGATATCTTACGAGTGTTTGACAAGAAATTTGCTAGGTTCATCGCATTTATCGCCCTCATCGCAGCCACGGCGTTCCGCTCGATGCAAGGGATCTGAACAAGTCCGCAAATCGGATCACAGGTCAACCCCAAATGGTGCTCCAAAGCGACCTCAGCTGCATACTCAATCTGGTCGATACCCATTCCAAACAGCTCTGAAAGAGCTGCCGATGCCATGGAGCAAGCACTACCAACTTCCCCTTGACAGCCACATTTAGCACCGCTGATGGATGCATTCTGCTTGATTAAGTTTCCAATTAAACCTCCAACTGCCAGAGCCCTGATGATCTGTTCGTCCGTGACATGTTTCTTCTCTTGCATATAACGAAGCACTGCCGGCACCACACCGCTGGCGCCGCAGGTTGGTGCCGTTACAATTGTACCACCGGCGGCATTCTGCTCGCTGACGGCGAAAGCATAAGCACAGACAATCCTGTTTTCCCGCGTCTCTAGGCTCTCATCAATATGCCGCTGGTTATAAAGAAATTGCGCCTTTCGTTCTACGTTGAGACCGCCTTCTAGAACACCTGTGGATGTAAGCCCTTCGTTAATCGAATGCTTCATAGCATCCCAGATTTCATAGAGAAAATCCCAAATCTTTTTGCCTTCGCACTGCTCTATGTACTCGCTTAGGCTGATGTTGTTTGCTTTACAGAGACTGCTGATTTCCTCAAAGGTATTTTCCTTATATATATCCGGTGCCAACATCTCCTCACGCCCATCGATAACTATATCCCCGCCACCGACACTTACAACACGCATGGATGTTGTTTGCCGCCCATCTTTGTAAGCTAAAAAATCAATGGTATTTGGATGAGGCAGAATAAAATCTACGTGGGTAATAAATTCAATCTCAGTTGGAACTGGTGACAGTGCCTTAATAATAGCCTTGTCAGTCATATGACCCTTGCCCGTTTTTGCAAGGGAACCATAAATCAACACCTTGAAGAGTTCTGCGCCCTCATTTTCTGCTTTAAAGATTCTAGCGGCTTTTTCTGGCCCCATTGTATGGGAACTGGACGGCCCACTGCCAATCTTATATAATTCTATCAATGATTTCATATCGCCCTTATCTCCTTTCTCTGTGCTGTTTGAAGATCAAAAGACCTTCCTTCCCCTTGACCAATATATTCATCTAATTATAGGCTAGTTCGTCGAATCGGACAAAACGAGTAATTACCAAATCCTTTTAACGAAATGGACTATCTTTCATTCCCCTGAAAACGTCCCTTGATTTTTACTAATCTCTCAAGCACACCCTCTTCATCAATGGACATGTCGTACAATTGGCGAGTAAGTTGGAAACCTTGATCACTGACTAAGGCTTTTTTCCAAGGACGGGATAAAATTGAATGAGTAAGATGTCTCGCAGAGCGAGGTGCCTGCATTATCATTTCTGCGAGTTCCCATGCACGTGGAAGAAGCTTTTCACGTGGCAGTACTTCACTAACCATACCGAGGTTCAATGCCTCTTGAGCATTAATATTCATGCCCGTGTATGCGTAAAATGCCGCTCTCTTAATCCCTAGTAAATTTTGAAGTGTTAAAACGATTCCATCTCCAGGAGGTATACCACCAAGATAATGTGCATCGAAAAATTCTGTTCCTTCAGCACAAATTGTAATATCGCAAAACGTTCCCAGTTGCCAGTGCGATCCTGTGCCATTGATCGCCCCAATTGTTGGAATGTCAATGCAATATATCATATTTTCAATCATTCTCAAGGATTCATGATACATTTCCAGCTTACGGTTCCTCGGCCAATCCATAAATTTTGTTTTCCAGACTTCTGGATTTCCTATTTGCCACAAATCCCCTGTCCCCGTAAGAATCATCACCTCGTTTTCAGGGTCACGTCCAATATCTGACCATACATTACCATATGCGGTTTGGCCCGGCCAGTCAAATTGAAATGGTCCCCCATTAGTATGAAAACGTACTTCGATTATGCCGTTACGGCGGGTCATTATGAAAAAGTCTTTGTACTTCTCTGAGTATTCTTCGAACCTTGTAGGCCCCACCATACATCTATCAGACATTTCGATTCCTCCTTAGCAAAAATGCCAGTATTTCTTAAAAAACTTAACAAAGGGGCCGTTTGCCTTTAGTTTTATACTTAAAAGCATATAGCCCCTCTGTCACTATTTCTTTACTTCCAATATCAATTTAATGCTATTGTCCTTATTTGCCCATTAAGCGTCCTTTCATCTTTGTCAATCTTTCATGAACACCTTCTTCATCAATGGCCATGTCGTACATTTGATGAGTAAGTTGGAACCCTTGATCACTTACTAAGGCTTTTTTCCAAGGACGTGATAAAATTGAATGAGTAAGATGTCTCGCTGAACGAGGTGCTTGCATTATCATCTCTGCAAGTTCCCAAGCACGTGGAAGAAGCTTTTCGCGTGGTAACACTTCACTGACTATACCAAGCTCTAATGCAGTTTGACCATTAATATTCTTACCAGTGTATGCGTAGTATGCTGCTTTCTTAAAACCAATCATGTTCTGCAATGTAAGAATCATTCCATCGCCAGGAGGTGTTCCGCCAATAAAATGTGGATCAAAAAAGTCCGCGTCTTCTGTACAAATTGTAATATCGCAAAGAGATGCAATTTCACAGTGAGTTCCAGGTCCATTTATCGCCCCGATTGTAGGGATGTCAATGCAGAATATCATATTTTCAAGTAGTCTTAGTGATTCATGATATTGTTCAAGTTTCTTTTGCTTAGGCCAATCCATAAATTTTGTGTTCCAGACATCTGGGTTTCCTACTACCCATTTATCCCCTGTTCCAGAAATAATCATTACCTCGTTTTCAGGGTCACGGCCAATATCTGACCATGCATGAGACCATGCGGTATGGGCTTCCCAATTATGTTCATATGATCCTCCGTTAGTGTGCAATCTTACTTCAATTATTCCATCACGACGGGTCATTGATAAAAACTCTTTGTACTTCTCTGAGTACTCTTCAAATTTTGTTGGTCCAATCATACGGTTTTCTGACATTTTAATTCCTCCTAATTTTGTTTTAATATTATTAATTATTTTCAAGCCAATCTCTGGCAAAAGCCGCATAAACAGCAGCACCTTTTTTAAGCACATCATCCGAGAATATCGCCTTTGGATGGTGCATAGGGTAACTATAGCCTTCTTTAGCATTGCCTGCATTAATAAACACCGAGATACTTGGCACCTCTTGCGTTACAAATGAGAAGTCTTCAGATCCCATTAATTTACCACCGGGTGTTAGTTGTGATAGATAAATATAGGAATCTGCACCAAAAGCGTTTGCTATAGTGGTTCTCATTTGACGGCTAAGCTCGCTGTCATTTTTTATTTCAGGACAGCCCCTGGTATAAATCACCTCTGCCTTTGCATTAAATGTTTCCGCAATACCTGTGGAAATTTCCCGGATACGGGTTTCGATTTTTTCTCTCAATACAGAATCAAAAGTACGTACGCTGCCTTTAATCCTGGCAGTATTGGGAATCACGTTGTTTGTAGTTCCGCCTTCCATGACTCCAACCGTAAGAACTGCACTATCAGTTGGCGAAATTTCATGGCTTATGATACCCTGTAGCGCCAGATGAAGATGCGCAATTACATTTAATGGATCTACTGCGGCATTAGGCATTGCTCCATGTGCACCCTTTCCTCTGATGATGACTTCGAACCAGTCTGAAGAAGCTGAACTCGCTCCTCCAGTCTCAGGCGTAATAAATAACCCAATGGGAAACGGAATTCCTGTCATTACATGTAGCATCATTGCCGCATCCACTTTAGGATTTTCGAGGATTCCATTTTCAATCATCATCTTGGCACCATGCAAGGTTTCTTCGCCCGGCTGAAACATAAGTTTGACCGTTCCTAAAAGCTGCCCTTCATTTGCCTTTAGTATCTCTGCAGCTCCTAGCAGCATTGAAGTATGCATGTCGTGACCGCATGCATGCATGTTTCCGTTGGATGATGCAAAAGGAAGGTCCGTTTCTTCTTTAATTGGCAGCGCATCCATATCTGCACGAATAAGAATCACCTTCCCAGGGCGTTGTCCGCCGATGGTTACCATTAAGCCTGATTCTCCCACGGGAGTTGGCTTAAGGCCAATCGACTCCAACGCCTCTTTTACATAAGCAGTTGTCCTAGGTAAACTTAAATCAAGTTCCGGAATCGAATGAAGATGATGTCTGTACATGACCAATTTTTCTTGTAACTGATTGGCCATATTCAAAAATTCTTCAGTTTTTTCAGCCAAAATTAACACCTCCTTAAAAATAGATTTTATTAGTGAACAACAAATCAAAAAATCAAAATTTGCTCACTTTTTATTTTAAGACATTTTAAGAACACTTTTATTGTACTTTAAGAACAAAAAGTTGTCAATAATAAAATAAGACATTTTAAGAACATATTTTTTTCCAACTACTGGTATCGTTGAAATATCATGTTTTTTATGTTATAATTCATGTCATTAATTGTTTATGAAAGGAATTTGCCATGAAAATCATACTTGGTATAATCACGACGGAATCTTATATAGACTATTTCCGTGACATTGAAGAAGAATTGCAGTCGGTATGTAAGTTTCGGATTCTTACAATCAGTAATTTTAGGGAAACAAAAGACGTATATCTAAAAAACTTAGATTCGGTGGACGGATTTGTTATCAGCGGCAGGCTTCTTTACGAGTCAATAGATAAGGAATGTTTAGATACGAAAGTACCTACGCACATTTTGCAGGATAATGAAACCCTTCTATACAGAGAGTTATTTAGGCTGCTGCTTACTGAACCGGGGCTTGACATATCAAGAATTTATGTGGATTTTGCATATATTATCGATTCTTTCAGTGAATTCCAAAAGTACCTTACTCATCAGGGAAAGCCTATTGACAGCGACAATCTGTTCGAAAGAGTGGAAACAATGCTTGAAAACCATATAACACTGTGGGAAGAAAATAAAATAGACTTGTCCATTACGGCATTCAGCCATTTTGTTCCAGAACTTAAAAAACACGGGGTAAGGTATATCTTAATACGCCCCACTTTGGAAAACGTTAAAGAGACCATAAAAGGAATCATCAACGAAATTATTATCCTCAAGCTAAAGAGCAGGAGTGCCGTTGTGGCATGCTTATCGATTGAAACGGTGCACCCACAGTCCGAAGAGCAACTTCATGAGCTGAAAGTGCTAGCCGGCAGATTTCTGCGTAGCATGAATCTTCCAGACACGGCCCAAGTTTCGGAAGGCTTTGTTAAATTGTACACTACCTACGGAAATTTTACGAAAATCACCTCTAACGCGCAGAACTGTGCACTGTTGAAATATTTGGAGGAGCATGCAAGCGACAAAGTAATAATCGGATGGGGCTCGGGGCATGAATATTATCAGGCTAACGAAAACGCCATCAGAGCTCACCGACAGGCCAATGCATTTACGGGCAGCTGCAGCTTTTTTATAAATGAGGATCAGAAGGTCATCGGACCAATGCAGAACATGAATGTTATACAGTTTTGTGAAAAGGCCGATCCAGCAATCATGGCATTGGCCAAAAGCATCGGAATAAATAACATTAATCTGCAGAAAATCATGTATTATGCAGAAATTATGAGAACAAACAAACTATCCTCTGAGGATGTCGCCCAATGCCTATCCATCACCGTCAGAGGAGCAAACCGTATTCTTAACAAAATCGAAGAAAAGGAATATGCGAGAACTGTATTTGAAAAAAGAGACAGCGGCAAAGGAAGGCCCCAAAAGTACTATGAGCTACTGTTTCTCGACAGCGAGGGAAACCTCTTAGAAGGATAACCACGTTCTTTGTGGTTATCCTTTTTATAAATAAACTATTATGATTTCATAGATTAATTATACATAATGTTTTTTTAAATCCTGGTATATAGAAAATTTCTTACGAAGTTCAATAAGATTTTTGCCAAAACTTTCTTCTAATAATTCTCTATGCTTCTCCATGATTTCCATAATATACAGATCATGAATCATTACTTCTGTTATAGGCATAACCAATCCTTGATGCATTGTCCATGCTGCCCTGCTATCTTTACCGAGTGATACAATACCAGCTACAACTTCTGAATTATCAGCACTAGCTACAAGCCAGCGTCCTCCGTATTCATCGGTAATTTCTGTACTCATATCATGTGGGTAAACATTTGCAAAATCAGCTATTATTTCTCCATAAGCAATGATTGTTACTACTACTCCTTTATCAGCTGCCTTTTTTAATTCAGCTTTCAATTCTTTGAATTCCTCTTTCCAAAGTTCAATCAGAATTCTATGTTTTGCTGAGAGGATGCATTCTTTTACTTTATCAAGTATTTCGTCATGACCAGTTATATTCCAGATATTCTCACGATTCTTTGCAGATTGATTATATTGTTCTAAAGATTTTTCTGCAAGTTTAAAACTCTCTTCAGCTTTTACCCTGCGATTTTTAATAAGTTCTTTTGCTGGAATTGGAACGTACTGTTGTGTATTTCCATGGCTAATTAAAATATCTCCACGCATAGCAAGACTATCTAAAACCTCATATATTTTTGAACGTGGCACACCTGAATTTTTTGCTACTGCATAGCCTGTTAATGGTGATTCTTCTAATAATGTAAGGTATGCTTTTGCTTCATATTCTGTAAAATTTAAATTTTTTAATACTTCTAAAATGTTATCTTCCATAAATCCTCCAATAATATTAGTCGCTACTTTAGTAACTAATATTATAACCAAATCTATTGACACAATCAACTAAAACTGATATCGTAATTACAAGTAGTTACGCAAGTAGTCACTAATATAAAAAAGGGGGATATATATTTCTATGTTAAAGGCCAAATCATTATTAGATAATCAAAAAACAAATATACAAAATGGAACTTTATCTTACTATTACTTGGCTAGTACTGGGGCTGTTGTATTATGGAGTGCATCTTTTATCGCAACAAAATTAGCTTATGAAACTTTTGCTCCTATTCAACTCGCTGCAGTTAGAACTCTTTTTGCTGTGCTTCTCTTTTGGTTCATGAGGAAAATCACATCAAATAATGAACAAATACAAAAGGAAGATCGTATCCGTATCGCATTAAGTGGATTTTTGGGGATTACACTTTATTTTGCAATAGAAAACATTGGGGTTAGTATGACATCTTCTTCAAATTCTGCTTTGATAGTAGCTTCTTTTCCTGCTGTTACAACACTACTAGAATTTTTTATTTATCATTCAAAACCAAATGTAAAAAAGGTACTTGGAATTATACTCGCTATCATTGGTGTTGCAGTTTTAACTCAAATTAATGTAGATGGAAATTCTAAATCTATGTTAGGAAATATAATTCTAATAGGAGCCGGAGTTGTATGGGCATTCTACAACTTTATTACAAGAGATTTGACAAATAAATATTCTGCAATGACGTTAACATATTATCAAATGCTAGCAGGCTTCATCTTCTTTTTGCCATTTGTCATCATCGAGGGTAAAACATGGAGAATGCCTACCATGACTTCAGCAAGCGCATTGATCTATCTAAGTGTAGGTTGCTCTATTGTTGCATTTCTATTATATAATTTAGGACTCAGAAAACTCTCTGCTAGTATTTCAGTGTCTCTTATGAATCTAGTTCCTGTTTTAGGTTTGATATTTTCAATATTAATCTTACATGAAAGTGTATCTACCGTACAAATATTAGGAGGAATTATTGTCATCATAGGTGTTATATTAAGTTCTATTCAGAAAGGATAAAATTAAAATGTATAATGAAGTTAATATTTATTTAGTAAATCTATTTAAATTCTTTAACAAACAAAGTCTATAAAATATACCTAGATCTAGCCATAGGATATAAATGCACCAAAAACAGATTTGGTGCATTCACTATTATTTAAAGCTCTTGTTCATAGCTTTCTATCATTCTTTTCACCATTTCTCCACCAATTCTACCATTGTCTCTTGAAGAAAGGTTCCCTTTATCAATGTTTTCATAATCACTTAATCCAATTTCTGAAGCTGCTTCAGTTTTTAATCTTTGCAATCCTTGTTTTGCTTCTGGTACTAAAGTTGTATTTCTTCCACTACTACTTGATGCCATATTATTATTCCTCCTTTTGACTATATTTCTTTACAGAAATATATTAACCATAATTTCAAGCTATAGCCTTCAAAAATAATAACAAAAATAGAATTTATTTATTACTCTACCTATGCAAGGTTGATTTTTCTTGAAAAATTATAAACTAAAACATTCACTTTTCATATTCATCCTTTTAATACCTTTAACCTGTTTTAGTTCTTTTCTTAAATAAGAAAACAAATAATTTTCATCTATTTATGTAATGACTAAAATTTATACATATATCCTTTATGAAAACAAAATAAAGGAGGTTAAAACTATGGCTGTAACTAAAACTATTGACTCTGTTTCTCTCAGTATTGAAGTTCAAAAAGCTCTAGACAAAGCAGGCGATCCAATTTATACAAAAAAGACTTTTTCAGGTATAAAAACGGATGCTACACCTGATAATGTTTATGCTGTTGCAGATGCAATCAAAGGTGTTATGGAAGCTAATACTAGAGATTACTTCATTAATGAATCTTCTAGCTTAGCAAATGCTTAGGATCTTATTCTAAAAAAATATTGCAGGAAACTCGACTCACATTCGTCCGCTGAGTTCTCTACTTAAGATTGGAGGTAAATTAAATGGAATATTCTTTATCTATGACTTTTTTAACTGTAGCTGGTGAAAAAAGTACTTTAAGTGTTTCTGGTGTTAAACCTACTCTTACAAAAGATGAGGTTAACGCGCTTATGGACACTGTAATTTCTAAAAATGTTTTCAAGACTAATTCTGGTGATTTAGTTAAGAAATCTGGTGCTCAAGTTACTCAAAGACAAGTTACCAAATTTGAGGTAGCTTAGTATTTTAATAAAAATGGAGGTTTTTCCGATTGCAAGAGTCTGTCAAGACTTTTGTATAAACTTCAAAAAGTAATATGTTTATTTTATAAGGTTGGAGGTAAAATAAAACTTCCGACCTTAATTTTGTATTTATTCAATATTATTACATTATATATGTATAGATTGAGTAATTTAAGTTCATGTATTTTTAAAACAAAACTTCGTCTAAACTACCTTCGAAGAAGATTGATTATTGAGATAATTCTAATTCTATTAATTCTTTTTTATCTAAAAAGTATTGATACATTTCATCATCATCAGCTAAAATGCTGACAATATTTTATACTTCCCTTTATTAAAATTAGGATTTAATTTGCACTTTTAGGTTGAAATAATTTACCGTGTAACTTTCCTAATCTTTCTGTTATTTTCTTCTCAGCTAGTTCATATAAATTGTCAATCTTACATCTTAATTTCAAGTTATAAATATAATTTACTGCGAAAACAATTATATACGCACCTACTACATCCATAGGATAATGGTTTCCAACATAAACTCTTGAAAAACCAACAATTAATGATAATATAGTTAAAATTGTACTAAGTATCTCATTATATTTTGCAAGTCCCAAAGCTATACTCATTGTTCCTGTAGCATGATCACTAGGAAATGATGCATCTGTAACATGTGGTACTAATAAATTTACTTTATTGTGTACAAAAGGTCTGTCCACATAGTATATACTCCCAATTATAAAACTTAAAGTTAAATTAATTACTGTAATAACAAAAGCACTAAAAACAGCTTTTCTGCTATTAGAATTCTTTTTCATGATTCCTATGATAAATACTATTGCAGCAACTGCCATAAATATGTAAGGGACATCTTTTGAAAAGAAAATCATTATCTTATCTAAAATTGTATTTTTATTTGCTAGATTGTTTATCATTGTAAAAAGTTCCATATTCATTTTTATCTGTCCTTCCTGCAATATATTTTAACAAAGCAATTGATTCTTTACTGCATACTAAGCGTAAAGCATTACCAGCTAATACATCTGTTTGGTAATGTGCATATAAGTATAATCTTGAAAATGCCCTTAACTATATTGCTTTGTCATTATGAACCCAGAAGATTAAAATTAGATTAAAAACTTCTTAGAATCATCTTAAAAATAATAAAGATGAAAGAATAAACTTCTTCCATCTTATTATTTACTATATAGATTAATTTTCTCGATATAATATAACAATTACCCTTGTACCCTTCCCCTCTTCACTTTCTACATCTATAGTCCCTTTATGCATATCAACAATTCGTTTAGCTATGGACAATCCTATCCCTGAGCCAGCACTTTCTTTAGACCTTGATTTATCTACAATATAAAATCTCTCAAAAATATTGTTAATTTCATCTTTAGGTATTCCTATACCAGTATCGTTAACAGTTATTTTTACAAACTCTTTATGTACTTCTGAATCAATCTTTATTTTTCCACCTTTCGGAGTAAATTTAATACTATTACTAACAAATATTCTGAGCATCTGCTTTATCATTCCGTAATCTGCAGTAATTTCTCCAATATCATTCCTATCACTTAATATTTCATGATCTTTTTCTATTACATTACTTTCATCAATTACTTCTTCAATTAATTTATTAATGGAAATCTCCTTTTTCTCCATTACTTGTGTTCCACTATCACCCTTTGCTAAAAACAGTAGACTTTCAACCAAACTTGCCATGCTATTAGCTTCTAATTTAATTGCGTATATTGATTTTTCTAATGCTTCCTTATCATTTTTCCCCCATCTATCTAATAAATTAGCATATCCTTGTATGACCGCAATTGGGGTTCTAAGTTCATGAGAAGCGTCTGACACAAATTGTATTTGTCTATTAAAAGAATCTTGAAGCCTATCTATCATCTTATTGAAGGTAGATGCAAGTCTTTTTAGTTCATCGTCTGGACCTGTTATATTTATTCTTTCTTTTAAATTATTAATACTTATATTTTCAGCTGTTTTAGTTATGTAATTAATTGGTTTAAGCATTTTTTTACTTACTATGTATCCAACTATAATAGAGGCAATAACACCTATAGAATCTGCAATTGCCATAAGTCCAAATACCATTATCATAAAATAATGTTCACTTTTCATATCTTTTACTATTTGAAAATATATAATTCCATATTCTTGGCTGTTATATTCAACAGTTTTATATCTTAAATGCCTACCTTTATCTTCTAGACGTTTTACTTTATCTCCTAAATATTTTATGTTGTTATTGAGTTCATCAACATCAAATGGGAAATCTTCTGAAGCATTTATTAATTCTCCATCTTCTTTTAATATCCTTACATATATACTATCTGTAGAAGAAATATTAGCCAAAACTTCTTTGTTCAATAAATCTAACTGCTGATTTGAGGAGTCAAGCATATTTGATATCATGCCCTTAGTATCTTCTATATCATTATCTGCTTCACGATATAAATAATGTTCCATTCCAAATAAAACCGCTGCATTTATCGAAATTAAAATTAATGAAAACATAAAAGCGTAAATTATAGTTAACTTTATTGAAATCCTTGCATTACTAAGAATTCCAAAATTCACATATTTACTCTCCTTTAATAACATATCCTACCCCTCTTACAGTACTTATGATTTTCTCCTCAAAATTATCATCAATTTTACTTCTTAGGTATCTTATAAAAACATCTACTACATTAGTATCTCCTGAATATTCATATCCCCATACTTCCTCAATTAATTGATCTCTTGTAAGCACAATATTTTTATTTATTAATAACATTCTTAAAAGGTCATATTCTTTTTTAGTAAGTTCAATTTCTATTCCATCTCTCCATACTTGATGTATTCTATCATCAATAGTTATATTATTTACCTTAATCACACCAGTTTCATTTTTTGATACTTTTTCTCTCATATATACTCTTATTCTTGCTAATAATTCCTCTATTGCAAATGGCTTAGTTAAATAGTCATTTGCTCCAGCATCAAGACCTATAACTTTATCTGATACATCTCCCTTGGCTGTCAGCATTATTATGGGCACATTAGAGAATTTCCTGATTCTCTTGCAGACCTCAATTCCATTTAAATTAGGTATCATAATATCAAGTAATATTAAACTATACTCTATACTTTCTACTTTTTTAACAACTTCTCTTCCATCGTACTCTACATCAACCTTAAATCCTTCATGAATAAGTTCCATTTCAATAAACATTGCCATTTGCTTTTCATCTTCCACTAAAAGAATTCTAAAATCATTCAAATTTATAGCCTCCTTACATAATCTAGTTGTAGCATCACATAAAAAAATATTTATATACAATAACAAAACTTACACTTTTTAATATTTTGATATCCCAATTTACTGCTTTGCTTCTACCTTGTTAAAGAATTTACACTACATAGTTTTAATTAATTCACTATCTTTAATAAAAATATTATATACATCTATACATAGTATTTCTATAAGTATTAAATAATTTACTGTCTAAAAATACTTAGATATTTTCTCAACCTGAATTGTTTTATAATAATTTCATCTAAATATAAAAAGAGTTGCTATAAAAACAACTCTTTTTATGAATATGAGTAAAAATTAAAAAAGATTTTATATGAATTTCTGACGACGACCTTCAGAAATTTCAAAATTCTAGGAAAAATATTTAATGATGAAAGAATACTTTCCCTTATTGCTAGAATAGTAAATCTCTTTACAATGATATTATTACATCAAAACATTAAAATTAGATTAAAATGTAATTAGAATAACATTAGAATATTAATTAATCCACACCACATTAGATCCTAATTTATATTCATTTAATTTCGAAAACATTAAGCCACCTCCAATACTTATAATTATTTCATATTAATCTCGCTCATCACTTTAAGAAAATGCTTTCTGTATAATTCTTGCATAGGGATAAAACTATACTTTTTATGCAGGTAAGTATATATAACTATTATCAACATTAACACCCTTTCGTGCAAATATACCTTTACTAGTTGGATAATATTCATTTACCTCATAATCAGAAAAATCATTGAAACTTACCTTTGGAGTTGCTAAATCTACTGTCATCTTTGAAAGATGTCTATTATTAGTTACATTTATAAAATATATTGTCCCATTAAAAATCTTCATATCCTCTCCATTCATTACCTCTAATCTTTTTGTTGATAGGTCTTTTAAATCAATTGAATAAAGATTATTATTATCTGAAGAATTAAAAGCCAATATTTGTCCTGAATACGGTACAAAGCTATTTACTGAAAAATTAGAAAGTTTTTGTTTTTGTGTACCGTCTACTTTCATTGAGTATAAAGTAGATTAATTTTTCCACTTTTAAATTGTTCTTTGAATTATTAACATAATATTACATTAAAAACTTCGTTTTCAACAATAATTTTCTTTGGTAGATTGGAGGTAGCTTAGACTTAGTTTTTGAATATAAAAATGGAGGTTTGTCCTATTTACAAGGATAAATCTCTATTTTTTCTTTACTTCTAATTTTTATATGAAAGCTTAAGTAAATTGATAAAAATTTACTTAACTAAAGTATCCTGGATATTGTCTTTCTTATACCTTTGTTGATGTTTTTTTGTATAAAATATCACTATATCCTTTTATGAATAATATAATTGTGATAATGCTAGATAAAAGGTCTGTTATAGGTTGAGCGAACCATAGTCCGTCTTGACCAATTACCTTTGGTAAGAAAAATATAGTTAGTGCTAATATCACTGATTGTCTTGATATACTTAATAGTACGGCGGTTTTAGGTTTACCTGTTAGCATCATGAAACCAGAGCCAAAGGTAGGAATGGAAATAAGAAAGATAAGCACTGTATATTTTTTTAAGCCATTTATAGAAATATTCACAAGTTCAGGGTTCTGCGTAAAAAGACTAACAGCGAATTTGGGAAATAGCTGCATAATTATAGCACTAACTGCCAAGAATCCAGTACTAAACAAAACAGCAAGGGCAAGAGTCTTCAGGGTTCTGCCATAGTTCTTTTTTGCATAATTATAGCCGATAATGGGCTGGAAGCCTTGAGCTATTCCATAAACTGGCATCAAAAATAAAATTGTAATGGAGTTTAGTACAGTCATTGCGCCAATTGCTAGTTCTCCACCATATAAATTTAAAGAATAATTGCTTACAATTTGTGCAACACTTACGGATAATTGATTAGAAAATGGAACTAACCCAATTAAGAAAATAGCTTTTACAATTGAAATATGTAATTTGAAATTAATCTTTTTAAGTATTAAGGTATTTTTTAATTTCATGAAATAATAAAGTCCAAGAATTACGGTAGTAAATTGAGCAATGACAGTAGCAATAGCTGCACCTTTTATTCCCATGTGAAATACATATATAAATAAGGCATCAAGTAATATATTAAGAATGCACCCTGTAATTGTAATAGCAGCTGAAAATATAGGATTTCCATCAGAACGAACGATAAAAGGCAGACAAAATCCCAGCATATTAAATACGGTACCAGCCATGATGATTGTAATAAAATCTTTAGTATAAGATAATACTTCACCGTTTATACCGAGCCATCCTAATATTGAATTTTGAAATATCATATAGAGACTAGTGACCAAAAGCCCTAAAACAATGCTTAGAGATAGTGCATTTCCTGCAAAATTTTCAGCTTCTTCTTTATTGCCTTCTCCGAGTTTTATAGAGATATTAGAGCTGGCCCCCATTGATATGAGAGCAGATAAAGCTACTACTATTGTAGTAATTGGCATTGTAAGGCCAATTCCAGTTAAGGCTAGAGTTCCGACTTCTGATATATTTCCTATAAACATCCGATCGATTACTATATAAAGTGAATTAATCAATAAACTTAGTACTGTTGGAACTGAATATTGTATAAGTAATTTTCCAATAGGTTTTTGTTCAAGTTCTTGTATTTTGTCCATTATGTAATTTCTCCTTTAGGTATATTAAAGATATATAATATCTGCAATTCAAATATAAAAACCCATATATTAATGGGTAAATATTTATTCTTTGTTGGTTTTGCAGTTTGATTTATTTTGAGTCAAATCATATAGTTTTTTATCTTCTAGATAATTTTCTAGTACATTTTCAGCTTCTGACATTACTTTTTCAATCAAGCATTTGCTATTTTCATTTAAATTGCAAACAAATAATGAGCCAGTTCCTTCAGTGGCCTTAATAACATCCATAAAAGAAATAGACTTCATGTCTTTACGCAAAACGTAACCTCCATTTGCACCTGGAGTTGACTCAATTAAATCAGCTTTTACCAGCTGAGTTAAAATTTTCGAAAGATATGTAGTAGATAAATTAAAGTGTTCCGCTAGAGCACTTACGCTTAGCTTTTCACTTTTCGCATTTTCCATCATATATACAATTGTATGTAGAGCATAATTTGTTGCTTTTGTATATTTCAAATTAAAACCTCCTAAAAGATATTGCAGAGTTTATTTATCTATAATAATAAATATAATAGATTATTTTGTCAATAAGTATTTTATTCACCTGGCAATTCGGATTTTGCAGTTAGGCAGTATACATCTAATTCCGGTATTAAACTCATTTCTACATTTTGGATAGCACACGTTCAATCTTTCCTTTTTCCTGTTACTACCCCTATGTCGTGTTTCACGACACCACTGCAATGTCTTAAAAGTACATCTCTTAGATTTTTATCCGATAGCTAGCATCCGTACCTCCCATTCTTTAAGTAGAAGATAACGGCTGCACGCTCCTAGATAAGTTCAACTGGTTTAATCCTGCCCTAAAGCCTTTCTGCATCCATCGCAAACAACTGCTCCATTAAATTCAACAACATCTTTATCACTTCCACAAAAAATGCATCCTTTAATATATTTTTTAACAACCATCCCATTATCAACCTTAATTATTTCCATGGAATCTCCCTCGTAAATTTCTAGTACCTTTCTTATTTCTTTTGGTATTACAATCCTTCCAAGTGGGTCGAGCTTTCTTACTATTCCTGACGATTTCATCTTTACATTATCCTCATATAAATTATTTCTTGCATTGAATTACTCTTGTCTTTTCTTATAATATCCCTATTTTCCTTTCTAAAATCACATTTTCATAACCTAGCCTAGGCACAATCAAAGAAACTCCTACTCACATTCGTTCATGGGAGTAAGTGCCAGCAGCCAAATATGAAAGCTCACTTTTTGCGCTCTTACTTAAGCCTATAATTATTACTAATATCCTTCTCAATTTCTACAACATAATCTTTTGACATTTCATATATTCTTGAAGCAACCCCTTCATCAAATGTCAGTAATCTATCAATAGAGAATTCACTGCTGACTATGATAGGCAGAAAATTAAGATACCTGTAATTAATAATTTCAAACATAATATTTGTATCTGTTTCATTGATTTTTCCCTTAAAGAGATCATCAATAAGTAGTACCTCACATAATTGATACTTTGAAATGGTCCTAGTATAATATTCTTCATCAATCATATTTTGTTTTATCTTTGTGATTACATCACGATAAGGCATGTACAGCACTTTAATTCTTTGTTTTAAAAAATTCAATGCAACAGCAATGCTGCAATGCGTTTTACCGCTGCCAACCTGTCCACATAATAAAATACTATTTCGCCTATTATCTTTTATTTCATCAAAATCAGTACAATATGCTGCTGCAGTGTCCTTCATCCTTTGTGACGCATTATTCCAAACTTCAAAACTAGAAAAAGTAAGTTTACTTTGTTCAACATTGATTCCCGAATACTTCCACTCATTCTTTAGTTTTTCTATTTTTCTGCATTCACAGGCTACAGCAAGAGGCTGCATATGTTCCTGGGGGATAAGTATCCATCCAGTATCACAGCATTTATCGCATTTATATGAGGTTTGCTTCAATCCTCTTTCGTTCAGCCTCTGTAAGTTTTCGCGGTTCCTTCGGCTTGAATCCTGCAAATTCATTTTTATCTGCTCTGTTACTCTTTCCATTGCTTCTAACCCCATTTTTCTTTACCTCCATATGATCTTCTGGATACCCATCTCTCCTCCAGTTTTTTAATACCCCAATTGCATACTTTATGTCAGGACAATTCTTCTCAAACCCAACATCCATGGCCATCTTAACCATTTTTTCTCCATGGATATCAATAGCCGATCTAAGAGCAACATAGTCACATCCTCCTGGCTTTCCTGTTATTTTTTCATGATAATGCATAAGCTCTAAAGCTTTAAGATTTATGTCCTCCTCTTCCCCTGATTCACTTTTAGTATTATTGTGTTTCTTAGATAGATTCGACTGGCTAACTTCATCATCACAAGCTGAGCCTTTATTATTTATATCAAAAGCATTATTCTTTTTACCCTCTATGTTTTTATCTTTATCTATCTCTTTTTTCTCTTTCTTATTCTTCTTCTTATTATCTATCTTTTTCTTATTCTGCTGCGTTACTGTAACGTTACTTCTATTTCGTGTAACGTTACTTCTATTTCGTGTAACGTTACTATTATTTTTAGTGACAATACAATTATCATCAGCAGTTTCTAAAATGTTATTACTGATATCTTCATTAGTATCAATAATTTCTACAGTACTATTATTACCTGCTTCGCTAGTAGTAATATTAGTTTTATCATTAATATACGTATTTCCAGAAGCCTCTTCATTAGTTTCCAAATTTTCTAATATATCATTTTTACCTAGAGCTTTGTTTTCTTCTATAGTAGAATTCTTAGAGTAATCTTTCTTTCGTTCTAATTCATTAGTTTTTTCTAATTCTACACTTTCATCCATATCTTGATTTTCTTCTAAATCTATAAATTCTTCTAAGACTTTATCTTCCTGAATTTCTTCCTTATTACTTTTAGCTGCATTCTTCTCTTCTTTCTTCTTTTCTCTATGATTTTCAACTCTTTTTCTATTTTGTTCACGGACCCTTTCCATTCCCTCTATATTCTGATGCTTATCCCAGTTCACAATTCTAATTACTTTATCAGAAGCTATTTCAATCATGCCAAAGTTAGATAATACTTTTAATGCAATCTTAATATCCTCTAAAGGCCTAGAAAATAATACAGCTAACATTTTGGCAGTGAGAGGTTTCCCTTCTGATAAGAAAACCTTTCCATTAGCATTAAGTTTTCCACCAAGTAAAAGTATTCTTATCCAAACATAATGAATTGCATCCCTGTTAGGCATTGCATCTATTAACTTCATCTTTTCATCATCATGCATATTAGTAGCTAATTTAATCCATTTAATATCTGCCATTATTTTCACGCTCCCATAAATAAAATTGCCTAAATCTTTTGAGACCATTCCATGATGGGTTTAACTCAATTAACTTACAAACATCTATATAACATTTAAAAATCCTAAAATTCATTTGTAAGTCCTCACTTTCCTTTTATACATTTCTATCAAAAATTGTATCCCTGATACATTCTATCTCAAGGTGTATGAAAATAAATTTACATTTATTTTTTAATTTAAGATTACTATTTTCTTAATTCAACTAAAATTTCTTTTAATAATTCTTTCACAGCTTGTCCTCCTATAAAAATAACTATGGAGTAACATAATACTTTAAATTACAATATATACGTTGCAATTTACAATGAAAATTTCGCAATGCGGTTAAAATTCTTGCAATATTTTTAGAATTGTGATGAAGAATTATTTTTACAATATATATAATTAATTTTAGATTTCTAATACTATATATAAAGTTAATACAATTTACTTTTCAAGTAATTTATTTATTAAAAAAAATCTCTATTGGATTTTTTATATCTAATAGTTTTATCATCTTATCGATTTCATTAGAACCAAATATTCCTTTATTAAGTTTATTACCTAAGGTTTTTGGAGACATTCCTAATTCCCTTGCCAGCTTTTCCTGAGTATATCCTTTTGCTTTTATCTTTCCTTTTAACTCATTAACTAATATCATAAATGCTCCCCTTTCGTTACTCATTAAGTAATATTTTATATATTATGGCTATTATTATCAATACTTCTTACGTAACTTTTTCTATATACTGGAAAATAATTGTTGCATATCCAGAAACAGATGTTATAATAAATTAAAATATATAAATTTTGGACTGTCTTCCAATACATTAATATATATAAATGCTATAATATATTTTATCTACACTGTCTTAATTTATGGACTTTAACCAATGTATTAATTACAAGTGATTATTATTATTTATCATAACTCTTTAATTTATCGACCTTAATTAAAAATTAAATGCTAATACTTATTACCAGAATTTATTTAAATATTTTATTTTGTTAACCATTGCAAATAAATTATATTAATAGTCTCAAAATTAGAATGATTTTTTTAATTTGCCTAACTGCAGTAAACAAAATAAATAAAAAGTTATTAAGTTTTATTAGGACGCTTCGATTTTATTATAGATTATCAATAAATTATATTAATTGATAATCTATAATTTACTTACTTTTAATATAGAACTAAGAGGTGATATAAAATGGGTTTGAAAGAAAATATCAAAAATAGACGATTAGAATTGAATCTCACATTAGAAGATGTTTCTAAAAGATTATCTATTAGTAAGCCAACACTTCAAAGATATGAAAGCGGTGTAATCTCTAATATACCTTCTGACAAAATCGAAAAACTTGCAGTAATATTAGAAACAACTCCATCTATTTTAATGGGATGGGATGAAAACAAAATAAAAACACGTTTACAACTATCAGAAGAATTAGAATGTTTATTAAAAAAATATAATTCTTTAGATAATCTAGGCAAACATACGGTAAACACAGTATTAGAAATGGAGTTTAATCGTTGCTCACAACTTAATAATCATGATAAAGGCTTTTAATTTCTTGTCTATAATAGGAAGTTATTCACTAAAAATAAATTAAAATGCTGCAATTAAATTACAGTACTTCTAATTAATTGTACAAATAGCTATATCACTGATATACAACCTTTTAATTATTAATTTTCATATATAATTAATAATGCTGTATAATTCACTCTAGAATAATACAGCACTTTCATTTCTTGCTTTAAGCTATATTTTAATTTCAAGTTATTTTTAATTACACCCTCCTCAAATGCAAAAATATTGGACCTTTTCTATTCTCATACTTTTATTTTCATTGCTGCAACTAACTGACCATTTTTATATTTTGTAAATTCTATAATAATTTCTCTTCTATATTTTATGGCTGTTGTTATGCCAACTTCATCAAGATATTTGAACTTCTCATCTTCATGGAATTCTACAATTTGAAATTTAACGAATTTATCTGGGTATGATTTTTAGACTTCCTGCTATTTCACTTGAATAAACTTTATTCCTTTGTATAGTACGACCTTTTCATATTTTATTAAGGCTCATTCAAAAAAATAGCAAGTTAGTTTCCTAATTTTAAATAAGACTATAAATTTGAATTTTGAAGTCTACGTACTCTATCTTCTATCGTTGGATGAGTGCTAAATAGATTCATTAATCTTTGCGCACTTAGAGGATTGACTATAAACATATGGCTTACTGCAGGATTTACGTCCATAGGAACCACTCTTGAAGCCTGATCTAACTTAAGTAATGCATTAGAGAGTCCTCTGCTATGTCCTGCAATCCTCGCTCCTGTACTGTCAGCAAGATATTCTCTAGATCTTGATACTGCCATCTGTACTAACATAGCTGCAATAGGTCCTAAAATAATTAATGGTAAAGCTGCTAGGAATCCTGGGCCTTCTTCTTCATCACTGTTACCCATGCCAAACATTAACGCCCATTGCGCCCAATTAGCCATTGTTGTGATTACTCCTGCCATTACAGCTGCAATAGTACTTATAAGCACGTCCCTATTCTTAATATGTGCCAGTTCATGAGCAATAACACCTTCTAATTCTTCATAATTTAGTATATTCAATAATCCTTGTGTAACAGCAACAGCTGAATGCTTAGGATTTCTTCCTGTTGCAAACGCATTAGGCTGCGTAGAAGCTGTAATATAAAGCCTTGGCATTGGTATTCCTGCATTTGCTGTCAATCTTTCCACCATATTATAAATTTCAATATTATCATTTCTTGTTAATGGCTTAGCTCCAGTCATAGATAGTGCAATTTTATCACTAAACCAATAACTTCCTCCATTCATAACTAATGCAAGCACCAAAGCCATCAGCATCCCTGATTGCCCTCCAATACCTCTGCCTATTAATACTACTAATATCGTCAGGACACTCATCAAGAGTAAAGTTTTAATTTGATTTCCAAAACTACTCATTTTGTTTTCCTCCTTTTACTTAATCACTAAAATATTTTGACATTTTTTCTCAATTCAGAAATTTATGTAACAAAAAAACTCTATAGCTAGAACACGTTCTAACTATAGAGTCTCACTAAGCATTTTTTGCTTTCAAAGCCGGGATCTCTCCGTAATGACGACTTTGAATCCTGTTATAATTAACAGGCAGTTACTCCCCCTATAAATGAGATTATCACTGTCTTTTTAATATTGTTATTAACAATATTACTATTAAATAAAAAACTTGTCAATATTATAAAAATCTTAACATGATAAACTTTTATTGATTTATTCTTACATAATTGTTATATTATTTTAAACAAGTTTTTTAATTACTTTTTAAAATTATTATAATTTACACAAAAAAAACAAAACTTATATTAATATTGTTTTTACATAAAATTTCGAATATATTAAAAAAATATATACAATTTAAATACAAATTTATCTGAAAGGAGCTACAAAAATGTCTACTAGAAAACATTTATTTAAGTTTTTATTAATTACATTTATAGCCGCTATATTTAATTTAGCTATATGGTATTACATGGGTTCTGAAAGAGCTTTAGAATTTCTCGGAGGATATATTATTGAATTAAGTCTTAGTGTCGATAATCTTTTTCTCTTTTTATTAATTTTCTCAAGCTTTGGAATTACTGCTAAACATCAAAAAAGAATTTTAACTTATGGAATTTTTGGTGCGATTATTCTAAGATTTATATTTGTTTTATTAGGAATTGCAATTATTAATGCATTTAAATGGATTATATATATATTTGGTATACTTCTTATTATAAGTGGTATAAAAATGATGATTAACAAAGAAGATGATGTATCATTTGAGAACAGTAAATTAATTAAACTTCTAAAAAAAATGATACCTGTAACTAAAGAGCTTCATGATGAAAAGTTTTTTATAAGAATAAACAATGTTCTTCATGCAACACCATTATTTGCAATATTATTTTTAATTGAAGGATCAGATTTACTATTTGCTATTGATTCAATACCTGCAATATTTGCAATAACGACTAATGCTTTCATTGTATACACATCAAATATTTTTGCAATATTAGGTCTTAGAAATTTATATTTTATTTTAGAAAAACTACACAGCACCTTCGAATATGTTAAATACGGAGTAGCCTTAATACTTATATTTACTGGTATAAAGCTTGGAATATCATTTAAATATCATATATCTATAGTGATTTCTATTTCAGTTATTTTACTAATTCTTGTAATAAGTGTAATAACATCTATAATGATCAGCAGAAAAGGGAAGAAATGAATTATTAAATAATATCATATAAAACAAAAAATAAGGCACATAAAAAAATAACAAGACCTAAATGCCATGATTATTTTTCATTAGGCAAGGAAATTAATTTTCATATATAATTAATAATGCTGTATAATTCACTCTAGAATAATACAGCACTTTCATTTCTTGCTTTAAGCTATATTTAAATTTCAAGTTGCTTTTAATTACATATTTCTTCTAATGCTAGTATGGTGCAGGTCATATTTCATAGTTTTCCAAAATAAAATTAATAAACTTATATCTATTTAACTAATCAAAAGTTTTCTTATAGGTTAACTTTTCTCATAATTTAATATACTACTTTATTTCTAGTGCTTTATTAAATTTGCACCTAGTTCAAATGCTTTTTGACAATCTAAAGGAAATTGAATTTTTCTATGTGCTGCTTTTTCTTCTTCAGAGAAGGATTCAACTTTATATTTTGAGTAATCATCAAATTGATAAGTATTATTTGAATACATAACTAATGGTTTTGTGAATATATGTCCAATATTAGATTCCATGCGCTCAAAAGTTTTTAAATAACCAATTTGCTTCATCACCTCTTCTTTAACATTCATTGTATAAATAAATGCTGTTGGCATCCTCTTTGGCGCCAGTGAAGTACCATTATTATCATACACAAGATATGGAAATAATAATCTTTCTAAAAATGATAGAAATTTACCTGTTACATTACTAAAATATACTGGAGAACTAAAAATAAGCCCATCAGCTTGAGATACTTTTTCTAAAACTTCTTGAAGCTCGTCTTTTACTGCACATTTTCCATAACTTTTGCCTCCAAGTCTTTTACAAGCAAAGCAACTTATGCACCCAGTATAATTTAAATCATATAAATTAATTATTTCAGTTTCAATTTCTTTATCTTTTGCAGCTTCTTTTACTCCCTCTAAAGCTTTTTCAAGCAATGTAGCTGTATTTTTATTTTTTCTTGGACTTCCGTTAATACCATAGATTTTCATAGTAACACTCCTCTTTCTGTATATTCTCTTATAATGTTTTTGTTATAATTAATATAGCATAGGAGAAAAGATATACAAGAATGCAGTTTTTTCTGTGCCAGTATAAAAAGTATACTATTGAATTTGAAGGAGTTGTGATTATGAGTGATTATATGAATTATAATAAAGAATTCCCTGCTGATAATGTATATGAAAGAAAATGTCCTGTTATATATGCACTCGATATTTTAGGCCAAAAATGGAAATTACCTATCTTATGGTGTTTATCCAACAATGATTTTACTAGATATAGTGAATTAAAACGAAAAGTTAAAGGTATTACTAATATGATGCTTACAAAGTCTTTAAAAGAATTAGAAGAACATAAGCTAATTGTTAGAACTCAATATGAAACCATTCCCCCTAAGGTTGAATATTCTTTGACAGAAAGAGGTAAAGCCTTACTTCCCACATTTAAGGAATTATACCTATGGGGTGAAGAGCAACTTAAACTTGATACGTCAAAATCAAATTATGAATAATATAAAATAAATGTATAATATATAAATTTACGTAAAAGTAAATCTATATATTATCCTTATTATTATAAATTTATATTTCATATCTTTTAAATGCTTCTCATTTACTTTAATACATAATGTAAGAATATTGAAAACTAGCATGAAACTATTTATGTCTAGTTATAACATCTTTAATGATTATTATTAAGTATTTAAAGCATAGATTATTAATGAAATTATTCCACAAACTATAACGCTAGTAATAATCCTAGTGAGTAGATACCCTTTCGTTAATTGACTTAAATTACCTATTTGTGAACAATTTACCGAATCTGCGAAGTTAGCCATTGAATTTTTTATATTCGTCAATTTTGCATTTATCTTTTTATCCACGAAATTCCTCCCTAGTATTAATTGATCATTGACAATAATTTACTATTACGAATCAATTATAACATATTTTGTAAACATTCCATTGTTAAATTTTCAAAGAATAATATTTAAAATAGCTACTTCGCATTTTTTTAGAATTACGAAATAAAAAATATCACATTATTCATTTATTATCTTGAATAATGTGATATTTAAATCTGTTTTTACTTTTGAAACATAATTATATTCTTCCATAGCATTGTAGTTTATTATTTGCCTAATAAACTTTTCTAAATCCTCTCACGCTGTCTGTAAACCCAACTCTTTCGTAAAATTGATGTGCATTTTTTCTAAAATCAGATGATACAAGAATTGCATAAGCACAATTTTTTGTTCTAGCGAACTCGTCAAGTGATTCCATTAATTTTCGCCCTATGCATTTTCCTCTTAATCCTTCTTTAACAATTACATCTTCAATTACTAAAAAAGATACCGCTAAGCATTTACAACATATCCCAATAGCCGAACCTATAATCTTATTATCTTCTTTAGCAACTACTAAATAATAATTCTCATTCGTTAGCATTTCTTTATATGTTTCAATAGCTTTATCAAAAGAAATTTCAAATGGTATAAGAGTACTATGCAATTCTAATACCTGCGAAATGTCTTCTATATTTAACTTTTCAATAATCATAATCTTAAAATCTCCTTTCTTAATAAAGCTTAAAATTTCAACTACTAAATTATATCATATTTTACAAGTATTATACTATTCAGTTTTCAAAGAACATTTTTTACCAGTTACTACGCACTTTCTACATATTGTGCAGTAAAAAACCGCAAATTCAATCTCTTGAATAATGCGATTTTATAATTTGCTATTTATTTTTAGTAATTCATAATTTAAGAATAGTGTAAATCTTATATATTGAATATAACATTAAAGCATGACCGTAAAACGGAAATTAAACTTGAATACATTTTAGTTTGTTTATTAAAAAAAATAACTATAATGATAGAACATTTCATTTCTTTTATACCCTGATTGTTCATATAGTTTTTGTGCAGTAGTATTATCTATTGCAGTTGATAAGGTTAATCCTTTTGCTCCTGTTTCAAATGCAAACTCTTTTGCTTTATTCATTAAACTTTTACCTATACCTTTCTTTCTCGCACTTTCTTCAACATATAAATCATTTAGTATCCATATTCTTTTCATGGATACTGATGAAAAAGATGGGTATAATTGAACAAATCCTAGAGGTATTATTGAGTCTTTCATGATAATAAAAATTACTGATTCATTATGTATCATTCGTTCTTCAATAAATTTCTTTGAAGATTCTAAATTTGAATCTTGTCCATAAAATATTCTATACTTATTGAATAAGTTTCCAATCAACTCTAAATCTTCTAAATCAGCTTTTTTAATTTTTATATTTTCCATATTCTCTCTCCTCTTTATACTTTATGATTTTATTTCGATATAACTATGCGCTAGTAGTATTTCACCATAATTTACTACATCAAATCTATATATTATGTAAAGTTTCTAGTATTTTCAACTCTCTAATTCACCTTTATAGTCTTCTAATATTATTTAAAAAAACTTTTGATAGTTTCACATACAAAATCAACTTCTGCTTCTGTTATTTGAGGATATATTGGAAGTGCAAGTATTCTCTCACATATACTTTCAGCAACCGGAAAATCTCCTTTTTTATAACCTAAATAACTGAAACACCTTTGAAGATGTAATGGTATAGGATAATAAATACTAAATTGAATCTGATTTTTCTTTAAGTATTCTCCAAGTTCATCTCTCTTTTCTGTTAATATATTAAATACATAATACACGGGATTTTGCTCGCCCTTCAAAGTGGCAAATTTTAATTCCTGACAATCTTTTAACCTATCAAAATACCAATTGGCAACAATTTCTCTCTTTTTAATGCTTTCTTTTATGTATTTCATTTTCACTTGAAGAATAGCTGCCTGTATAGTATCCAATCTTGAATTGTATCCAATGTGTTCATAGTGATATTTTTTTGATGCTCCGTGAACTCTATACATTCTAGCTAATCTAGCTAATTCATCGTTATTTGTCACTATCATTCCTCCATCCCCAAAACCACCAAGAGTCTTGGTTGGAAAGAATGAGAAAATCCCAAAATCTCCAATAGTGCCTGAATGTTTATATTCAGATCCATTTCCTTTCCATCTCATTCCAAATCCCTCAGCAGCATCTTCAAGTACTCTCAAATTATGTTTACCTGCTATGTCCATTATTTTATCTATATCAGCCATTTGTGAAAAAAGATGAATCGGAACTATACCAACAGTATTTTTAGTAACTTTTTCTTCTATTTTATTTACATCAATATTAAAAGTGTCCTCATCAATATCTACAAAAACTGGTTTTCCCCCTCTTCTTGTTATACATGATGTAGATGCAAGAAAAGTAAATGGAGATGTGATGATTTCTTTTCCATTTTCAAATCCTAAAATATCCGAAGTTAAAATTAGCGCATCAGTTCCAGATGCAACAGCAATTGCATGTTTAGCTCCGGTAAACTCCTCAATAGATTTTTCAAAATCAGTCACCTCTTTTCCAAGCGTTGAAATTCCTTCTTGCATAACGCTAATAACAGCATTATCAAATTCTTGTTTATGTTCTTCATATTCTCTTTTAGATGTATAAAAATCAACTTTCAATTTATGTTCCTCCTTTTGTTTTTTCTATATTTTTATAAATTACTACTATAAATCTGCATATTGCTCAAATTATATGAATAGTTATTTTTCTTTATACACCTATTTTAATTCCTACCCTTAGGTATGAGTCAATATTAATATCCTAACTGTTTTCCTACAATAATTACATTTATCCTATCTTTAATAAACTGCCCTCTAATTGATAGATAAGATTATTTATATACGAACATAATCAATTGCTATCCAACTTCTCATATTATATAGTCCTATACCCTATATATATTGCTGAATTAAACTTACATAATCCATATTAATAACATCTAAAAAGAGTACTTTTTAGATATTTCACTAATATAAAGTACTCTTTTTCAAAAGCTATGTTATATTATTGCTATATAGTTTGCTTAGCAGATGCAACCGTTATTTCTAATACTCTACTTAAAAAAGGAAATTTTTTCTTCACCATATCAAAGTCTGGACCCTCTACAAGGAATTTTGCAGTTCCTTCTATTAAAAATCCTGCTCCTGGATGTTGATGTCCCATAACCTCTTTGCTACCTAAAGTAACTTTAACTTTATTATTTGCTTCTATGTTTTTTTGAGTTCTTCTCATGCCTCCTGCAGGTACTAATATCCTACCATCTTCAGTAACACTAAGAAATGAATGCCAAGTATTAACTACATGCGCCTCATTGTTACTACAAGATACTATAGCCACTACACCTTCATGTGATATAACTTCAAGCAATTTTTCATTTAACATTTAAATTCCTCCTCTGTATTTCTACAAATTTAATTATTTTCATATTTTAAAAAGTCTTAATTTGTGCACATTGACTTTTCTATAAAACAATTATACAATCAACGTGTACTCATCAAAAGTGCCAATTCATTTTATTTTATAGGATACAGTTTATAAGGAGAGTGTTTTAAAAAAATGATTGTTCTAGATAATGATTCAAGAGTTCCACTGTATTTGCAAATTTACGAGCAGCTAAAAGAAGAGATAATTTCAGGACAAATTCTAGAAGGCAGTAAGCTATATTCAACCCGAACGCTTGCAACAACATTAAATGTCAGTAGAAATACAGTAGAAAGTGCTTATCTACAACTTTCTTCTGAAGGATATGTTACAAGTAAAGCAGGCAGTGGATTCATAGTTGAAAAACTAGATAGTATGCTAATCACTAAGTTAAAAAGAGATAACTCTGTCAATATTGAGAAATATAAAAAAACTACGCTACCTAAGATGAATTCTGATAATAATTATAAGTATAATTTCAAATATGGAAAGTTAAATGCTTCTGATTTTCCTTTGCGCTTGTGGAGAAGGATATCCAATAAATGCTTGGCCTCTATAGATGCTGATGTTATGACATCCTATACTAGCAGTAAAGGCGAAAAAGAATTACGAATAGAAATAATGAATTATTTAAATAAGTCAAGGGCTGTCTCATGTACCTCAGAACAGATTATTATTACTTCAGGCTTTGAGCAGTGTTTAAGTTTGCTATGCCAAATGTTTAGAAATAATTTTTCTAAAGTAGCTTTAGAAGATCCTGGCTACATTGGCGCAAGAAAGATTTTTAACAATAACGGATATGATGTTGTTCCAATTAGCTTAGACAAGGATGGAATAAATATTGCTGAATTAGAAAATAATTCCGCAAAGATAGTATATGTGACCCCTTCACATCAATTCCCTACTGGATCAGTGATGCCAATTCAAAAAAGATTACAATTATTAGATTGGGCAAGAAGAGAAAATGGAATTATAATTGAAGATGATTATGATAGTGAACTTCGTTACAATTCAAGGCCAATTCCTTCAATACAAGGTATTGATTCAGAAGGCTATGTTATATATATTGGTACTTTTTCAAAATCTTTGTCTCCAAGCTTGCGATTGAATTATATGGTATTACCCCAATCATTACTAGAAATATATGATAAATTTTTTAGTAGCTACCAAACATCAGTCCCAATAGTTGAGCAAAAAATCATTCAACAGTTTATGCATTTAGGACATTGGGATAGTCATCTGCGCAAGATATCTCTTCTAAACAAAAGAAGACATGATATGTTAATCCACTCTATTCATAAATTTATGGGAGATAATGTTATTATTCATGGTAAAAATGCAGGTTTGCATATCTTGTTAGAATTAAATAATGGATTATCTGAAGAAGAGATAATAGAAAAAGCTAAAGAATATGGCGTTATAGTTTCTCCCGTATCTACATATTGGTTACGCAAGGATAAATATCCTAATAATATGGTTTTTCTTGGTTTTGGCGGAATGACTGACAGTGATATTGTTGAGGGTGTTAATTTACTTAGTAAAGCATGGTTTAGTAAGTAAATCCTATTAGGAAATTAAAATAGGCATTATAAGGGTTATCGCATTAGCGAATTAAAATCCATTAGCGATAGCTCATTTTTTAGCCTACATAAATTATTTCCTAAATAAGATATTGAGCTAATTAATAAAAGGTCCAAGTTCTATTTTTTAATCAACATTTGAACCTTTTAAATCTAATCTAATTGTCTTTATGCTATGAAGCCAGCTCTTTTCTTTATTAAGAAATAATAAGAAAATCTTAATTATAAGTCCAATGTTATTCTTACCAATTAGATTATTTACTCGCTTTATATATCGGAAGTAAAATATTATCAATAATATCCTCAGTATTCGTTTCTGTGATCCTTCCATGTAAAACAAGCTCATTTATAATTAGTATAGCTGGTAAATTTAAAGCCTTTTCAGAAATAGTATCTATTGAAAGTGAAATCTCTTTGCGCTGATTAGCTCGCGTTATAATAGTTTCAGTTGATTCACGAAGACCATTTCCGTTGTTTATAACATTAAATAAATCGTAAGGCGTCATATTAGAAAGCATATCTAAAATCACATCTCGTAGATCATCGGGTCTGATAATTTCAAATAGATTTAAAACATTAAATAAGGCTATTAAATCTTCTCTTAGCGAACCATGATCACTGACTTCTAATTCTATTGATGGTGCATGTCGGCTTAAAGCGGCAAAAATAAGATAACATTTTTGTGGCCATCGACGATAAATAGCATTTTTATTGGTCTTTGCAGCTTGAGCTACATCGTCCATAGTCAATTTGCTATATCCTATTTGATTAAGCAATAACCAAGCCTGATCTAAAATCGCATTTTCAAGTATAACTCCTCGGCGTCGACTAACTTTTTCATTCATGATATAACCTCCTATTTTTGGTCTACATAATTCCACCATAATATAGTACCATAAACACCAATAAATAAAATAGCCAAAATCGTGAATTTACTGATCCAATTAATAAGCTGAGGATTATTTAAATATATTCCTGAAATTGTCCACGGGATATAACGACCTAAGGGCTGCGATCCAAAAATGGCAGCTATAATTATAGCTACAAAGGAAGTACTAACGGGAGCTAATATTCCTCGCGTGATGCTAGCGATAAGTGGGAATAGAAAACTAAGACTACAATTATAGAGTGTTACTATCCCTAACCTTTTTAGAAGAGTTCCAGTCAATAATACATCAAAATTTGTAAAATCCAAGCACAAACCCATGGCAAATGTCCCACCAATTGCTAATACTGTTATGCCTAAAAAACTTAATCCTAAAGCAAAAAACTTTGCACATACTAAACTTGTACGAGAAATTGGCAATGATAAAAGATCTTTAAAAGTTTGATCCTGATACTCTCTACCAAATACCCAGCTGCTTAAAATACCAAATCCCATTAATCCAATAACAGTAGAATACATAAAAAAAGTATTTTTCAAAAATTCTTCCCACGTTTTATCCTGCATATGGATAAGTAACAAAAAACTATAAAAAGCTAAAATATAAATTGGTATATGCCCCCGTATTATTTTGTAAAACTCAATTTTAGTCATTGACCATATCTGTTTCATAATGATTTGCCCTCCTTAATTGTTCTAAGAAAGAATTCTTCTAAACTTTCATTTACAGGTTGAAAAATCATTGGATTCAATTTCTGATTTTCTAACTGCTGTAATAAAGTAGAATATTGGTTAATAGATATATCCGAAACAAGTATTTCCTGTTCACTTACTGATGTGCATTGCAAGTTTTTTGTAGCAAGGTAATGTTCAAGATTCTTGACGGAGCCATCCGTTTTTATGTAAAGCTTTGATTCTCTGCAGACTTCAAATTCAGAAAAATTTAATTCTCGCAGCAGACGTCCATGTGCTAATATCCCAATTCGACTTACTAGCTTTTCCATCTCATCTAATAGATGGCTTGAAATAAAAATAGTTGTCCCATTTTTAGCCATTTCTAATAGAGAATTACGAACAACTACAAGCCCCTCCGGATCCAATCCATTTGTTGGTTCGTCTAACAAAAGAATTTTTGGTTTATGAATAAGCGCCTTAGCTAATCCAATTTTTTGATTGTTTCCTAAAGAAAGATCTTTTACCTTAACCTGTAGGTAATTATCTAGCAATAGACGCTGTGAAATGTCATCAATTCGTTTCTTAATTTCTGAATCTGGTATTAGCCTTTGCTTTGCATATAATATAAGATTTTCTTCTACAGTAAAATTTGGATAAGCATGTGGTGTTTCAATTAAGTAACCCACCTGATTCCAAAATTCAGAAGGCAGCTTTGAAATTGATTGTCCAGAATAATAAATTTCACCAGATGTAGGATTAATCATTTTAAGCAACATCCGCATTGTGGTTGTTTTTCCTGCACCGTTTAATCCTAGAAAACCATATATTTCACCTTCATTAGCTGTCAGATTAATATCATAAACACTATTTTTTGATCCGTAACTCTTTGTTAACTTCTTCGTTTGTATTATTGACAAAACGTAAACACCTCCAAGTTATACTTCATTTAAGGTACTGAAGTACCTTAAATGAAGTATAACATTGTAGATTATAAAACGCAATACTCAATATTCATGTTTTTTATTTATTCTTATCATTACTACTAAATTCCTTATCTCTATATTAATGCAGATTATTTTGAATATCTTCTTATCATTTACTGCAACAGTTTTTATGATTAGAATAGATGGTAACCAAGAGGTTATGGAGTCGCGTCGTTAATTACATGATCATCAAAAAAAAGCCGTGCAATATTGCACTAAGCTTTAATTTGATCAACCAATGATTTTAACAAGTTGCTCGTCTTTTCTTTCCCATCCTCTTTAATCATTTTTTCAGAAATAATAAATGATCCACCAACCGCTAAAATATTATCATTACTAATATAATCTATAAAGTTATCTGAATTAATTCCCCCTGTCGGCAAGAATTTCACATCATAGAATGGTCCACTTAATGCTTTAATTGCTTTTAAACCACCATAAATATCTGCTGGGAAATACTTTACAACATGAAGTCCATAACTAACTACTTTTTGAATATCAGTTGGAGTTGCTGTTCCAGGAAAAACTGGAACTTTGTTTTCAATACAATATTCAATTATCTCTGGAATCACTGCTGGAGAAACTATAAAACTTGCTCCATTTTCAATTGCCTTCTTAGCTTCTTCTAATGTACGCACAGTTCCCGCTCCAACAATTAACTTACCCGATTGTGAAAGTTTATTAATTGCTTCTAAAGCCAGATTGCTTCTAAATGTTACTTCTATAAAAGGTACATCATTTCGCAAAAGAATCTCTTCCAAATCATCTAAATACTTTAAATCAGTTGCAGTATAAAGTGGTAATAACTTTATTTCTCCTAATTTTTTATATACATCTACATTTACACTCATTATTATTGCTCCAATCCATTTTCTTTTTGAGATTTTGTGATAGCTTCATATAATCCTTTTAAATAAGTAAAACCTAAAGCACGATCATATAAACCATATCCTGGCATTGCTATTTCATCCCAAATTGAACGACCATGATCTGGACGGATGACACCATCAAAATTAACATCTACAAGCGCCTTCATAAGTGCATACATATCCAACGATCCATCTATACTCAAATGAGCGGATTCTCTAAATTTTTGTTTTCCCAAAAATTCAACATTTCTTAAATGTACAAATTGAATTCTATTTCCTAATTCATGTATGACTTTGACTAAATCTGTTTCTGGATTTGCTCCTAAAGATCCTGTGCAAAGTGTTACACCATTATAAGGAGAATCAATAATATTTATTATTCTTTTATAATCCTCTAAATTTTTTGTTACCCTTGGAAGATTAAAGATTTCCCATGGTGGATCATCCGGGTGAATCCCCATTTTCACATCAACTTCCTCACAAACAGGAATAACTTTTTTTAGAAAGTATGCAAGATTGTCAAATAAATCTTCTTCTTTAATATTTTCATACATTTCCATCAAATCATTAAACTTTTTCAGACGTTCTTCTTCCCATCCAGGTAATTTAAACCCATTGGATTGACTATTTATAAGCTTAAACATCTCACTCGCATCCATATGTTCTACAACAGACTGATCAAACAACAATGAATAACTACCATCTGGGTTTTCATATTTCAAATTTGTCTTAGCCCATCCAAAGATTGGTTTAAAACTATAACATACTAAATGAATATCACATGCTGCTAAATTTCTAATTGTTTGAATATAATTATCAATATAATGATCACAGTCTTTTGTTCTTGCTTTAATTGCATCATGAACTGCAACACTTTCAATACCAAGTAACTCCAATCCCTCTTTTTCGATTGAAGCCTTAAATTCTTTAATTTCATCAATTTCCCAAACATCTCCAGGTAACTTATTTAATAAGGTCCCTACAACACCATCTGTTCCTGGAACTTGCCTGAAATGTTTTAAAGGAATAGAGTCTTTCGCTCCATACCATCTAAATCCCCACTTCATTTTATCCCTCCATCAAAAATCATCATCTTCATCAGCTTCATTAGCATCTACATCAATAGGAAAATGCCATGAGCTAATACATTCTTTTGCTTGTTCTGTAGCTGATTTTGCAACTATTTCAATTTGTGTCCCTAAAATTTGATGATTGATTATTTCTAATAACATAGGTAAGTTAACTCCACCAATAATATAAACTTTATCTTTTAATTCACTCTCTAATTGGTTTGTAACAAGAACTGATTGGTTATATGGGCTTGCGCTCACTAAATCAACTAATACCACAACACCATCACCTTGATTTACTTCTAAAATAGCGTTATTTATCTTCTTACCAAGTTTCTCAACATCATCTCCTGCATTTAAATTTACAGTTGCGATATTTTCTGTATTCCCCATAATAACTTCAGCTGCATCTTTTATACCGTTGCTTAAGGTACCATGTGTGGCTATTACAATTCCTAACATGATTTAATCTCCTTTTATATTTTGATTTAAGGCATAATCAAAAATAATCATGACTTTTTGGACTCTTTATTTTCTTTCATATGCCTAACAATTCTATTACTTGAGTAAAATGGCTATAATTTAAATTTTTCTTATTTAACTTTGACTTATCTAAGTAAAACTCTTTATCTTGATTCATATCTGCACAAAATAAATAATTGATTTGACCTCTAGGTGATACATATCGGATTTCTTTAGATTCAGCAAGCTCTTCTTTAAATTGTTTACCCATTACATTTAAAGTGGCATCTGCTCCAATAGAATCTAAAAAATAAACCTTTGCATTCTTTTTTGCAGAACTCATTAAGACATCTAATCCTCGTCTGCCATAACAACCGTCATCAATAAATGCATAAGCAACTTTTTTCTGATTTTGATTCTCTGTTAACATCTGTAGCAAGCAAAGTACTGAAGATGTATTTCTAATTAAATTCTTTCGATTCCACTCACCTTTTGATAACTTTGATAAAATAATAAAATATCCGCCGTATATTAGTGCAAGACATGCTGTTTGCACAGAAAATAAAACAAATGGTGCAAAAACCAATTTCATATATAAAAGTGTTCCTAGAATACCCAGGAAAATCCAAATTAGAGACATACAAAGAACGGCTTTTGTAGTTTGTTTTTCTTGTTTTTTTCTATTAAACAATACATAATCTCCTAAATAGGCTGGAGGTGTATCATAATAAGTACAAACGATTTGATCTGCCTTTTCAATATCTCCAACATATACATTTCGTGCACTGGCTTTTTTTTGATTACTATATTCGATTACGGAAATATCTTTTCGCACTTGTGATATATCTGTTACAAGCGCCTTCAAAAATCTAGTTTTCTCTTTATTGCTATTCCGTGAGCTATACATAAACGAATACCTAGCCAATCTATCGTTAAAAATATCCTCCATGATAAACCTCCAATTTTTATTATAAGGAAAATAATAATCTTTCATTTAAAAACAATTATTTAAATTTACTAACAACATCTTTCAATTCTGTTTTAGGAGCAGAAGGAGTAGCTTGGAAATAGATATTCTCTACTCCATATTTATCTTTCATTTCTACTAATCTATCTACATCCTCTTTGTTTATATAAACAGATTTTGTAACTAGTAAATCTTTACTTGCATCTTTTTGTGCAATACCTCCAATATTCAATTCTTTCATTGGCACTCCATGTTTAACCAAGTCATACATGACTTTTACAGTTTTTGCTATCAAGATACAATTATAATCTTTGAATTGATATTCATCCCAATAGAATTTAGCTTTCTCTGGCGTAATTACTATTGTTTTTTGTCCGGTACGGCTACCTGCATTTTTATATAAATCTCTCATGAATGGGTCTTTTGCTACAACTTCATCTACTACAAAAATTGAATTTACCCCGCTCTTTTGTGAAAGAGTCACCATAACTTGTCCATGAATTAAACGTTCATCTACTCTTGCTAAATTTATAACACCCATTTTTCAACTCTCCTTTTTACTCTATAGAATTCTAACGCTAGCTAAAACAATTAAAATTAATGTTAACCATAATAATGCTGGTGTAACTTTTAAACCTTTTTTATTGTAGAACAAATAAACTCCCATAACTACTGCTAATGGTAAAATACCCGGAGCAACAGAATCTAAAATATTTTGGATAATGAATGCTTTTCCAGAAATCGTAAATTGTAAATTTGCACTAACTTTTACATAGTTACCTGCTAAGATTCCCATCATAAATAGACCTAAAACAGATAAAGTATCGATTGCAGTTTTAACACCTGTACTTCCCATCAATCCTGTTGCGTTGCGTCCCATATCAAATGCTTGACGAGCAAAGAATAGACCCAATAAAACTTGGTAAAGTGCAAAGCAAACGAATGGGAACAACGCTCCTAATGGACTACCTTGCTGTGCCCAGGGAACTGCGATGGCAATAAAGATATATTGCACAGTCCCTGAGTCAATTGCATCACCAATTCCAGCAAGTGCACCCATTAAACCAGCTTTTGTGTTATACATCAAATCATCTTGCATTGTTATTTCTGATTGTTCATATTCTTCTTTTGCACGTTGTGATTCCATGGAAGCCATTAAACCAGTAATAACTCCACCACCCCAGCTTAACTGAGTATTGAAAAATAATAGTTGTCTTTTATAAGCAGCTTTTAACGATTCATCATCTTTGTATAATTTTCTTAAAATTGGCATCATTCCATACAACAAAGAAGATGCAAGATATCTTTCAAATGAATGTGGAATTTCATTCGCAAAATGCCATCTTAAATATGCTTTAGTAACATCCTTTTTTGTGATCTCTTCTGGAGCTTTAGCAGCTCTTTTTACATTTTCACTCATTTTATCTACTCCTTAAAACCCATCATCATAATCATCTTCATCTAATGTCTCTGTACCCTTAACAACATTTGTACTAGGAACATTCTTTCCTTTTTGAGACATACTGAAAATTAAAGCAATCAATAGACCAAACACAGCATAAGTTACCATTGTAATATTCAATGATTTTAATGAAACACTCATGAAATACGCCAAGAAAAAGAATGCTAAGTAATCCTTACGTCCAATTACATAAACTGTTGTGGCAATACCAATAGCGGCTAATCCACCACCAACAACTTCAAGTATATGAATGACATAACTTCCTTTCAAAGCATTGATTACATCTGCAATAATTGGTGCCCCAAAATATAAAGCTACAAATACCAATGGTACAAATAAAGCAAATGATGCAATTGTAGGTAAAAGAATTATCGAACGCTTAATAGCGCCATCATTTAAATCTTCTACAGCTTTATCTGTATATTTACCTAAGAATGTATTGATAAAAAAACGGAATTGATATAAATAACTTCCTAACAAACCAACTGGAACTGCGACAGCAATAGCGGCTTCAGGCTGTAAATTTCCTAATAAAGCAACCGGTACTGCGATAGCTGCTGCAATAGATGGTTCTTGTGGCATGGATCCTCCTGGAGAAAAAACACCCATATAAATCAACTGCAGCGCTGCTGTAACAATCATTGCTTGGCCAACATTTCCCATAACAATACCAACAATCAAACCAGTCATTAAAGGTGAAAATCGAAGCGTTAGTGAAGCTCCTCCACCAAACCATCTTGACATAACCGCGCCAACCCACAAAGCGATTAAAAAACTCTGTAATACACTTAAAGTTTCCATTACTCTTCTTCTACCTCTTTTCTACATATTTTTCTAAATCAAAGATTGTTTTTTTCAAAATATCTGGCGTAATTACAATAGGAATCAAATGAACTTTTTCTTTTGAATTAATAAAACCAACTATATCATCAAGAACTTTTTCATCTTCTGGATACAATTCCATATAATGCAGAGATACAGGTAGTTTCAAATCTGAATAGAAAGGCATTAAAGAATCAATCGTCGACCATTTGCCTTCTAGAGCCAACTGGTATAAAACCCCATAAGCTACTTTTTCGCCATGAAGATATGAATGGCTTTCCGGAATATATTTAGCTATTGCATCATGCATTGCATGTGCTGCGGCATTACGGGCATATTTATCTCCCAATCCTCCACATAAACCTGCAACTGCTATCACAATTTCAGATAAATGTACAAATTCCTCCGAAACTACTTTATTCTCCATATCTTTCATTGCTTTAGCCGATTCTTTTACAATTGATTCATTACATAACTTTGCAGTATAGCTTGCTAACTTCAAAAAAGGTTCGTTCTGTAAATGTTTTTGAGCTAAAATAGAATCTGATTCATACCATTTTGCAATTGTATCTGCCAACCCTGCAATGAAGTAACGTACTGGAGAATCAATCACCAAATGCGGATCTGTTATCAGGAAACTAGCCTGCCTCATATAATGCTCAGATTTTCCTTCTGATTCTCCACTTTCCTTATACATAACAGATAGAGGTGTCCATGGTGCACAATTACTAACCAAAGTTGGAACGACCCCATATTTAACATTACAAATATGACCAGCATATCCAACAAGATCTACAAGCTTTCCACCACCAACTCCAATAATAAAATCGATATCATTTTCTTCAACGATTTGTGCTATTAAATCTGCACCATAATAACTACATTCACCTGTATATTGATGATAAAAAACATTTTGATCTATCGTTTCTAAAAACTTCATCTTTGGCTTTGCTTTTTCCCAAGAAATTGTTCCATGTACGATCAAGATATTCTTTGATTTATGTTCTTTTAATAATTGCGGAATAAAATCAATTGCACCTTCATGATACCTATAGAACTCAGGACCAACTTTAACCTTTAAATCTGTCAACATTTTTATCCCCCCTATTTTTTAATGAATTTACTTGTTGACTGAATTGCCCTTTCTGGTAAAATACCTTGAACTATTTGTTCCACATCTGTTACGCATTTATTACCCATTTGCTCTAGACATTCTATAGTATAAGCTGATGTATGAGGAGTTATTAAAACGTTATCAAAAGCTAGATAAGGATGGCTCTTTCTTCCTGGCTCTTCTTCTAAAACATCTGTCGCAAAACCAGCAATTTTTCCAGATTTCAATCCCTCAATAACCGCATTTTCATCCAATAATGCTCCTCGCGCACTATTCGATATGTAAACACCGTCTTTCATTTTTTCTATTTCGTTTTTAGATATCATATGATAACTTTCTTTGGTTAAATTTGCACAAAGACAAATAATATCAGAAGAAGTCAACAATTCATCTAATTCAACTTTTCTTGCCCCATAAGTCTGTAAATACAAATCTGACTTGTATGGGTCATAAGCTAAAACATTACATCTAAAGCCATTTCTAACAATCTCTACTACACAACTTCCTGTGTTTCCAACTCCAATAACACCTACTGTTTTATTAAAAAGTGCATGTCCAACAAATTCAGCTCGATCTTCCCAACGATCCGCTTTAACTCGATTACTGGACTCCATTGTTTTTCTTAATACAGCCAGCAAATTTGTAATGTTGTTTTCTGCGACTGCGTCCCGTTCTACTAAAGCCGGAACTATTGTAACAATAGTATCATGTTCTTTTGCCGCATCGATATCAATATTGTTGTATCCAATTCCATGACGTGTAATCAGCAAAAGCTCATCTTTATAATCAAAAAACTCTTTAGTGAAAAATGGGGTTACACTTGCAATGATAATATTGTATCCACTTAATAAGTTTGCAAGTTCTTTTCCATTCATTTCATTATCAACTTGAAAATAATCAACAGCTCCTATTTCCTTCAAACGATCAATGTGTTCAGGGAATATCTTTCCAAAACTACTTGAATTAACAATAGCTATCTTATATTCTCTCATATCTACTTATCCTTCTTTACAATAGAATGTCCACCAAATCCGTTTCGTAAAGCCGAAACTACCTTTGCAGAAAAACTATCATCTTCTTGAGACAAATTACGCATAAATAAACTTAAAGCAATTGTTGGTACTGCAATCCCCATATCCAAAGCAGTTTCAATAGTCCATTTTGCTTCTCCAGATGCAGCAACAACTCCTCTGTAGTCTTCTAAATTCAGACTAGCTTTGAATTGTGATTCAGCAATTTCCATAAGCCAACCTCGAATAACAGATCCGTTATTCCAAACCCTTGCAACAGCAGCTAAATCATAATCAAATTCACTTTCTTTAACAATTTGAAAACCTTCACCGATTGCTTGCATCATTCCGTATTCGATTCCATTATGGATCATTTTCAAAAAGTGACCACTTCCTGATTGGCCAGTATATAAGTAACCCTTTTCAACTGATATATCTTTGAAAATTGGCTCTATATCCTTAAATACTTCAGGATCTCCACCAATCATCGTACATGCACCACCAAGTGCTCCAGAAGTTCCACCTGATGTTCCACAATCAAAATAAGATATTTCTTTCTCCTTAAAATTCTTTGCACGTCGTATTGAATCCTTAAAATTTGAATTTCCACCTTCAATGACAATGTCATTTGGAGAAAGTAAATTCAGCAATTGATTCAATACAGATTCCGTAATTTCTCCAGCAGGTAACATAGACCAGATAACTCTTTTTTCAGTAAATGAAGTAACTATTTTCTCTAAATTATCAAATGTTTTTATACCTGCCTTTTCAGCATTTTCTTTTGCTTTATCAGATAAATCAAATCCCATAACATCATAATTATGATTCTTTAAATTACATGCTATGTTTAACCCCATCTTACCAAGACCTATAATTGCTATTTTCATACAATCCCTCCATTTCATGTCTCTATTGTATCAAAAAAAATTTTTTTTGTAAATATTTTTATAAAAAAAAATTTTTTTGATACAATTGCGCTTTTCTCATACTTCTATCTCTATCCGCCTCTTGCAATTTCAGAAATACTATGATATTTATATAAAGTAGCAGACATATTAAGTCGTTATAGTTAAAAGATTACTAATGATTTAGTTGTTAGTGCTTTAAAAATGCTTATTATAGTTAGTCTTCTCATAAAAATAAGGAACTGAGTTGACTTGTCGTATTCAAGATATTGACACAAAATTACTATTTGATATACTTATAACAATGCTATTTTTTAATAATTCAACCACTTTTCATACATATTAAACTCACTTGTTCATTCGACCATATGAACAAAAAATCTATATCATTTTCTTTTATAAATTTGATTTTTATATATAGTACTATTTAAAATATACATTACACTCAAAATTTTTTATTGTTTTTAAAGTTACATACATCATTTATAAAAAGGAGGACCAACATGGAGGTATCTGTTAGACTTAAAATTAAATCGTTATACAATGGATTAAGTACTAAAGAACAAAATATTGCAGACTATATACTTGAAAATCCCATTTCTGTGGCTCACAATTCTATCAGCTATTTATCTGATGAACTCAATGTTGCAGACTCTACCTTATTTCAATTCGCAAAAAAACTAGGCTATTCTGGCTTTAAAGAGTTTAAGATGGCTATCTTAATTGAAGAAAATAATTTTTCAACTACATCAATTCATGAAAAAATTGAAATTGATGATAATGAATTAACTATGGCACAAAAAGTCTTTGATTCAAACATTAAAACACTAACTAATACTAAGAAGATATTAGGGTTAGACGATTTGAAAAAAGCGGCTGAGATTATATCCAATTCAAATCTACTATATTTTTTTGGTGTCGGCGGATCAGGAATACTTGCAGAAGATGCATATCATAAATTTTTACGTTCCCCAGCCCATGTCCGTCATAGTACTGATTATCATATACAGCTTATGGAAGCATCTTTATTAACACCACAGGATTGTGCAATTTGTATCTCACATACAGGAAAATCAAAAGAAACTATCAGGATTGCTGAAATAGTAAAAGAAGCTGGTGCAAAAGTAATTGTTATAACTAGTCATGCATCTTCTCCTCTAGCTAAGATAGGTGATGTCGTTTTTATTTCTATATCTGAAGAAATTGAATTTCATTCGGAAGCCTTATCTTCTCGTATATCTCAATTGAGCATCTTAGATTCACTCTATGTAATTTTGATGTTTATGAATAAAGAAAAATCAAAAGAGGCTTTATCTAAAGTTAGACGCACTATATGGGACGTAAAGCATTAAAACCTATTACAACAAGATTTTATTGAACCGTGATTAATGTTATCCTTTAAAGCGGATTATTTTATTGAAAGTTGAAGTCGGGATTAATTATCCCGACCTCTAGCTAATCAATTTGATTAATCAGCATTAGTTTATTATCTGATAGAATAAGCTCTTTCCATTTCATTAAGGGGTAGCGCTACTAAAACTTTCAGCGGAATTTACATCTCCACTTCCTTTGTACTCAGGATACGCAGGATATTCTAAAGACGGACGTGTACGACCTTTAGTCTTTTCAGAAAATAAAATTTATAATGTTAAGAGCAATCTGCTTTTTATAACAATATTGTAAAATTCTAAAATTCTTAAAAATATACATTCTTAAATTCTTTAGAATTTAAGAATGTCTAACGAATAACCATATATCTTTGACGAGGATTCACAAAAAATACTTTAAAACTCTACAAAAGACTTATCTGATATTTATTTAATATAAAGCTATTCTTTTTTAACAATTAAAATTTTATTTATTCTTTTACTATCACATTTTAATATCACAAACTCACATTCCTTATAATTAATTTTATCATTAACTTGTGGATATGATTTTAGTTGTGAATAAACCCATCCGCCTATAGTATCAATATTTTCAACCTCAATTTCTGCATCTACCAGTTCATTTATATCTTCAATATGAACTTTTCCGTCCACTATATATTTACCATCTTCAATTTTCTTAATTTCTTCCATCTCTTCATCGAACTCATCTTGAATTTCGCCAACTATTTCTTCTAAAATATCTTCAATCGTTACAAGCCCAAATGTTCCTCCATATTCATCAATAACTATAGCCATTTGTATTTTTTCTTTCTTAAATATCTTTAATAGTTCACTTATTGACATTGACTCTGGAACAAATTTGATTTCTCTAATGATGTTTTTTATATTATTATCATTTCCTTCAATTTTAAGCTTATATAAATCCTTAATATGTATAAACCCACTAATATTATCTTTACTATCAGTACATACCGGATATCTAGTTAACTGTTCTGCTAAGGCATATTCAATTATTTCATCAAAAGAACCTTCAAGAAAAATGCATGCCATATCAGTTCTGGGTATCATTATTTCTTTTACTGTCTTCTCAGAAAAATCAAATATATTATCTACAAAAGTTAATTCAGTTTTATCTATTAAACCATGCTTATAACTTTCTTCAACCAATAGCTTTATTTCCTCATCGGTATGAGCTGCCTCATGTTCATCAACTTGAGAAAGCCCAAATATCTTTAGTATAAAATTTGTAGTGTGGTTAAACAACCACATAATTGGATAAGTTAAATTATAAAACATAATCAAAGGTAAAGATGTAAGCATTGCTATCTTCTCTGCGGTTATAATGGCTAATGATTTAGGTACTAGCTCTCCAAGTACAATATGAAGAGTAGTTATAATTGAGAATCCTAAAACAAATGAAATTGAGTGCGCAGTTCCTTCTGAAATGTTAAATAAATTAAATAATGGCATTAACATATCTGACACTGCCGGTTCTCCAATCCATCCTAAACCTAAAGATGCTAAAGTTATTCCTAATTGACATCCAGATAAATATGAATTCAAATTATTTACAACCTTTAAAGTGTGTTTAGCACTTTTATTCTCTTCAAGGACTAATGTTTCTATTCTAGACTTTCTTACTTTTACAACAGCAAATTCAGCTGCGACAAAAAAACCATTCATAAGTACAAGTAAAATCACAATAACAATATTTATTAATATATTCATTTATTCATATACCTCCAAAATAATCTCTACTAACCACCACTTATGCTACAGAATTCAAGAAATAGTATAAAGTGTATGCTAATAAAAAATAAATACAAATGCCTTGCATTTTCTGTAATACATCTATATCATAGTTTAACTATAAAATCATTTCTTCATTCTTAAGAGAAAGTTTTATTTTTTCAATTCTTTTTTCTATCATTTCTTTTATTTTAAAAACTAAATTATCATATTCTACATTTGGAAATTTATATAACAAAAGAACTCTATAGCCTGAATATTTTCCAACTATAGAGTATCACTAATCATTTTTTTCTTTCACATATTTAGAAGTCGCCTTTTTAACTCATCACTCTTTTTTATTTTACTATATTTACTGTTCCTTCTTTTCTTGTTGGAGCTTTTGGTTCTTTCCCTCCATTAAAGCCTAGCGTTGCTGTACCAAATGTCGCATAGTTTTCTGGAATTCCTAGCTCAGTAAGCACATTTCTGACCTTAGGATCATCTCCAACCATAGCTAAGGTATGTACCCAACATGATCCAATGTTAAGTGAATGAGCTGCTAACATTATGTTTTGTATTGCTGCAGCACAATCAGACTGTCCTACTGGTAAGTTTTTATCACAAGATGTTATCACTATAGTAGGTGCATTATAAAATGGGTTAAAGTTTGGATTATTGGCCATCTTATTTATCTGCTCTATAGGAGAATTTTGTAATGCTTCTTTAGCTGCTGAAATCAGCTTATTTATCTTCTCTCTATTTTGTACAGCTGTAAAATGCCAATCCTGACTATTCATTCCGCTTGGAGCAAACTTAGCAGCTTCTAATATTTTATTTAAGTCTTCATCGGAAATTTGCTCTTCTTTATACACTCTTATACTTCTTCTTGTTATGATACTTTGTATTACTTCGTTCATTATTTTTCTCCTTCCATTTAAGCCCCAATATAACTTTATTTATATTATTATATTGATTAGATTAATTATAAATTTGTCTAGAACTTTCATTCTAGTATATAGTATTATCATTTTTGCAATAAATATATAAATCCGGCGCTAATAAATTTATATGATTAACATTCCTTTTCACATAAATTTCACATTACAGAATTATAATTCCCTTATAGCCGGTTATTTCTATATTAATCTATGTTTTTAACATAAAAATAAATTTTTATATGACGTAAGGAGAGATAATTATGAAAAAGAAAAAAATACTAGGAATTGCAATAGCAGCTATGATCTCAATATCAAGCCTTGTTCCAGCATTCGCTGATGATGCTTCTACACAAAATGTAACAAATAGTGTTACTACAGGACAAGTATCGCAAAATAATAAGGCAGATAAACTTGCAAAACTTACTCAAAAAGCTTCTAAACTTGGAATAGATATTACTGGATTAACTAATGATCAAGCAAGATCAAAAATAAGAGCTGCTGTAGCTCAAAAACTTGGGATTGATATAACAGGTCTATCAGATAAAGATGCTTCAGCTAAAATTAAAGCAGCTTTTGAGGAAAAGACTCTTGAAAGACTTAATAAAAAAGCAACTGAATTAGGTATAGATATAACAAATCTTTCACCTGATAACGCTAGAGCTAAGATTCTATCTGCAGAGGCAGGGAAACTTGGAATTGATATAACAGGACTATCAAATAAAGATGCTTCAGCTAAAATTAAAGCAGCTCTTGAAGCTAAAAGCCTTGCCAATTTAACTAAGAAAGCAACAAAACTTGGAGTTGATATAACAGGTTTATCTAATAAAGATGCTAGAATAAAATTAAATCAAGCAGAGGCTTCTAAACTTGGAATAGATGTTACAGGTCTATCAAATGAAGATGTAATAGCTAAAATTCAAAGTGCAAGAGCTGAGAAATTAGGAATCGATATAACAGGATTATCATTTAAAGATGCTCAAGCTAAAATTAAAGCAGCATCTGAAGCTAAAAAAGAAGCTCATCAAAAGAAAAATACATCAACAACTACAACAACTGATACTTCCGTACAATAATTTCATTAAAGAAGAGATGCTTTCACAAATTTGAAGGTATCTCTTCTTTACTATGTTATAATATGTGAATTTTAAGACCACATTTTCTATAATTTAAAGAATTTTATATATAGGATTTTAAAAATTCAGCTCACTGAAGACTACATCATAAATTATAAAATAATTGAAGTACGATAATTTTATAAAAGATGAACTATATTCTTTATAACTTATATACAAAGATTTATTAAACTTTGCTATTTCTGTAAGCCACATGCCTAGTAACCATCATGGTGTTTTCTTCCCCTGGAAAATATACTGGATTAATTTTAGTTTCATTATACAGATTGATTGCATCTACTACATCTATTGCTAATTCCTTAAAACTAATGAGACCATACATTCTCGGTGGAAGGATATAGATAGGTTTATCAATCTTTGAAGTTTTCACAAATTTCTTAACTTGCATTATTAGATGGGGACAACATACAATTATATCAAATTCATTCATTCTCTTATTTACTAATAAAAATGGAGAAAATTCAATTGAATAATCATTTTGCATATTATTCTCTAATATCTCCTTTTCAACCTTACTGGCTAGGGTACTTGATGAAAAGCCCCCTCCACAGCACAAAAGTATTCTTATCATTTCTAATCCTCCACTGCCTATTATTAATCTTAAACACTAAAGATTTATAGATAAACCAACTATAATCCATACTTATGCGTATAGCTCACCGAAATGAATAATATACTTTTGTTCCAGTTTCTCGGTAATTATGATTGGTGATTCTAAGGCTATAAAGTTGCACCCAAAGTGCTAGCCTCAAAGAACAAGCTTTGAACTAGCACATTTGGAACAACTTATAGCCAAAGAATCACATCCATCAAAATTACCAATGAAACATTCCACAAAAGTATATTACTCATTTCTGGTTGGAATATATTTCATAGTCTAAGTATAGTTTATCATTATATTATCTATATAAATATCAACTTATTCAAATAAATATATTTATTTGAATATACTAAACTTTATCAGTTTTTTTTAATTTGACAATTCCATCTTTAATCGTTATTTGATTAGTTTCCTCTAAATATCTTAGAGTGGGCTCTATACGTTCCTTTACTCTTCCAAGTTTTGAGCCGAGCAGAGTCTTTTGATAAGTTGTGAAACATATTCTATCCAATTCATACAAGTTCATGCCATCTGGTCTTATCTTAAGATTCATTATGACTTTTTCTATAGTATTCATAAGATTCCCTCCTTATACATATCTAATTATACAGCAATATGTAAATTTCTTCCATAAAATTTAATTATATAAAGATGAATCATACTTTCCATAGTCCAGCGAAATAAAAATATTTCTACTTTCTATCTATTATCATATAGGTCTAATACATATTTTTTTCATATATATAAAATGAATTATATTATTTAAGACTTCTATATTAGTGATATGAATTTCTTTAAATCCCGTTATCGAGTAGCTCGTTGTATTGATTTATTATGTCGTCTAATCTTTGACTAGCAGTAATAACTTCTATTCCTAATAAACTTTTTTCATTATTTATAATTTCATATAAGGATTGTCTCATTTTACAAATCATTTTCTCTATCTCTATTATTTTTTCCAAATTATACTCCCCCTTACTTTTTTATAAGTATAACTCTAAAAAAATACATTTGCTGTATCAATTGTTACATTATGTAACAAACCTCACTTGTTATATATCGCAATAAATTATATAATCACTAAAAATAAAATATTCTATATTAATATTTATACAAAAAAATCGCATACAACTGTTGAGCCATAGATTTTACTAGAACATAAATTTCCCAAAAATAAAACAAAGCCAAATAAACATTCTACTAAAATGAATATTTGGCCCTACATACATTCTAAAAATTTAAATTCCTTATCTTTTTTCAAAGCGCCTGGATAAAACAATTCTATATATTATTCAGAACTTATATATTTCTAGACTTTAAATTTATTTGCCATTTCTATCATGCTATCAGCCATCTCTGATGTGTCTTTTGCCTGATTAGTAACATTATCTACTGAGGCGCTAGTTTCGCTGATACTTGCAAATATCTCTTCTACACTAGAAGCTGATTGCTGTGATTTTGACGAAATATTTACTATAGCATTATTGACTTTAGATACATTATCTGCAATTTTAATTGCTGACTCAGCAATCTCTTTTGACATTTCATTCACAACTTCAGCATCTTTTTCATATTGATTTCCTATAGACTTCAACATTTCGTAATCTGGTCTAACCTGACTATCAATAAATCTCAATATATCTTTAGTATTATTAGTAAAGTTTTCAATAACACTTCCAACTGTACCTATATTTTTCTTTATATCTATAACTGTTTCTGATGACTTCTCAGCTAATTTTCTAACTTCCTCTGCAACTACAGCAAATCCTCGACCTGCATCCCCTGCATTAGCAGCCTCTATGGATGCGTTAAGTGCTAGAAGATTAGTTTGTTCAGCTATTTGACCAATAGCTTCTGTCATTTTTTCTATTTCTTTAACTATCTTTATATCCTCAATTGCTTTTTTAATCTTAATTTCTTTTTCATTATATAGGCTTATTGCATTATTAGATGACTCTTCCACTTTTTCTTTTACATTTACTGCTCTTTTCATAATTTCATCTGAATCTAATTCTCTCTTTTCAGCATTTCTGCTAAGTTCATCTGTCAGTTTTTCTATTTCCATTGTATATGAACTAACATCTTGAGTTGCCGCACTTAAATTCATGCTTGCATCAGCAATTTCATGGGTTACAGTTTTAATATTATTCATAGTTGCAGACATTTCTTCCATTGTTGAAGTTAGATCTTCATTTGAAATTCTGACATTTTTCATACGATTAGTAAGTTCTATAATAAGATTTTTCACGTCTAATACAGCAATATTCAATGCTTTTGACATATTACCTATTTCATCATATGCATTTATATTTATTTTCTCAGTAAGATCTCCTTCCGCTAAACCATTAGCAAAATTAACTATACTGTTTATTCTCTTTCTTAACCAAATTGCTAACCCACCACTTAATATGGCTAATATCAATGCTGAAATAACAATAAATATTGCAAGAAATTTAAACGAATTTTTAAAAACTGCGTTACTTGATTCCGATGTTTCTTTGGCCGCATCAATATTTTCATTTATTACAACATTTATATCATTTGCTATCTCTTCTCTTAAAGTAAAATACTCCGAATTATATAATTCAATAGCTTCCTCATAATTATTGTCAGTAACATCCTTTATTATCTTTGTTCTTATATCCCTATACCTAGTTAATGCATCTTTAACTTTTTTATAATCAGCTTCTTCTTTTTCACTAGAATAAGGTATTTTTTCAATTTCTTCAAAAGTTTTATTATTTAAATCAGATAAATCTGCTAAATCTTTTTGTGCCTCATCTATATCATTTTTAAAATTACTATTAATAATATGTTCCATATCAGATAGTCCTAAGTTAGTATTACTTTTTACTACATATAACTTCTGAAGTCTCATTAAATTATTATTATAAATTTTATCTGTATTTATATTTAGTTTGTTCATGCTAAATAGACCAGCTATGCCGACTAAAACTAAGAATACAGTACATATCACACTACTTCCTATTAATTTTTGGGATATTTTCATTTTCTTAAACATTGTATTTATCCTTCCCTTCGTCCTTTAAGATATAAAAGTTATCATGTTTAATCCCAATACCTAATTCCATAACCATTCTATAAACTACTAAGCTTAATCACTTATTTTTACATAAGTATCAAAACTAATAAGTAATTTACTTCTACTCTAAATTATACCACAAAATCCACTTAATTCACATGAATCCGATAATTATTCTCATATTGTTTAATTTTATTTACTTTTAAAATAGGTATTATAACAGTTCCGCAAGAACAAATGGGTTTATTCTCCATTCAATGTTTGTTTTCAATCTTGTTGAATAGATTCCTGTGTAACTTTTCCACACTCTTAATCTCATTACAATTTTCCAAAAATAAAAAACAATCTCCTCATTTTTTAATAGGAGACTGTTTTTAATTTAGTATAATTCTCTAAATCAATATTTTTTTCTAATTTATCATATCAACAATATCAAACATTGCTGTCATTTCTATAAATACTTGTTTTTTGCAACAAAACTCCTTTTTTGAAATATGACAATTAGCAATCTCTTTGCTTGAGTTATCAGATTTATATTTCTCCAGCTTTTCTTGAAGTTCTTCAAGACATAGATCGTGAATTGCTTTAATAATATCTTCTTCCCATATACAAGCTGGGTAACTATTTATGACTTTTATTTTCATTAATTTCACCTCGTATTAATAATGGGGTGTAAAATCCAATAAATATTAACTACTGAATAATATTTATTATATAATAATCAGATGAAATTAATATTGTGAATGAAACATCTTTGTATTGTAAATTACTACTCTTTAGCATATTATGCTTTAAATAAAGTTAAAATCCCCTGTAAATTTATCATCAATTTACAGGGGATTTACTGTTAGTATGTATAGTAAAATATAGGAGTGTTATGTAACCACATATTAAGGGATATATAGGAATCAATTTTTACACACTCAATATATTATTCGTTAATAAATATAATTTTCTGACATAAAACATAAATTTTTCTGATAAAAAGTATATTCTCATTGTTATCAATCATAAATTTTATTATCCCTTTATAACTGAAAGGAGTACTTAGTAAATCTCGAAATATTATTATTTTGTCATTACTTTTTTTATTTTTATGTATAATATCTTTAAATTTCGCAAATAATTATTAGTGAAAATATTACTTTTCAACTACACCAAAAGAGATAGCATTTATTAATCTAACTGCTATCTCTTTTCACATTAAAGATCAGTTTCTAAAACTCCTATCATTTTTTTGATTTAATTACTTGTACCTATTAGCAATTTTAGAATATTTATCCTAAAATTTAATACTATTCCAATGAAAAATAATATAATATTATTTTTTTTTGCCATTTGCACCTTTTTTATATTTTTATTGTTGAATTAAAACAGTTTATGTCGTATAATGTTAATGTAAATATACAATTTACTTATATTGAAATTTTTCCTAGAGTTTTGATATAGTATTTTCTTTTTTTACCAATTAGAGTAAGAAACTAGACATGTTCTAGTTTCTTATTTTTTTAACTCACAACATCATCTGCCCATTTTATAGCATCTATATAGGCTTCTGCAAGCTTATTATCATTAACACCTATTTCCTTAGTATAAAACTCAACATTTTCCCACTGACCCTTTTCATAGTTAATAGCCAATTTCAATATTTTATTCAAGTAATTATCTTTTTCAATTAGTCCTTCCTTTATTTCATCATCTATATATAATTCTTTTAAGATCACTTCAATTGAACAATTTAAAATTGCGTCCATAACTGAAAATAATCCTACCATATAAGCTGAATAAACATTATTTTTATACTCACTCATATTACATATTAATTCACATAACTTCGCTCTCTGCAATGAGACTTTTATAAGTTCATCTGTGTTATTTTCCTTTAGATCATTTAGCAGAACTACATATAACCATTTTATAATCTCTTTTCTTCCCAAAAGTGCAATAGCATATTTTATAGATCTTACTTCATTCTTTAGGCAGTATGCAGACGAATTTATCAATTTGATTATTTTATATGATAAACCTAAATCCTTTATTATTAGTTCCTCTAATTTATTAAAATCAAAATCGTCTTTATTAATTAACTTTAAAATTTTTATTGCTGTATCTTTGTTAGTCGGAATGTTTTTTCTGGAAAGCACTATTGGTTTACTAAAATAATATCCTTGAAAGTATGAATATCCTAGTTTCAAAGCCTCATCATATTCTTCTTTGTTCTCTACTTTTTCAGCTAAAAACTTTATTTTATTATTTATTTTTTTTAGTTCAAATACTTTCTTTCTTTCTCCCCCTGTAGTGATTTTAAAATCTATCTTTATAATATCAGCTATTTCTATTAATTTAATATATTTAGTATGGAATACAAAATCATCTAATGCTAATATAAATCCTCTTTTCTTAAGTCTTTTACACGCATCCACAATTTCATCATTTGGTTCTATATTTTCTAAAATTTCTATCACAACATATTCTTTAGGAAGTATGGTTGCTATTTCTTTCTTTATCAATTCTTCAGTAAAATTTATAAATGCCTTCTTGTTATCAGTAATATCTTTGAAGTCAAATGTATAAAATGTATTAGCTATAACCTTTAAAGTTGCTTCATCCCCATTAGTATTGTTATAGAAATTATTTTGTCCATTTCTAAATAGAAGTTCATATGCAACAACTTCATTTTTCCTGTTAAATATAGGCTGTCTAGCTACAAAAATATCCATAACAGTCTCATCCCCTTCATTAATACTTATATACCTCTTAATTTAACCCTTACTGTAGCTGTAGTATAATTGTAATTCATAAAAATTGAAATCTTCTCTCAATGAGCTTACTTACGTAATGCTTAAACTTAAGATATATAAGTTCTTATTTATATATAAATCAAGTAAATTTTTTCACATAAAAAACCAATTAAAACTAACTAATAAAATAATTAATTAATCTTAATTGGTCGGTTGCACAACTAGCTCCAAACTCTTAAAGTGCCCACTTAGAAAGAATTCTTCATAGCTTCCAATTGTAATATAATACATTAATATGTACTCATTTCATATATATGAAATATTATCATCAATCTATAATAAAATCAACAAATAATATCATTAAGAATACTAAATTAGAGATTTTTAAGGAAATTTTAAGATTATTTCCTCTTTTTATAGAGACATTATTTTTATTTAAAAAATAACTTTTCTTAAATATCGTCTAAAATTATAAACAAAAAAAGATTAGTTACATCTATATTTCCTTGTAACTAATCTTCTTAATATATAATATGTTAAATGCTATCTACTTAAATATTCATCTATTGCTGCAGCAGCTTTCTTTCCTGCTCCCATTGCTAAAATAACAGTTGCAGCACCAGTAACTGCATCTCCACCAGCATAAACACCTTCTTTAGTTGTTAATCCATCTTCACTAGCAACTAAACAAGATCTACCATTGATTTCCAAACCTTTAGTAGTTGATGAAATTAATGGATTTGGTGAAGTTCCAAGTGACATTATTACTGTATCTACGTCTAACACAAACTCTGAATTTTCCTTAACTACAGGTTTTCTTCTTCCTGAAGCATCTGGTTCTCCAAGTTCCATTTTAACGCATTTCATTCCTTTAACCCATCCATTTTCATCTGTTAAGATTTCTGTTGGATTAGTTAAAACATCAAATATTACTCCTTCTTCTTTAGCGTGATGTACTTCTTCTGCTCTTGCTGGAAGCTCTGATTCACCTCTTCTATATACTATATGAGCTTCTGCACCAAGTCTTAAAGCAGTTCTTGCTGCATCCATAGCAACATTTCCTCCGCCAACTATAGCAACTTTTTTACCTGCTTTAACTGGAGTATCATATTCTTCTTTAAAAGCTTTCATTAAGTTTACTCTTGTTAAAAACTCATTAGCTGAAAATACACCATTTGCATTTTCTCCTGGTATTCCCATAAACTTTGGAAGACCTGCTCCTGATCCAATGAATACAGCTTCAAAATTTTCATCTTCAATTAATTGATCTATAGTTATTGTTCTTCCCACAATTACATTAGTTTCAATTGTTACTCCAAGCTTCTTTATGTTTTCAATTTCTGCTTTAACAACATCATCCTTTGGTAATCTAAATTCAGGTATTCCATAAACTAGAACTCCACCCGCTTCATGTAGTGCTTCAAATATAGTTACATCATAACCTTTTTTAGCTAGGTCTCCTGCACAAGTAAGACCAGCAGGGCCACTTCCAATTACCGCAACTTTCTTCCCTTTAGAAGGTTCTGTTTGTGATAAATCTACTTTATTTTTTCTTGACCAGTCTGCGGTAAACATTTCTAATTTACCTATAGCTACAGCTTCACCTTTAATTCCTAGTACACAGTTACCTTCACATTGATTTTCTTGTGGACATACTCTTCCACAAACCGCTGGAAGTGCACTATATTTTGCTATTTCTTTAGCAGCACTTTCAAAATCTCCAGTTTTAGCCTTTGATATAAATCCTGGAATATTGATTGATACTGGACATCCCTCAACACATTTAGGATTCTTACAATTTAAACATCTATTTGCTTCTTTTATAGCATCATCTTCATTATATCCTAAACAAACTTCCTTAAAGTTTTTTGCTCTTACTTCTGGAGCTTGTTCAGTAACAGGTGTTCTTTTCATTCTATCGTTCATCTCTATTACTTATCCTCCTTACATCCACAACCACCATGGTTATGAGTGTTTCCTTCTTCATGTTTTAATAATTCTCTTCCTTCTTCTGTTTTATACATAGCTTGTCTTCTCATTGATTCATCGTAATCTACTAAATGTCCATCAAATTCTGGTCCATCAACACATGCAAATTTAACCTTTCCTCCAACAGTAACTCTACAAGCACCACACATTCCAGTACCATCAACCATTATAGGATTTAAACTTACTACAGTTGGAATATTTAATTCTTTAGTTAACATTGAAGTAAATTTCATCATTATCATTGGTCCAATGATAACAGCTTGGTCATATTTCTTACCCTGATTATTAACTAATTCCTTAAGCATATCTGAACCAGTTCCTTTAAAACCGTACGAACCATCATCTGTTGTTACGTAAAGATTTCCAGCAACTGCCTTTAATTCTTCTTCATATATTAATAAATCTTTATTTCTGCTTCCTAAAATAACATCTACAGCTATCCCATGTTCGTGCATCCACTTAACTTGAGGATAAACTGGAGCTGCTCCTACGCCTCCTGCAATAAAGATAATATTTTTCTTTTTCAATTCTTCTAGATCTTCATGAATAAATTCACTTGGTACACCTAATGGACCTACAAAATCAGAAACATAATCTCCAACATTAAATGCTGCTAACTGCTTAGTTCCTTTTCCTATAGCTGCAAAAACTATAGCCACTGTACCTTTTTCCGCATTATAATCTGCAATTGTTAAAGGTATTCTTTCTCCTTTTTCATCATTTTTTATAATTATAAATTGACCTGGTTTTGCTGATTTAGCAACTCTAGGCGCTTCTATATCCATCAAGAATATGTTATTGGTAAGTTCTCTTTTGTTAACAATTTTGTACACTCTTAGTACCCCCTACGCTTATAAATTCTATTGATAATTTCAAATTAAACTTGCTTAGATAGAGCTTGATCTCCATCTTAATCTTAGCTGAGCTTTATCTATCGTCATGTAGCTGTTGCCTCTCACTAAAAGAAGTCAGGGTGTTACAGCTTCTAGACATCAGGTAAGTCAGATAATTGGAATTTTCATCCTTATTGCCTTATTAACAACAAAGACTCTCTGAGGTTGAGAGCCATTGTTGTTTTATTAATGTTGTAACGATTCTTTTAATAATTATTCAATTGTTTATCTCAATAACTTTTTTAAAGTTATATGATTCTTAATGTAAAACAACGTACTTTATCTCTATAAGATTATGAACTAAAAAAATTGCCTTTATTTATCTTACAAATTAACTTTAGTTCCATAGTATGTGCATTCAAATAATTTTTCCATTGTAGCATCATCTATTTCTCTAGGATTTGATCCTGTACATGCATCTAATACTGCATTATGAGCGACAAATGAAAGATTAGCTTTAAAATCTTCTTCAGTAACTCCATACTCTTTCATTGAGTGAGGAATTTCTAACTTATCATTTAATCCATTAATTAATTCGATTAATGAATCAGTTAACTCGGCATCATTGTTTCCTTTTAATTTTAAGGCTCTCGCAATATCTCCATATCTATTTTCGCATTTTGTTCTGTTATACTCAATTACATATGGTAAAAATATAGCATTTGCACATCCATGAGGAATATGGAATACAGCACCAACCTTATGAGCCATTGAGTGAACTATTCCAAGTAATGCATTAGAAAATGCCATTCCAGCTAAACATTGAGCTTCATGCATTAGATTTCTAGCTTCTTTATCTCCTTCAAATGATTTGATTAAATTTTCTTGAACCATTTCTACAGCTTTAATTGCTAATGGATCTGAGAAATTTGATTGAAGTGATGCAGTGTATGCTTCTATAGCGTGAGTTAATGCATCCATTCCAGTATGAGCTGTTAAAGTTTTTGGCATAGTTTGAGCAAGTGCTGGATCAACTATTGCTATATCTGGAGTTATGTTAAAATCAGCTAAAGGATATTTAATTTTTTCTGAATAATTTGTGATAACTGAGAATGCTGTAACTTCTGTAGCTGTACCGCTTGTTGATGGAATAGCTACAAACTTAGCTTTTTGTCTAAGGTCTGGTAATCCAAATGGAACAACTGCTTGTTCAAAAGTAAAATCTGGGTATTCGTAGAATATCCACATAGCCTTTGCAGCATCAATTGGTGATCCTCCACCCATTGCAACTATCCAATCAGGCTCAAAGTTTCTCATAGCTTCTGCGCCTTTCATTACTGTTTCCACTGATGGATCTGGTTCAACACCTTCAAATAATTCTACTTCCATTCCTGCTTCTTTTAAATAATCTTCAACTTGTTTAAGAAATCCAAATCTTTTCATTGATCCGCCACCAACTACTAAGAAAGCTTTCTTACCTTTTAAAGTTTTAAGTGCCTCAAGTGCTCCTTCTCCATGATAAATGTCTCTTGGTAAAGTAAAACGTGCCATAAATATTTCCTCCTAAAATTTGCTCATTCATTATTTTGCACAAGTGCAGAATAATAAGTTAATATGTCTATTTTTGACCACATAAATTATCAAAGCAATATTCATGCCAACTTGTGATTATTTTATCAATATATTTTATATTTATGATAATAAAATGTCAAAATACAGGAATACTTTTCTAACAAAAAACTCGTAATTCCTCATAAATATTATATTTAAAGGTTTTAAATTAAGTTATTAAATATATATAAAATAAGTTATACATAAATTGATTGTTAAGCATATACTCATTTATATAAATAATTTTTAACAAAGATATGTCCTAAAATAATACAGTATAAATTTAATACAGCGTAATATTTTAGGACATGCTTTATAATTTATTTATGTTTTTTTAATTTTAGGTATAGAGTGTTTCTACTTATACCTAAAGTTTTAGCAGCTTTTGTCATATTATGATCATTTATTCTTACAGCTTCATGAATTGCCTTCATTTCTAGTTCTTCTAGATTTAAAGTATTTACCATATACTCAGTCTTTTCAGTATTAACATTCTTAAGTAAACCATTAGTCTGATCATCTTCCCATATCTCTTTATTTAAAAAGCCATCTTTTAATATTTTCCTATCATATGTTTTATCTGTCTCAAAACTTTGATTATCTTCAAATTCCCATAAATTAAAAGATGATCGTCCATCCAAATTTACTATATTCTCAATATAATTTTCAAGCTCTCTTATATTTCCAGGCCAATCATAGTCTAATAACTTATTATATAAACTTTTATCAATCTCTGGTATTGATTTATTCAGCTGAAAGGATTTAATTCTTAAGAAGAAGTCAATAAGCATTTTTACATCGCCTTTTCTCTCTCTTAAAGGCGGTAAAGTGATTGGAATTACACATAATCTATAGTACAAATCTTCTCTAAAATTTCCTTTTTGAACTTCTCTTTTTAAATTTTTATTAGTAGCTGCTATAACTCTTACATCTATAGGAATCTCTCTGCTTCCACCAAGCCTTGTGACTCTTCCATTTTGGAGTACTCTTAACAGCTTAACCTGTGCATCAATTGGCATTTCCCCGATTTCGTCCAAAAACAAAGTACCTCCGCTTGCAATCTCAAACTTACCTGGATTTCCGCCTCTTTTTCCTCCTGTAAAAGTCCCATCCTCATACCCAAATAATTCACTTTCTATTATATTAGCTGGTATAGCTCCACAATTTATTGCAACAAATTTATTTCTTCTTCTTACACTATAATTATGCATAGCCTGTGCTAATATTTCTTTACCTGTTCCACTTTCTCCTTGAATTAGAACAGTTGAAGGACTATTGGCAATAACCTTACAGTTAGTTATCACATTAACAATGGCTGCACTATCCCCAATTATATCATTAAAAGTAAAAAATGCCCCTGTTGCATTTTTGTTGTCTTTTCCTTCTTTTTCATAGCTTATTGTTACAACCATACCTATAATATTTTCTTTATGTTTAAGCCCTTTAAAAACCAACCTTATTTTATGTCTGCTTGTATGCTTTAATTTTAATTCCTTTATAATATCACCATTATGGTTTTCAAGTTCTTCTATTACGTTCCCAAAATCAGGCAAAATATAATGTATATCTTGACTTATTATCAAATCCTTATCTATATTAAATATCTCTACTCCAAGTTTATTTATATTTATTACTTTATACTCTTTATTTACTATCATAATACCTTTGTCAACATTATCTATAACGCTCTCCATATAGTTATAGGTTTGATTCAATATATCCCGTATACCCTTCTTGTCCAATTCATTTTCGATTGCCTTTACACCAAAAACAACTAAACCTAAAGTATGTGGATGCTTCATATCTCTTCTACCTGTTAAGTTCAATGTTCCAATAATTTCTCCCTTTGTATTATGAATAGGTGCAGCAGAGCATGTTAAATTGTGAAACCTTTTTATGTAATGCTCAGTTGCAGTTATCTGAATACACCTGTCTTCTTTAATTGCTGTTCCCATTGCATTAGTGCCTATATTTTGTTCGTCCATATAAGCCCCAACTTCAAGATTATTCCCCCCAAGCTTACTATTATTTTCTTCTGCTCCTTTAATATATAGAATGCACCCATTTTTATCTGTTAACACTATAATAAATTCATTATCCATAACTGCTGAAAATACCATATCTATGTATATTTTAGATACTTCTATTAATTCTTTATTAATAGTTAATATATTTTCTAATTCTTCACCAGTAAGAATCTTATTTGAATGATCTGAATTTTTTTCAACTCCATAACTTTCGCTTCTCTTATGTGAGTTTTCAATTAATAGTTCTTTATTCTCCATAACGTACCTCCATTCTTTAGTAAAATTCTTTATCTTCACATAAATTTACCTAATCTTTTAATATCTCAATACAATTTCTTAGCTACATTTTTTTCATTTTCATAACTTATTTACTAAAACTCTATAATTATTTAATAATATTTTAATAATCTATTTTTTATTCTATATTAATACCTTTCTCTCCCTTTACCAAAATACACTTTTAAAATCTACTTATATTTTAACATAAAATAGAGTTTTCTTTACATTAACTCACAATAAACTCCAAAAATCTTAAATCTATCAGATTTAACTCCCCTGTTATAGACAAACCAACTAAGACCTGAACTTATGCATATAGCTCGCCGAAATAAGAATTCAACTTATTAGATGAATGTCTTTACAAATTCACTAAAACTTTAAGCTCATATCTTCACTAGAAATCATAAATATATTTGTGAAGAAAACATTTGAAAATGAGCTGTTAAAGGTTCTTTGCTGTAGGTTGTTCCATTTTAGCTTGTGAAGTGAGAGTCCAAAATCTTATTTTGGGTTCTCGAACTTCCTCAGCGAATGTAATGAGTCGAGCTTCCCTAGGAAAGTTGGAGCATGCTAAAGTGGATACAACCTGCGGCTTAGAACCTTCAGCGATATTTTCATAGCTTTTCGGAATCAAAATATTTATGATTTCGTTGAGGTATACGCATAAGTATGGATTATAGTTAGCTTATCTATATTTCTACATAAAAATAAAAAAAGGTAAATTAAGCGTTATCACTCAATCTACCTTTAAAGATAATTATACTTGTAAAAACTTTTCATAAGTCTCTATTTTATCCTCTCTGTTGTTTTTCTTTAGCCATTTATTATATTCTAAAATGACTTCTTCTACTGTTTTTAAATCTAGCTTAACATTCTTTTTTTTCTTCATTTCAGCGTACATATTAATTTTAATTATATTCCCCATGTTGTTCTCACCTCTTTTAAATATATGATAATATTAAATTCTTGTGATTTTTATACAAAAATAATTAAAACTTTATGACTTTTTGTAAACATTATCACACAATATAAAAATTTTTTATATTGCCTATAATACATTATTGACAACATTTACACTTTCTAATATATATATTACCATTAAATTTTGTCAGTTTTTTGTCAATTGAAAATGTTTTCTTAAAATTTTACTAAAAAATAAAAGTATATAACAAGAGAACCCTATCCAGGGTTCTCTTACACATATGTTTAGTTTAATATTTTGCTTAATGCATAATTAATAGAATCTTTCAAACCTTCAAATGACATTTCGTCCATTGTTATCGAAGGTTCATCTTTTACTACATATTCTTCACCTTTGCAACTTATTAATATTGCTTTTTCTATACTACTGCTTAATTCACGATTTTTATGTTTTGATATTTTCACTTCATTACCATTTCCATCTACACTGTATCTTATAAAAATATTTGCTTTTCTACCTGGGAATATTATAGCATTTTCATCTGGGACAAATTCAACATACTTGTCTGCATTTCTACTACTAAATAACTCATTCATTAAAGTTATTATGCTATTTATCTCTTTATCTACATTTTCTTTACTAATTTTTTTCGGGCATAAGCTATGTACATAGTTTTCAATCCATGACTTCTGATTAAATTCCATATCCTCACCTCTTTCCATAATAATAATTATACAAAAAAGGAGAAATTCCTCTAAAAATATTAAATCTTACTTAACTGTTTCCATAAATATTTTATTATAGACTCTCATTTCCTCTAATTTTGTTATTATTTTTTCATCCATTTTTAATAAGTTCTTATCTATAATTTCAACTTTCTCTGAATCGCTTATATTTTCTCTGCAAAAATCCAATATTTTTTTGTATGATTCCATTTGCATTTTAATCAAAGCTTCATACTGTTGGTTAGTTAAATCAACAAATTCTATTTCTTTACTAGTCATATTAGCCGCCTTTCTAAAAATCCAGTATGATTTTACATTATCTTTATTAGTACTATCTTATTATCTTTAAATATAGGAACTATTTTCCTCAGTAAATCATTATCTTGTATGTACTTGATTGCTTCATCAAATTCATCAATACTCATTCCTATCTGCTCATATCCCAAAGATTTAGGAACATTAACACCTTCGATATTTTCACATGGCATATTTTTTATTATTTCTAATATTATATCTACATTTTGATTCATTAACTCATCCCCTTAATATAGATAATTATATAAAAGTTTATATTTCCCTTCTATAATTTTATATTAATTCAAATATTAGTAATAATCATCCATTGCATTTTTCTTAAAGTATTTCCATTTTTAAAGCTTTTTCAAACTCTTCACACTTGATTTTTATATACGAATTTTTATCATAACACACTCTACTATCCTCTTGGTGCATACATAATTACAATAACACCCACTAGAGCTATACATCCACCAATTAAATCAAACTTATCAGGTACTATATTATCAATTTTCCATCCCCATAAAATGGACATTACAATAAATATTCCTCCATATGCTGCATATACCTTACCAAAATCAGCATTTGAAGGCTGTAAAGTAGGAATTATTCCATATAAAATTAATATGACCGCTCCTATAACTCCATATAAATAGCTTTTTCCATCGCGTAACCATATCCATATAAGATATCCACCTCCAATTTCAAATATTCCAGCCAATATAAAATATAATATTGATTTTATAATCTCCATATTCTTTCCTCCAAGTGTAAGCATTTAAATAATAATTAAAAAGACATCCTTAAATTTATATCTACTACTAGGCTAAATTATAGCATATATTGTAAACATCATCTAATTGTTGTAAAGTCGCCTTTTAATTGATTAGGTGACCTATGGTTTATTAACATATCTCTTAACTAAATACGCAAAAAGATACAGCCAAATTATGGCTGTATCTTATATAAAATTTAGGGGAGATTAAGAGTGGGGTTTGGATATCTTTTGTATACATTTATATTAACACAATATTAAAAAATAATCTATATTTTTTGATATTGATTATCAGGTTTTTTTCGACAAATGCTTTTAATATATTTATAGTGCTAAAATAAGAATTTATCTAAGTTTTATAATTATTTCGCCCCTTATTTTATAAATAAGAAAAGAGATAACCATATCTATAGTCATCTCTTTTCGAAATATCTTTAGTTTATTTAAATCTTTAGTTTTTTCAAATCATTTGTTATGTATATAATATACCATAGTATGACATATTAGTCTATATTTTTTCATTAAATCTTTTTTACAAAAAGACAAATTTATTATTTTATTGTTCCATTCGCTTAGGTATATTATTTCTAAATTCTACCGGAGTTATTCCATATGCTTTCTTAAACAATCTAATAAAATGCTCTACATTTTCATAACCAACTTGCTCTGCAATATTTTCTACTGTCATTCCACTTCCTTTAAGTAAGCTCTTAGCTTTATCCATTCTAATTTGTTTTACTATATCCACAAAAGTACTATTTGTACTTTCTTTAATATATTTCGATAAGTAAGGCTTAGATAAGTAAAAAGTTTCTGAAAGCTTTTCTAATGTGACCGTCTTATAGTTTGATTGAATATAATTTAATACCTCTGTCATTCTACCATCTGATCTTTTCATATTCTTAATCTCTTCTAATTGATTAACTGCTACTGCTAAAGCTGCAATTGATGAATTAATAATATCATTTTCTATTCCTACGCCCCAATAAAGCTTATTATGGCATTTAATTCCCACATAAGTAACAGCTTTCGATGATGACCCTCTTGTTAATGAATGTTCTTCATACACATCTAAGTCATAATCAATATCAAAATACTGTTTAATTGCATTGCTAACTGCATCTAATCTTCCGTTTCCATGCGCTGTTATACATTGTATTTTCCCCCCATGACAAATTGTAGTATCGGCTGCCATCTCCTCTCCTTGTATAAAATGACATTCTGGAATTTGAAATACATGGGAGTTACGAATAAACTTCTCTTCTAAAATTTTATAAATTCCTTCTGGTGTTAATTCTCTATGAGCCTTATCTGATACATCCTTTACTGTATACCCAAATGCTTCCTGCATCTGTTTTGGAAGTGATATTCCGAAATTCTTTTGTAATATATAAGCCACTCCACCTTTACCTGATTGGCTATTAATGCGAATAACATCTGAATCATATTGGCGCCCAACATCCATTGGATCAATAGGTAAATATGGAACTTCCCAATACTCACACTCTTTATTTTCACGCCACTTTATCCCCTTTGAAATAGCATCCTGATGAGAACCCGAAAAGGCAGTAAACACTAATTCACCAGCATATGGTTGGCGCATACCCACTTGCATATTGGTTAATCTTTCATAATTTTCAACTATTTCAGGCATATTTCTAAAATTCAAATTAGGATCTACACCATGAGAGTAAAGATTCATAGCAACTGTAACAATATCTAAATTTCCTGTTCTCTCGCCATTACCAAATAAAGTTCCTTCTATTCTATCTGCACCTGCAAGTATACCAAACTCTGCATCACTCACTCCACTTCCTCTATCATTATGTGGATGTAAGCATAAAGTTACAGCCTCCCTATACTTTAAGTTTTTGTGAATATATTCAACTTGGCAAGCAAATACATGAGGCATTGCATTTTCAACTGTTGTAGGAATATTAATAATTGCCTTCTCTTCTTTTGTCGGCTTCCAAACATCCAATACTGCATTACATACTTCTACCGCATAATCTACTTCTGTTCCCGGAAAACTTTCTGGACTATATTGAAATGAATAGTTTCCTTTTTCTTCTTTTGCTATTTCTTTTAGAAGTTCTGCCCCGTTTACAGCAAGCTGCTTAATTTCATCCTTAGATTTACCAAAAACCTGTTCCCTTTGTGCAACTGAAGTTGAGTTATATAAATGAATTACTGCATGCGGAGCCCCTTTAACCGCTTGAAAAGTCTTTCTAATGATATGTTCTCTAGCTTGAGTTAAAACCTGAATTGAGACATCATTAGGAATCATATTTTTCTCAATTAGTGTCCTTATAAATTGATATTCAGTTTCAGAAGCAGCCGGAAAGCCTACTTCAATTTCTTTAAAACCTATTTTTACTAACATATTAAAAAATTCTAACTTTTCTTCTAAACTCATAGGTTCAATTAATGATTGATTTCCATCACGTAAATCAACACTACACCATCTAGGCGCTTTATCTATATAATCTTTTTTCACCCAATCGTATGTCACTTTTGGTGGCATAAAATATATTCTTTTATATTTTTCAAAATTTTCCATCCCTATCACTCCCCAATATAGCAATTTTATAAATGCGCTTACATATATCTATTAAAATATTAATTATATCTATTTTGGCATTAATCAATAAATTTTATTATGCGCTTTATGAAAATTTTGCCTTTTGCTTTATGATATATAGAATAGCACATTTTAAATATTAATTTTAGTGATAAATTTAATCATTTTTATTGATGTATTTTAACATACTACATATTAACTTGCATAATCATAGAGCATATAATAAATTACTCTTCACTCTCTATAAGTTATTATCTTTGATAATTTCCGCAAAAATAAAGAAAGAGATATTTATTTAAATTCAAATATCTCTTTCTTATTATCACTTAATCACTAATCTAGCCTTTCAAAAGTGACTCTTCCCATAAACTCTCATCTCTAAAACCAACAAGTACAAAGTCATCTCCAACTACAATAGGGCGCTTAACCAACATTCCGTTTGTTGATAAAAGCTTTACTTGTTCTTCTTCTGAAAGTTCTTTAAGCTTTTGACTCAAATTCATCTCTTTATATACAGTTCCACTTGTGTTAAAAAACTTTTTAATTGGCAATCCACTTTTCTTTATCCATTGTTGAAGTTCTTCTATTTTCGGATTGTTATCAACTATATGTCTATCCTCATATTCAACTTGATGTTCATCGAGCCACTTTTTTGCTCGTTTGCAAGTTGTACATTTTGGATACTCTACGAATAAATAAGACATTCTTATTCCTCCCTTTCAATTTAAAACATTAAATAAGCTTTTTCATCATTATATACCACTTTGCTGTCACTTCCAACATACTATAAAAAAATAAGCGTAAGTGTTTATCTACTTGCCTATAGAAATCACTTACACTTATACAATATTAATTATTGCTCAAGTACTGGAATTAGGAACGATGCAACATATAAATTACTATCTGTTCGCAGTGCATGAAAAACTCCAGTATATTTTCTTTTTAATAAGATTTTTATATCTGTAATATTATCACATGCATTACATATTCTATTTATTATTTCATAGGTATACTAGCAATCAATATCGAATAATTATCTATATTTACAGTATCTTGTGTTAATATCATTTTTTTGCATGAATTTTCTGTTTTTATATGTCTATCAATTACCTCTAGTATTTCCTCTCTTATAGTATCTAAAACATCACTAGATATATCAGTTTTATCATGTACCAATATAAGTTTTAGCCTCTCCCTCTCTAGACCATTTGATGAAGAAGTCGAAGAAAATAAATTCATCATAATTACCCCCTGCGTTATTTAATTTTAAAAATATTGTTTATAAAAAGAATTATTACAACTTTATTCTACAAAATATATTGTTGCAAATTTGTGGCAAGATATTATTGTTTTTATAAATGTCACAAAGAAAAGGTTAAAAATGTAAATAGTGTACATTTTTAACCTTTCTTGGAGTATTAATTTTTATTTTATAATATGAATTATTATTTAAATTATGCATAATAGTCAAATATTATCCAATATTTGTAAATACTTATAGTACTTATCATAAAAATTATTAGCTAGTTATCTAAAATGTATTTATATAATTCTTTTACAGCTGCTGATGGCTCCATCTGCAAATCATTTTCCATCATTTCATAATACTCATTATAATATTTTTCTGCTTTTTTTATTCCACTGATCTTATAATGAAACATCAAAGCATTTTCTCTCATCTCCTCGTCATAAGGTTCATATTTAATAATAAGCTCAACAAGTCTTAAAATCTTAATTGGCTCAGCATTAATATCTTTATAATATTTTACAAGTTTACGTGCTCCATTTAAAAAATATCTATGATAATTTTCTCTTTCAAAATAGCACCAATCACTATTAAAATCTTCAAGAAGCATATATTTATAATCAAGTATAATACTTTCATAGCATTCCAAGTTAGAATCATCTATTTCAGTTATACTAAATACTAAGTTTTCTAATTCAAATGCATCTATTCTTATATCTGGTTCTGCTATTAGTAATTTGTATCCATTTCCAGTAGATATGATTGAAATTTTTATAGAATTCTCCCTAAAAGTTTTATTCAATCGGCTAATTGTACTTCGAAGATTAATATCCGCTTTTTCTTTATCCTTATCTGGCCATACTTCGTTCATTAATCTCCATTTAGATATTTCTTTATCGTCTTTCCCTAGAAGCATGAAAGCAAAAATTTCAGCACTTTTAGCTGTCATCCATCTAATAGGCTTCTTTTCATCTCCTATATATAGAGATACCCCTCCAAATAAAGAAATTTTTATTTCTTTATTTGGACTAACACTAGAAATCAAAAATCTTCTCTTCTTCACACGCTCAATTGAACTATATAGTTCCTCAACTATGATTGGCTTTAACAAATAATCTATAGCATTAACTCTAAATGCATTGATTGCATATTGATTATACGCTGTAATAAATACAATCTCGCAATCATGTTCTATTGAATTAACTATTTCTGCAAACTGCAAACCATTAATTTCTGGCATTTCTATATCTAAAAATAACACATCCGGTTTAAATCGCATTATGCTATCAAGAGCTTCATGAGGATTTGTATATCCCTCAACTTCAGCACCTGTATCCCTAATTAATTCGCAAATATGATCATTAGTTAAAGTTTCATCATCTACAACCATTGCCTTAATCATAACTTCAATCCCTTGCTCTTAAATATTTAATTTTAGAGGTATATTTATTGTAGAAGTAGTTCCTTGCCCCACCTTACTTTCGATAATTATACCATGTCCATATTCATTTATAAGTCTTTTGTTAACATTTTTTAATCCACTATTTATCGATATACTATCGTCCAATAATCCCTTTAACTTTTTAGCATCTATCCCTACCCCATCATCCTGTATTACAATTTTAATATAATCATTACTTCTTTTAATAGATATCTTTACTCTACCGCCAGAAATGCGTTTCACTAAGCCATGACGTATTGAATTTTCTACTAGAGGCTGTATAACTAATGCTGGAATAGTATTTTGCAAACACTCTTCATCAATATCAAATTCAAATTCAAGCCTTTCCCCAAACCTAGCCTTCTCTAATTTCACATAAGATCTGACAAAAGACATTTCTTCCTTCAAGCTTATAAACGAATTGTAAGGGTCTATATCAAAGGCGAAACGTAAATATTTACTTAATTCTCCAAGAAGCTCTCCTGCCTTTCTCCCATCTCTATAGCACAGAGAAACAATAACACTTAAAGAATTATACAAAAAATGAGGTCTTATCTGAGATTGTAAAAATACAGTTTCCATTTTCAAAGCTTCTTTTACTGCAATTCTCATTTTTTGAAGAGTTATTACTCTAGCTTTTAATTCCATAAAATTAAAAGGTTTGGTTAAAAAGTCATTAGCACCTGCTTCAAAACCCAACGCTATATCATCTGGTGTACTTCTGACTGTTAAAAGTAATATTGGAAGCTCAAATAGCTTGTACTCTTTTCTTATCCTTTTACACACATCATAGCCAGATAATCCTGGCATCATTACGTCAAGTAATACAATTGATATATCTTTATGTTTTTTAACTAATTCTAAGGCATTTACCCCGTTATATGCAACTAAAGTTTCATAATTACTGTCATAAAATATTTCTTGTAAAACTTTGATATTGCATACATCATCATCAACAAGTAAAATCTTTAGCTTTTCTCCATTGTTTTTAGTTTCAGTTGGTTCACACAATATATTAGCACTAAGTTTTTCATCACTCCTTAAGGTAGTTATATTATTTTCAATATCCTGCTCTTGTCTAATGACATAACTATTTTCGTTTGCTTTAGGTATCTTTACAACAAATATTGATCCTTTATCTGGTTCTGACCACTTCAGATACAGTTCCCCGCCAATTCTAGATGCAAGCAACTTAGAAATAGAAAGACCAAGCCCAGACGGAAATATTCCATTAAAAACATCTTTATCTATATCAATGTTTCTTTCAAATATTTCATCATGATACTTTTCATCAATGCCTATACCTGTATCTTCAATTGTTATATTAATATAATTCTTTTCTGCTACTTCAGCTTTAATTTTAATAAATCCATTTTCAGTATATTTCAAAGAGTTAACTATAAGATTAAACAAAATTTGCTTAAACCTATTTTCATCTGTATAAACATAATATTCTCCAATTGGCACACTATTAATTAACTGTATCTCTTCATTCTTTCTCATATAAGCCAAAATATCAAATACTGCCTGTACAACACCATTAATATCAAATACTTCTTTATTAACCTTAAGCTCTTCATTCTGTATACTTTGAAAGTCAATTATATCATTTACAAGGCTTGATAATCTTGTCGTTGTGGATATTATATATGCTAAATTTTCATCTACCTTTGCTGTGTTTCTATCGTTTTTATTTAAAATAGATTGAGCAATATTTATTATTCCATGCAAAGGAGTTTTAAACTCATGGGAAGTGCTGATTAAAAATTCATTTCTCAACTTGTCTAATGATATTAAATCACTATTTATTGTCTGAATTTTATTATATGCATTTATATGTTGCTTCAAAATAATAACCAAAGCCGCCAGTAAGAAAATAAAGTATGTAATAAAAGGAATTATGTTGCTCTTCATTATTGAAGAATAGTACAGTACAAAAATGCAATATTGAGTTAAAGCTGCAATAACTCCACAAAGCAAAAGTATTGTTCCTTTTTTCCCTAATTCTCCATATCTTTTGTTATAAATTGCTTTCATAATTGAAAAAGCCACAAAAACACAAATTAATATATTTATTGTATCAGTTATATTTTCCAATAATTCCACAAACTCCATTGGCATTAGAAAAGCTGTAAAGATACTAGCAAAAATTATATACTTTGTTATTTTTATATTTTTTCTAGTAATAAAATCATTACCATATTGTCGTATGAGTAAGAGTACAAGATATATACTCAGGCTTATTAATGCTAACTTTATCTTCAAAATTTCGGAATATGATATAAACGAAAAAATTTTATTAAATATCTTTTCGTTTACTGTGGATGAAACAAAAGCATAAATTATACATACGCTTCCAATATACAAAAATTTCTTTTGTTTAATATTTTTCAAATAAATTCCAATGTAGTAAACCCCAAAGATCCCTAAAATTAATATATTGGCTATATCTAATACTATAAATATAATGTAGTAATCTAATATCTTTTCATAATCTCCAAAGAAAACACTTTGGATTATACCCCCACTAAAATAATCTAAATTCGCTACCTGAATAACAATATCTAAAGTATCTCCTTCTGGCTTAAAGCATGCAACAGTCCGTTGAATATCTGAAAAATATCCTTCCTCAAAGCTTGGCTTTGGGTCACCTCTTTGTCCAATTTCTTTTCCGTTCACAAATATTTTGTTTGCTGACCGTATGTGTGTAGTCTTTATACCATACATTAAGACACTTTTATTTATCTTAATTTTTACTCTATAAGTTCCAATTCCTTTATCAGATATCACATTATTGGGAATTTGGTTTCTCCATGCACCAGGAGTGTTAATGTAAACCTTATGTAATTCCACTTCATTATTAATATCTGAAGGAGATAAAAGTTCATTAGGATAGAATTCCCAATATCCATCTAATTTTACATTTCCCTCCTTATCGAAATCCCAATCTGAAAGATCAATAAAACCATTTTCAACTTGAGGCGCTTTATTATAGAAACTTTTGTTCTTAAAATAACCTATAGAAAATACTAATAAAATTATTAACCCAAATAGTAAATATACATATTTCTTTCTCAATTTTACTTAACCCCTCAATCTATACCCTTAAAATTTTTATTTTAAAATGCCTATTTTTCAATATGAATATACAAAACTTTTACTCCTTATGAACATAATTTCTATAATCCCCTCTAAATATTAACTGTTATACTTATCTAAATAATTTATAAATATAATAATGCGCATAAATAAAAACATATGATAAAGACATAGCAAAAACCAGATAACTACTATCTCATTATATGTTTTCTATAAATAAGCAAATTTTAATATATTAATCTAATTATTATAGTTACGATCGCTTCTTTGTAATTATATAACTATAATAAAAACATAATCTCATATTCAAAGCTTTAAACAAAACAAATCAATCATGACTAAGGATTAATTAGTTCCAGTTGATCGGTTACATACCCAACTTCAAATACTTAAAACCATTATATAAAAAGGAACTACTTAAAGTTCCCATATCAACATTTTTATATAATATACGTTGCAAAAATAATTATTCATCATAATTCTAAAAATATTGTAAGAATTTTAGTCGTAATTGTAAGATGTGCATTGTAAATCGCAACATATATATTTATAATTTTAATACAATTAAATATATTTTATCATTAGAATGCTAGAAAATCAATATTTGATTCACTTGAAATATTAGTAAAGCAGCCCCAAATTAAGTTCTAACTTGGAGCTGCTTATAGCTGTATATTTTTTAGTCACGAATACACTGTATATGTAACAACAAATAATATGGACAGATAAATTAACCCTTTAAGACCAATTCTTATTTTTATTTCTCTTATTAAGCTTTCTATTCTCCTTGTTAAATTCCCCGTATTCAAAGTTACTCTTAAACTTGTTTTTTCTATAGGAATAACTTCCATCCTCAAATTCATCATTTTCCTTAGTTGTTCTTGTGTACGCTTCAATTATATCTTTGTATTTTTCTTCTAAATCCATCTCATCTCATCCCCCTGAATATCAAAATTATTATAATGCTTTTAAGTTAAAACACACTCACCATTATCACGATGCTTACAAGTATGTATTATTTCTTTTATATTGCTTTCATCATCTAATACATAACAACATCTTATTGGAAATATCTTTCCACAAGTTAAAATATAATTTTCTTTTACTTTTACTTTTCTATCTGTGAATTCACAATAAATTTCATAGTTCTTTAATGTTGGCATAAGTTCATCATCCTTATAAACATTTTATTAATTTCATTAGAAACACGATTAAATTACAGCATAAATACTTATTAAAGACATTTTTTCTTAATTTCTTTACACTCAAATAAATCTATTTCATTCATCTTTAAATCAGTTAGCTCAACAACTTCTCGTGCGATCTTATTCATTTTAATTAAAAATTCTTCTTTTTCTTCTTCTTTAATAATAAATCCATCAAATCTTATATCAAATTCTTCTGCAAATTTTGAATTTAAATTTACAAGCCAACTACTCATAAATTCCACCTGCCCTCTGTTTAGAATAAATGCGCTTCCTGATTTACAGATCTTTTTAATATTTATCATCAAAATCAGTCATAAAACTTCAATACTGGTGGGTTAGTTTAGAATCAAGTATCGTTTACATTTCTTTTTTCTATATAATATAGAAAAATAAGTTTCTATAAAAAGCATCTATTTTCTTCTATATAACTATTCATTTTTTGACAAATAATCAATTATTATTACATAATAAAACACTCACCACTCTTTCATTCTTCTTTTATTATTTTTTTATTTTAATTAAGATAAAACATTAGTGAAAATACTATAAATAAATTCTATCATAGCTCATTGATATTATTTGTCTTATTTTGTATTTTAGAAAAAATATTTTTTCTAAATATATTTTGAAATTAAATTTTATATATCTTACCATTAATTAATTCGCTAGGATTACCTTGTATTCCAAATATAAACCTATTTATCGAAATTATTGCGTAATAATTTCCATAATCTAATGAAAATAAATTAATGAGTTTCTAAAATAACTTTATTAATCATTCCGATATAATATTAATCTTAGCTTTAACCAAATAGGATTCGAATCTTTCATCTGAAGTTATAAAACTATTAATAATCTTTCCTATTTCATATTGTTGCTTTGTGATGTTCATTTTTTTATCTGGGAAAGGAATAAAACATGTACACGCATCTACAAAAACGCCATATACCACCTTAATTATTTGCTCCCTATATTTAAGAATAAACCTTTTATTATATGCATGTTTATTTGGAAAAATACTTGTCCAATCTTCATAACATGTATCATCGCTATTTTCAAGCCATTTTATATCATTTTTTATAATTATATCGATATTATTTCTATACAAATATACTCCTATATCATCCTCATAACACCAATCACTCATATCACTTGAGCATACTTCTTCAAAATATTCCTCATATTTCATCTCTCTCACTCCATTAAACATAGTTGCCTTTACTATATAGCAGTTAGAAAAGATATTGATAGAATCCATATTAAAATTAGACGTTATCAACTATCTTTTCCGTAATCTATCTTACAGCAAAAAATCTTTTCTATCTCTACACTCACCATCAACATCACTTAACTTCTTCTTTAGTTCTTAACCATTGAATATATTTAATATTTCTAATAATCCTTCATCGCTCCTACCCAAATTACTTAGCAAATAACGTTATTATGTGTCTTGATACTTTAATTCCTTTTAAACTTTTTTTCACACTCAGCCCCAATAAATCTCCTTAACTTATTAAGCAGTAAGTTTATTACAAAATCTACAATTGATCATAAGAATTTGCTCCTATTTTGATACTAGTCTATTCAATAAATTATTAATTCGTAATATATATAACCAAAATATTAATTATAAGCATAATTACAAACAAAAATATAAATGTAGATACTTTAAAATCTTTCATGAAATCTTTCATAATCTCTACCTTTCTCTGCTAACATAAAGATTAAACATCAGCACTTCATGTGCTAAATATTTTTATCTTTACTTTATAACTTCATTCGCATCATATTAAAAGCTTCTTAACAATTAATTGCGAATTAACTCCCGTCTTTAAATGTAATTCAGTTACCTTTGAATACGAAATATCATTATCATACTCTATGTATGCATTATCCAAGACACAATGTCCTACAAATTCATTGTTAAGAAGCGTATAAAAATCAATAATATACGGCTTTACATTATCGTAGCTTATTTTATTCATAGCATTATAAAGAATGATTATTTCCTCATTATTTAATCTAATATTTATAAATTCTTCGCTCCCATAATTCAATTGTTTTTTTATAAGACTTACTTCTTTTGATAAATCAAATTTAATTTTTCCAACTTGTATGCCATATTTTTCTCTTGTATGCTTAGATCTAATTTCTATATCATTAATTAAATGAACCATATACTTCCACCTTTCATATCCTCCATTGTATTGTACCCACTTCAAAATTCACCACAGTAAACCACTATAAATTTTATTTTGCTTATTCCTTTAAAATTACATAAACGACCTATTTAAACATCCATAAGAAACTTGCCTATGTCTTTATCCAATTCTATTACATGTTTTCGCCACCAATATGACATTTTCTGTTGTTCGCTTATTACAAATAACGTAGACACGCCTGTAGTTTCGAACACTTTTCTCAATTCTTTTAAATTATTTTTGAAAATTTCATGTTCCTTATGCTGAATCTCATAATTAGGATAATTATTTTTCTTTTGAATTTCCTCCTCATCGTTGAAATGTCTAATTACATACTCTTCAAGAAAATTCAAAGTTGTAATCATCTCCTCTTTTCCTTTTGCACTTTTCATAGAACATACAAGTAAATTAATTCTATTAAACAATTCTTTGTGTTGTCTATCTATCTTATCAACACCAACCGACCACATTTTATCCCATATTAAATCCATCCATTTTCACCTCTCATACATATTTTCCTACGTTATAATTTTGAATTACTTTCATCACCCATAATCTACCCCTATTTAAATCTCAGCCTGATTAATCCCATAGTCAACCACCTCTCTAAAAATTCATTTCTTTTATATAATTAAAATTTTCTACAAAATACACTCAAAAACCTTCTTTTAACATCATGATATTTTTTCTTTTTTTCGCCATTTAATGGCTTTTTTCTGTGTTTTTTCTTTTTATATCCGAGTTTTTATAATATTATTTGTATCTATTTGTCGTTATTAAAATTAAATTGTAATACGATTTTTTCTATAATGATTTATCCTTTTACATAATAAATTCATTTTTATAAAATTTCATTAATAGATAACCAAAAATCGATATTCCAATTTTAATGTTTAATCAATATTCATCACAGTAATAATAAAAGCTAGGCATATTTTATACCTAGCTATACTTTTTATTTAATTTCCAAAAAACATAATAATTTTCATCAATCACACTATATTTTCACCGCAAGCAATATATTATTCATATATAAATACCATTTTTCATATGCTACACTCAATATATTAATAACCATATAACATTGAATATAATTATCCCATTTAAATTTTTAATATAAGATTATCAAATCAAACTAACAAATACAATTTGACATCATGCTTATGATTATATTTACGCGTATTACGTCTATTCATCATATCAAATATAATTTTTTCCTCCGTAATGTTTACTTGATTAATATCTTTTACTACACTCTCATTTATTCCATTAATTTCCTCATAAATCGAAGGACAAATTCTACAATTTAAATTTTTTCTCAACTCTTTTTTATCTTGTTCTAAAATTCCCCACATAATTTTACACCCTCTTATAAATATTCTTTTTTCAATCAAAATAAATCTAATACTTTAAAACTAACGGATTATCATTTTCATTAAATAAAGCTTCATGCATTGAAGCAAACATTACATTCTTTTGATATTGATCAGCAAAAAAATTTATAACTTCAATATCTTCATCTGATAATTTACTTCTAATGACCATCACTTCATTATAGTTAGTTTTTTCTAGTAATTGAACAATATCTCTCGCGTATGTACTTTTCATCTTTATGCCTCCCATAACCCCTCTTTTTTAGTATTACGTATCCGTTTTCGTCCATATATTATTTTCCCCAAAATCACCAACCCACTTTTAACATTTCTTAATTAAGAAATTAACAATTCTCCTCTAATATATAATCATATGTAAAAATAAATATATATTAAGAACATAGTATAAAAAGTTAATCACCCTCATATATTGACATTCATCCTTATATTGGATTAGAATTATCTAAATATATAAATTAAAATTAATAAATAAGTTTAATAAAAATGCAAGGTATAAAAACATATTAAATTTATAATTTAATATTAATTAGTTCAAAGCTTAATTCTACTAAAAATCTTTTTATGTAAACTAGTATTTTTTGCTTATGTAGTACTGATTAATAAGGTGATTCAATTTAATGCTAATGCAAATTATCTCATCATTTCTACAAATATCTCCTTCACCAACTAGTTTGTTTAGATACTCTCTAACAGATTCTATTTTAACTTCCAATTCTTCCATAATACCCTCCTAATAGCATTTTATTGATTTTATACCCTAACTTAATAGTACTATTTTTATAATTCTCTGGCAACATTTTTTGCAAATAGTTTATAAATTAATTCAAATAGCTACTTTCGTTGTATTACTTAAGAATGTACAGTTATATAAAAAGAGAAATAAATTAAATGATATTGATTTCACAGATATTAGAAAACGTATAAAAAACTAAGATGAAACTTAATGGAATAACTAAAGATTGTTTTTAAATAAGTTGATGAAACAGCTTATTTAAGCTAACTTAAATTGGGACAACATCATTTAGATTTTCTGCTTCAATTAGAATTTCCCAAGTTAAATATTCCTTTATTCTTTTAATTTCTTCAAAAGCACATGTATTTTAGTTAGTGTGCTTAATAGTATTTTTGTGAGAAAACTATATGTTTTAATTTTCATAAACGAACTCAAATAGCTTTTTTTGTTATTTGCCTTTAAAATATAAAGTTATATAAAAAAAGGAATGATAAACTTGAATAATATTAATTATATAGATATCGGAAAACGTATAAAGGCTGAAAGAGAACGCAACGGCTTAACTAGAGAAAAGTTTTCAGAATTGGTTAGTATATCTCCAACTTATTTAAGCCAGATTGAATTGGGACAACGTCACCCGTCGCTTCCAACTACAATTAAGATTGCTTCAACTCTACATATTTCTTTGGACTTTTTAGTTTATGGCGAAAGAGCCCTTAATGTTAATAAAGATGACTTGATAGATATAATAAATCATGCTCATGAGAAGGATTTATATGTACTAAAAGAGATTCTCACCGCTATCCTTCCATCCGTAAAATATTAATCAAACGTATATTTTTATACTTCTATGCACAAAAAGTAGACAGTTAGAATTAACTGCCTACTTTTTTTGTACTATGTTAAACGCTCTAAAAATATAAATTTCAAATCCCAACTTGATAATTATCTTTTTTAGAATGATATTGATATTTATTTAACAATTCACGTCCTAATTCTAAATGCACATTTTTATGTATATATAGAGAAGCATCATGTACGCAAAGAATACTTGAATTAAACTTTTCATTATATCGATTCCAATAATCTTCCTGCTGTAAAAAATATTTTTGCAAAGAAGATTGAATTATCCATCTATTTTTATTATATCCCTTATTTTCACTCATTTTTATTTCTTCACTAAAACTAATTGAATTACTCTTATTACGAATAATTTTTTTCATGTCTTCTATACATATAAATTGCACCTTTTCAATAGAAATTCCATTAATTATAAGTAAATTTTTTAATTTCTTGTAGAGATTTTTCTGAATAGAAATATGAACTTTTTCACTATTTCTTATACCTTCTTCTATATAATTATACAAATTAATAAACAAATTGTAGTCCCCATAATAATACACATCTCGTTGCTTATTACCTACAACAGTATTTCTTCTGCCAGCTTTATAAAACTTAAAAGCATTACAATCTATGCACTCAGCAATCAAATCACCAACATATTGATTCAAAGCAATTATCTCATCATCCAAAAAATTACCTTTCTTTTTAATAATCATACTATCTAATCTTTGTCTCCATTTTTCCACACTACTTCTTAAATAACACTCATTACACATTCTTCTCATTCCCCCACCCTATAATAACATTAAATACTTTTATATTTTTTCAAATTTTAATGTTTAATTTTTCCTAATTGATAGATAGATTATTTAATTCCAGGTATATAATTCTTTTTCCACATTAGACCTCTTAATACTTTTTTTATATACAATACCTTTATTTAATACTACTATTATTACAGAGCACTTGCAATATATTTTTTACAATTAGTTCATTTTTTAATTCAATTAGCTTTTTGGGGATTAGTTTCAAAATTTATGAGTTCTTATTAAAACTAAGTTAATGCCCTAATTGAAAAGTGCATGTACATTTGCAAAAAAATAGCTATATGTAATTAATCCAAATTACATATAGCTAAATTGTTCAAAAAATCAATTTCATCTAAAATATTCTTCACAAACGCCATTACATTCAATTATTGCATCTCTTAATAAAAGCATCAACTGATCACAACCCAAGTTACTAATAGTTTCTTAAGTTCTTCCATTACCGTTTTTATCTAGTTTTCATTCATTGTCCATTACAAGTTTTTTTAGCGTTTTTTCCATGCTATAGACTGCTTTCATTAATAAATCTTTATCATCATTTTTTGCAGCATTTTCTGCTTGTAACGCAAATTCAGCTATATCATTGACTCTTACAGTACCTGCTGACCCTTTTAGCTTATGTAGAAGTATACATGATTCATTTAAATCATTTTGATCTATACATTCTTTAATTCGACTCAGAATTTTCTTTGATTGCTCACAAAATTCTTCAAGTAATTCTGTGCAAAAATGTTCATCAAATCCCGATTCCTCTATAAGACTTTTTACTATTTCAGTAAAATAATCACTTTGATTCATCTCAAAACCATGGTCATTTAAATCACTTAAAATATTCATATCATCATTACGAATATTTTTCACATACTTTTCCAACATTTCCATGACTTGATCAACAGTAAAAGGTTTGCTTAAATAATCGATCATTCCTGCTTCCAAACACTTAATTTCGTCATCTTTCATAGAATAAGCAGTCATAGCTATTACAGGAACATTTTTATAACTTCTTAACGAAAGAATTTTTCTTGTTGCTTCATAGCCATCCATAACTGGCATCTGACAATCCATAAAAATTATATCGTATTCCTTGTTCTCACATGCTTTTAACGCTTTTGCCCCATCAATAGCAATATCACAAGTCAAACCATTTAATTTTAAACTATTAACAAAAAATTTTATGTTTATATCATTGTCTTCTACTAAAAGTATTTTTATCTTTTTATTATATTTAGCTTCTTCAACATTTTGCTTTGTTATAAAAACATCATTATTATATATTTTAGAGCCATCTCCTTTAATCACCATTGCAACACAATCGAGCAAATCACCTCTTTTATAAGGTTTTGAAATATATCCAGAAAATTTATTTTCCTTTGCTATCCTTGCTTCAGAATTTGCGGTAACTGAAGTCAATAGTATCAAAGGAATGTCATTTATTAAGCCTCTTTCCTTCATTATTTCAACAAGCTCAAAACCAGTTATCTCCTTCATTTGGTAATCAATCAAAATAGTGTTGTATGCCTTCCGATTATTTATAAGCATACTTAATGCCGACTCTAAACTTTCCGCCTCATCAATCATACACCCAACCTCTTCAAGATAAACTTTTGCTATATAACGATTCATCTCATAATCATCAATAACTAATATTCGTTTACCTTTAAATATAGAGTAATCAGGAGGCATTTGAATTACTGATTGTTCTGATTTATCTAGTAATAAATCAAAATAAAAGGTCGTCCCTTTATTTTTTACACTTTTCACGCTTATAGTACCACCCATCATCTCAACTATTTTTTTGCATATCGCAAGGCCTAACCCAGTCCCTCCATATTTTCTAGTTGATGAAGAATCAGCCTGACTAAATGGTTTGAAAAGCTTACCTATCTCTTCCTTATTCATGCCTATCCCTGAATCTCTTATTTCAAAATAAAGCTGTACTTCAGTGTTCGTTTCTTTTATAACGGAAACTTTAATAAATACTTCTCCATTGTGTGTAAATTTGACTGCATTGCTAACTAAATTGCTTATAATTTGTCTAATTTTAGTAGGATCTCCTACCAAACAACTTGGTATGGCTGAATTTATAAGCATATTAAGTTCAAGCCCTTTCTCTCTTGCTTTTGCATCATAAAGAAATATAGTGCTTTCAATTACAGAACGGATATCAAAAGCAACTTTCTCTATTTCCATTCTCCCAGCTTCAATTTTAGAAATATCAAGTATATCATTTATAACTACAAGTAATGTCTCTGAAGAAGTTTGGATTGTCTCAACATAATCTTGCTGGGTACTATCTAGGTCAGTTTTTTCCAAGATACTCAAAAATCCAACAATTCCATTAAGAGGAGTTCTTATTTCATGACTCATATTGGCTAAAAATTGACTTTTTGCCATATTAGCATCTTCAGCTGCTTCTTTTGCAATAATCAGTTCATTTGTTCTTTCTTTAACTTTTTCTTCAAGGTTATTTATAAACGAACACAGTTCTTCCGCCATGCTATTAAAAGCCTTAGACAAACTTCCTATTTCATCATTTCTAAAAATCTTGGCCCTATCTGATAAATTCCCCTTAGAGAATTTATCAGATATCTCTATCAAATGATTTATTGGTTTCAATATAATTTTAGTACTCTTCATATGAATAATAACAGCTATAATAAGAGCAATCACAGTAAGTTCTATAGCTATATTAATATTATTCCTTATTTCTTTTGTAAAAATAGTTTCTGGAACAGATGTTATTATAAGCCAGTCCAGACCATCTTTATTATACTCAAATATTTTAGTATGGTAGTTCTCATTATTAACTTCCGAAATAAAACTTGTATTAGAAGTATTTATATAGTTTTCATATGCATCATTAATTGATTTATCCGTAATATTCTTAACTAAAGTTCTATTAATATTTCCATCAGAAAGTATTTCAAAATTAGTTTTGTTTAACGAATTCGCAACTAGAAATCCAGAATTCTTTTCAACTATATATATTGAAGCCGAATTCTCATTGGCGATTTTTTCCAAGGATTCATTAAGAGTAGAAAGAACTATATGAGTTCCCATTACCCCTTGAATACTCCCATCTTTATTATAAATAGGATATGCCGCTGACAAAGCCAAATCATCTTTTGTAAAATGTTTATAAACGGAAGAAAATACCGGCTTTCCATTTTCTTTAGCACTTATATACCAATCTCTTGTTCTAGGATCGAAATCGCCATAATCATTAACAAATTTTCCCTGCTTTAAATTTTCATCTACATTATAATATAAAGAATGACCTTTGGTTTCAGGTGTACTTCTATATATTTCTATATCGTCATTTCCATTTTTTCTAGCACCATAGTATTCACCATCTTCTGTACCAAAACTAAAACTGTAAATCTCATCACTACTATATTTAACTATTCCTGCAAAAAAAGCATCTCTCTGATCTTTGTTATGCATATCTATAACTTTGTTTTCAATCAGAGTATGGTTAACTTCATTGTTATATAGAGGTATGCTAAATAGCGATTGTATTTCACTAAAAACATCCTGATTGGAATCGTCTTCAATTTTTATGATAGTATTATTCACCGAACTTTTCCAATTATTAAATATAATATAGGTTATAATGCCAACAGTTGTAGCCATAAGTGTAATAAACAATACACTTATTAAAAGTCTTAATGAACCTTTTCTTCCTATCACTGTATTTCCAATTCTGTTAATTATAAATATCACCACCCCAATTTCTTATATAAATATGTAGAATGTTAATAGAAATAAATGTAAACTTATATAAATTATTCTTTGAATCTTATTATATCATCGCGCTAATATTTATACAATATTTTTAATATTTCACTGTTTTTCATTATAAAAGTTTATTTTATTAATTTATTTCCATTCTTTAAATAAATATTCTTAAAAGTTTATGTATTTTTTTGACGAAATAGATAGCATTTAATTCTAAGTATCAACAAATTCTTTATAAAAAAACAAAACGAGATATGTTTATTTTCTAATTTCAACACATCCCGTTTCAATCTTTAATGATTTACCTAAACACAGATTGGTATTTAGTCGTTCGCATATTGTCTATTAAAAATCGAAGTATCTATTTCTCAAATCTTTTATAACCTCTATATTAGTGCTATAAGTTGCCCCCTCATCTCTAATATCCTTAGAATTTTCGTCATATTCTCCAGAGAAAGATAATAAATTAAAACTTGTCTCCATATAATATTGCTCATCGCAGATTAAAAGCTTATTATGGGAATTCACCTTTTTTATTTTAAAATCCCCTCCATAATATTTAAATTTATCTTTTAGCCTTTCAGCTATCATATCGCTATTTCTATTCTTACTTCTATTATTACTATCCTTTTTAATGTGATAAATAGAGCTATTTTCTTCTATACCATATATGATTTTGATAGATCCTCCTCTTGAAAGTAAATTTTCCATCATATTTATCAAATTATTGTTAACCACATAATTATTCATCCATGGGCTCGCAATATTAAGTTCATACTTGGCATCAGAAAAAGCTTTAATAAATTTATCTCTTATCTCTTTATTTTGTAAGTGATACTCTTCATATTTGCTTGTGATTTCATTCAATGTTCCATATATTTCTTTATCTAAAGGTTCTATATTTTTTATTACATATTTATTTTCTTCATAGCTTATATATAAATCACATATATTCTTAATCCTAAATTTACTTAACTTATATGTTTTTTCTATTGAGATTTCATCCTTATTTAACTGGCCTATAGTTTCTTCTATCTGAATAATACTTTCTTTCCCAAAAAACATTAATGCATTTATTGCTTTACCATCAATATTCACATTCTCATATTTAAAAAATCTTCGAGATAAACTTTCTTTTTTACAGCTGATTACAGAGTTTAAATCATTAGATTTTATTAGACAATAATCCATTTCTTTTAATTGATCATCATACTTAAGAAATTCATTTTCATACTTTTCCAATTCTTCTTTCTTAGCTTTAAGCTCTTCAAACTGTTTTTTTGCAGATTCTAATGTTAGCTTCTCTGCTTTTCTAGATTTTTTAAATTTATATTTAATTAAATTCTTAAATTTAATAGTGTTTTTTGTAAATATATCTAATACTTATATTCTATTATCTTTTTTATTTTCAGAATATAATAAATCCTCCTTCATTCAAACACCTCATTTCCTTACTATTATGGATTACATTCTTTATTTATCCTAATTTTACATACTCAAATTATGTACGTCAATCTATATTTTAAAGAAAAATATTTTTAAGTTTTTTTTTCAATTTTAGGAGGATTTTAACCAATTATGTCAAATTAATAACATTGAGAACATTTACTTAGTATATGTTTTAATAATCTAATGGTATGATTAAAGGGAGGAATAATTATGAAGAAATTATTTAAATGTAGTGTGTGCGGATTTATATGCGAAGGAGTAGAAGCTCCAGAGAAGTGTCCAAAATGTGGAGTTCCTAAAGAAAAATTTGTCGAATTAACTAGCGAAGAGGCTGATAAAATCTATCACTCTGATAGAACTAATGATATTCATTTAGAGATCATTAACTTAGCTGATAAAATTTTCAAACTTTCTAGAGAAGGAATAGACTTAAATTTAGATCCTACATGTGTAACAGCTTTTGAAAAAGCTAAAAATAGTGCTTGGACTATTAAGCAAATATCAAAAGCAGAATTAGCAGCGCATATGAGCAAAGGAAAATGGTAAAATATTAAAACGAAAATTTTCTGTTAATTAAACTATTGTTTAAAAAGCTGAAAATCCTCAGATTTGAAGGATTTTCAGCTTTATTAAATATCTATCTAGAATTCCAACAGCTTTGTGATTATTTATTTTCTACAAATTGAATCTTCAATCCATTAGGATCTAAAACATAAAAAAACTTAGTATTAGGATTTGGTTGAAATGGTCCACTATGAATTTCTATTCCTTTTTCCTTAATAAAGTTTATTTTCTCATCTATGCAGTCAACTTCAAATCCAAGAGAAATATGCTCGCCATAACTTACTTCTTTTACTTCCTCATCACATATTAGTTCTATTTTAGTTTCTCCATCTCCTAAAAATGCAATTTCCCTTCCAGGTCCTGCATTAAATCTTTTATTAGTCTTAAGACCAACAATCTCATGATAAAACTTCAATGATTCTTCTAGATTTTTAACTTTTAAAGTACTCCAACAAAATTTCATAACTTATTCCTCCTAAATATATATCACTTATGTATAAATGTTATATTTTACATTTATTTTAATATTTATTAACCTGTCTATTGCTAGCTTTTGAATTACATATGTATTAAAGTATGTCGCTCCTATATTTAATCACTAGAAACATATTACCCATTAATTTAGCAAATTTGTAAATCCAAGTTCAGTAAATATGTTTTTCATTCCCTCTTCATCTATTTGAAGTTTCAATTGATCTATTGTTATATTATTAAGTTCTTCTATATCACACTTTATAGTGGCCAATTGTTTGCAAAGCAAAGCTGCTTTTTTCCCGACTATTTTTTCATTTGATTCCTCAACTAACTTTGATAACGGGGAACGTAATATGCCAAGATCTTTGAACATTTTTTTTACTTCTTTTTCAGGTGAATTTTCTATAAAATCATATATACCTTCCACTGTTTCAAATTCTTGAAGTAATGGTATAACAGACTTTTCTCCAACTCCATTTATTCCCGGAATATTGTCAGAAGCATCGCCTTCTATAGCTTTTCTATCAATAATTTGGATAGGATCTACACCATAAAAATGATTTACATACTGTGTAGTAAATTCAAAAACTCCGCTAGGTATATTAAGTTCTTTAATATTTATTCCAAGACTTTCGTACATATCGGTACACTTTGAAGTTATAAGCCATACCCTTACATTATCATCAACAAGTTGAAGACAATCTTGATCTTTAGTCCAAATGCTAACTCTCATAGATCTTCCAAATTTCTTTGCCAAGGTACCTATTATATCATCCGCTTCATACTCTTTAAACACAAACTCTGGAACATTCATTTCTTTTAGAACTTTTTGAGCTAATGCAAACTGGCTACCCAGCTCACTTCTCATATCCTTTCTAGTACCTTTATACTCTGAATATAATTTTTTTCTAAAGGTAAATTTTTTAGTTAAATCCCAAGCCACAGCAATATGAGTGGGATTTTGATTCCTAATCATTTTAAGCATTGATGCCATCATTGTAAAGACCCCATTAGTAAACTCGCCTTTAGGTGATTGACGTAATTTTTCAATATATTTATCCTTCTCTTCATCAGTTTTAGCAAATCTATATTCTCTTGGAAGATTACCAAAAAAACAGCAAGATAAAAGAGACGAACCGTCTATTAATAATAAATTGTCATGCATAAATAAAAACTCCTAGCTTTTCTTAAGTTTATTCTGATTAATACCTTTTTATATTAAAACGACTAACCATAATTATTATACCACTATTAATTTGCATAAAAAATACAGCCAAACTAATGACTGCATTTTTTAGTTCCATATTATTGCTATAAAGGTTTATACATAATTACATATCTATATTACCATATTTTAATACCATATTAAACATCATTGCATATATTTGTTAAATATTACAAACACATCAATTAATTTATCTATAAATTATTAATTCACAATTTTTCTTTACTGTTATTTATTAGATTACTTATTATATAATTGCTTACTTTCTCTTAAAATTCATATATTGCTGGCTGGAATATTGCATTTTTGTCATTTCTTCTAAAGACCACAATTAATATTTTGATTGTTTTTCTTTTACTCTCAATAAGTTATCTCACATGTACATATCTATAAATGCCCTTTGCTTTTTTGTAAATATTTTACATTTGTGTTATAATTTATTAGAGCCTATTATGTCTCATTAAAAAGCACCAACAAAGGGGAGTGGACAAATGCTAAGAGTAAAGAGGCTAGTGTGCTTATTAAGCATCATTTTAATACTTGATACATATGATGTAAGCACAATAACACCATTTAACGCTTTAGCAACAGATGTTGTAGAAGATAATAATATAGAAATAACACATAAAGAAAAAATAGAATTTAAAGAAAATCCTATAGATGAAATAAATAATGAAAAAATTGAGCAAAGAGAATTGACCAAAAAGAAGGAAGCCGAAGAAAAAGAACAAGAAAAGAGTGTTACACCTGAATGGAAAGACTTTATATTAACTTTTTATACATCTCTTGATTCGGAAAATAGTAGTGCTGGTCCAGTGACCTGTCAAAATAAGCCATTAACTCCAGGTGGCGTTGCAAATAACGTAATACCTCTGAATACCCAAATATATTTGGATGGTTATGGACAAGTTACTGTTAATGATAAAGGTTCAGATAAGTATTTTGGAGTAGATAATAGATTAGATGTATTTGTACAACGAGAACCTGGTGAGAACGATCATGACTACTTTCGAAGGGTGAATAGCTACGGAGTACAAAGAGTTCGAGGTTATATAGTTAAATAAATTACATTGGTAATTACAACTCTTAAATCTCAGTAATATATAGATAAGCCAACTATAATCTATACTTATACGCATACCTCACCGAAATGAGTAATATACTTTTGTTCCAGTTTCTAGGTAATTATGATGGGTGATTCTAAGGCTATAAAGTTGCACTCAAAGTGCTAGCCTCGAAGAGCAGGCTTTGAACTAGCACATTTGGAACAACTTATAGCCAAAGAATCACATCCATCAAAATTACCAATGAAACATTCCACAAAAGTATATTACTCATTTCTAGTTGGAAGCTATTTCATAGTCTAAGTATAGTTTATGATTGCGTTATCTATATAGATAAACAATATACAACTTATGCTTATGCAATAATCTCCGAAAGTAAAAACATTGTTATTTCACAGGACTATGAAAATTTCGCTGAGAGTTCTAAATTGCAGGTTGCACCATTAATGCTTGCTCCCAATTTCATTGTGACAAGCGTTGACGGAACAACCTACAATTAAGAGCTTTTAACAGCTCATTTTCAATTCCTGCTGCATAAAAATGTTTTTACTTTCTGGTATGGTATCTATATACCAATACAATTCATAAATATAAAGTTTTGTTTTTTACTTTTTTTGTAATAATCAGACTTAAAAAACTTATCTTTATCGAGCATACCAATCAGCACTTAAGAAATCATATTTTTCTGTTTAACTTTTTCTTTCTTAATCTTATATAAGTCACTATTACTCCAATAAAACAGATAATGGCCGAACAAACATATACATACCTCATTCCATACATAAAGACATCATCTCTACCCTCTATATATCCAAGTACTTTCTCTCCCATTTTCATACTCATAAATGAATATAAAAGCATTGTCGCCATAGCAACACCGGATGATTGTCCCAAATTTCTTACAAAAGCGTTTATACTTCCTGCAATCCCCAACTTATCACTAGATGCTGAAGACATAACTAAGGAATTATTAGGAGGTAAAAACAATCCATTTCCAATAGCAATAAAGACTATATATACAATTAATTGATATATATTAGAGTTTTCATTTAAAGTCGCCATTAAACCCATTCCAATTCCTATGAGTATCAATCCTAAAAATGTTAGAAATTCTGACCCTATTTTATCTGATAGATAACCACTAAAAGGAGAAATAACTGTTATTAATACAGGAGAGATCATCATTATCATTCCCGCAAAACTTGGAGTCATTTTCAAAACATTTTCGAGGTAAAAAGGCTGTACAATATTATTACTGTTAATTGATGCATAACATATGAATGTGCATAATATTCCAACCGTAAAAAGTGAATTTCTAAATAATGATAAATCTAGAAGTGGATATTTTAACTTTCCTTCTATTCGTATGAATATTATAAATAGAATTATAGCTGCAATAAAACTAATTCTAATCATGTTATTATCGTAACCAACAGTTTGTCCATTTATAAGAGAATAAAATAATAATACGACACTTATACCAAAAATTATTGCACCAATAAAATCAATGTCTTCTTTCTTTTCATTTGACTTACGAGGCAATACTTTAAAACCAATTGCTGTTCCAATTATTCCTACTGGAATATTTATTAGAAATATATAATGCCAACTTAAGTAAGAAATTATAAGACCTCCTAATGGCGGTCCAATCATTGTGCCAAGAGCCAGAAATGTTCCCGATATTCCAAGAGCTCTACCCCTTTCATTAGCTGGAAATACTTGCGTTATTATCCCTTGGTTGTTTGCCATAGCCGCAGATGCTCCTATCGCCTGAACTATTCTAAAAAATAATAGGTACGTAAAATTTTTTGATAGCGCACAAAATAAAGAACCTATGGTAAACACCAATAAACCTAAATTAAATACTATAGATTTTCCTTTTATGTCACCGAGCCTTCCAAACAGTAATATTGTACTAACTATTGTTATAAGATAGCAGATTACGATTAACTGAATAGAAGACATCGTTACTGAAAATATATTCACCATAACAGTAAGTGCTACATTAACTATTGTACTATCAAGGGTGCCCATAAACGGAAGCAAAACCACAACAGCCAATATTATCCACCTATTCTTATATACATTTTTATTGTATATTTCCATTATTAAAATCATCCCTTTTCATTAATTCTGTTATAAATATACTTTATTATAATTTTAAGAGTTTCTAATACACTCAATGAAATACAAGAACTTTGCTAAGTATATTCTTTCGGATATGTTATATTTATATATTATACAGAAGCTATAAAATAGACATTATTTATAGGAATAATCCAGCTTAATAAAAGTACATTAATTTACGCTCTTACTGTTACTCTTTAATTTTTCAAATATTAAGTTTTTTAACTGCCAACTCCGCCATTTCTCTTACTTTCTCAATGCCCTCATTAACATGCATTCAAAATACTATCCTTAATTTAAATTTCAACTTTAACATGTATATACATATATTTTAAAATAATATAGTTTATCAATAATAGATTTAGGTTACTATTACTTGTTTTCAACTATATCTATAAAGCTATTAATTTCGCATTAATTAACATGCATATGAATTTAAATTAAGGACTTTTTTATCATTAAACAAACTATTTCTATAAATGATAAGACGTAAAATAATATATGGCTACAACTAAGTCATAAATATGAATTAAATCATTACTTAGGTACTTTATTTGGAAGAGTTATTAATAAAATTTTGTATTTGCGCTAACGTTTTTAAGAATTCTTCAAATTTCTCAGCGCCTATCTCCTTCTCTATTGGTGATTGTACTTTATTCCATACAGGAATTGCCTCATCGAGCTTCTTAATTCCGACATCACTTATTGAAATGCACTTTCTTCTTGAATCATTATCATCTGTTCGCACATCTACATATCCCTTTTTTCTTAAAATTTCAATATTGCGAGTTACTGTTGTCTGATCCATTAGCAAAGCCTCTGCCAACTCACTTACAGCAACATTTTCACGAGATGCTATATCTGCTAATAATGAAAACTGTGGCGCTGTTAATCCAACCGCTTGAAAAACTTGATCAAAATACTGAGTAGTGACCCTTGTTGTCATGCGCAAATTTCTACAAACACAACTTCCAATTTTCTTTAAATCATCTAAATTAGACATAAATAAATTACCTCCGTCAAAACCTCTGAATATACATATAGTAATCTATAGCAATTCTTATTGTCAATATACTCACAAGCAGATTTCAGAAAAACCAGCTTTATTTAAGAATATATTATTTTTATCTCATGATATCATTAATTTTTAAGTTTAAGATATTATTTCCTATTAAAAACACAGATTGTTTTGCCAAATCCTGAACACTTACCGCATGATATACATTTCGATGGCTCAGTATTACCTTCGCTCCAACGATTAATAAGATCACTTTCACATACTAATGGTCTGGACAATGCAAAATAATCAATGGAGCTTTCATTAAGAATTTTTGTTAGAGCTGAAATGTCACGTATTCCGCCTACAGAAATGACTGGAATATTAACTTCTTCCTTTATCCTTTCAGCATAAAACGTATAGTAAGGAGCTTGTCCTTTCACTATTTTTCTTGAATAACTCTCATTTGGGCGTGAAGATAAACTCCCCCCACTAATTTCAACAGCATCTATGCCAAGCTTTTCAAGTTTTTTGCATACATATTTACATTCTTCAAAAGTCATGCCTTGATCCATAAAATCTTCGCAATTTATTTTAACTAAAACTGGATAATCTTTTCCTACTTTATCACGTATTTTTTTATACGTTTCTATAAGCATTCTGGATCTATTATCAATACTACCACCATACTCATCTGTTCTTCTATTATAATAAGGTGTTAAGAACTTACTAAGTAAATATCCATGAGCTGCATGTATCTGAATGCCCTCATACCCTGCTTTTTTTGCTCTAAGCGCTGCATTTGCAAAATCTATCTGAATTGAAACAATTTCTTCCAAAGTCATTTCTTTAGGAGTATTTTTATATCCCAAATCTGTTATATTACTTGGACCTAAAATTGCCTTTTCTTCATTTCTAATAGTTTGTGTTCCTGCTGCTCCAAGTTGCAATATTATATTGGTATTGTGTTTATGAGTTACTTCAATAATTTTTTTATGATTATCAATATATGAATCATTATAAATTCCCATTTGGCCTGGAATAAATTCCTCTAAATCAGTCACAGATGTTATTCCCGTAATTATAGTTCCTACACCTCCTTTAGCTAAATCTTCATAAACTTTAAATAGTTCATCATTTATATTTCCTTTTTCATCTGCCATTCCTTCATATGTTGCAGACCTTATAAATCTGTTCTTTAATTTAAGTGGACCAATTTGCGTTTGATCGAATAATGATTTCATAATTAATCAACTCCATTCTAATTATATGCATATACATATATTTTGTTAAAATTTTTTATTCAATAAAAATAAATTTATTAAAACAGATATTATATGTATATGCATATAATATCATAATCGTTAATTAATCGTCAATCAACTAAAAATTGTTATACCTTATTTTAATTAAGACCTTATATTTTATTCGAGCTAATAAAAATTTCATTTATTTCAATATACTTTATTAAAATAATCAACGAAAATTATTCAATAGAAACACTACATTTGAATATATATTCCTTTTTAAAAATGTATGAAATTGAACCGCTACTTAATTTCAATATATAATAAATTTAATTAAAATAATATCTAAAAATGCCTGTCATAATTAAGCACGGTAATATTTAGTAATATTTCACATATTTTATAGGTACATAGTTTGATTTAACAATGAAACATCACATTTATTATCATATTATATATTTTTTTCTTAAAACCCAAAAATAGTAGTAGAAATTCTCCTACTACTGCTTAACATATCATCAATGTTAATTTGTATTTTTTACCAATTAATGTTATAATTATTATGCCATCTCAAATCGATATATTATGGAGGCGTAGCATATGAAACGTGCACATGTAAAAAGGCGTTTCGATAAGGATTTAATGAAAAATATATTTCTTTTTCTTAGTGAGCTACTCAATCTAATCTCTATAATTTTAAAACTTTTCAAATAACGATAGCAAAAATATATACTTGAAACATTATTTATATTTTTAGGACTAGTATAATTATATTGCTTAAAAAACGTAAGTACCAATTACGCGAGATGGTAAGTTATTATAATTGAACGTCCTTTTTTATTCTTTAAATAATTATAATTCGAATAAATTCATGAATGATTTATATAAAAGATCATTCAAGTGAGTTTAAAAATAACCCAAAGAATTTTTATTTTATCTATCACAACACAAGCATAATTATATCACTTTTGGAATTTAATGTAAATATAATTTTGTATATTTTAGACCGACTCATTCTAAAAGTATAATTTAGTCTTATGAGTCTTATCTAAATGATTCAATGCAAGATTACATTCCAACCGATAAGGACTTAGAAAGAGGATTCTTAGGTCTTCCTAAAATCCCTGGAATCTACTAATAAATCAAATATTATTCCTTCTCTCAATAAAAATGAGAGAAGGAACCCTTTTAATCATATTTAGTCTTCTAAAAACTTTTGTTTTCTCTCATCTTTTCTATCTATAACAATATCATCAATTTTAACGTTATTTGCTCTTAATCTTTGAATAATATCCTTTATAAATGCGTCACTTCCAACTACATAATACATAGCATCCTCTGATTTCATTGATTGGCTAAGTATTTCATAAAATTCTTTCCTAGAATTTATCCAATAATTCTTATAATTTTCATCTGCTAATTTATCCAGTTGATTTCTAAATACAAATTTATCTGATGAGTCTATATTTATATTTGATAAGTATGAGATATTAGTTTTATCATTAATAAATGATAAAATAAGAGGTCTCATAGTAGCTATTCCAACTCCCATTGATATTAAGATTATAGGTTTATTTATACGTCTTAACCCCATTCTTGAACCTATCTTAAAAAATACAGCTTCATCACCAATTTTTAATTCTGATAGCTTATTCTTGAATTCCGATTTGCTCCCTGGTACCCTTGTTGTTATGGCAATTTTATTTTCCTCTGGTAAAGTTGCAATAGACATGTGTCTTACCCATTCTTTCCTAGGCTGATCACCAATATCAAACCCAATGTGCCCAATATGGGCATGTGAGCCAGGTTCCCATATTAAATTTTCTGGTTTTTCAAAAAAATATGTTTTTGTATTATCTGTTTCATCAATTATATCAATAATTTTTAGTGTATATTTTTCCATAATCCCTCTCCTTTAATAACAATTCTCAATTTAATAGTATCAACTAAAATTTTTCAAGTCAATATTTATAAATTTCAATTATAGATAACCCAACTAAAACCTGAACTTATGCATATAACTCGCCGAAATGAATGACATACTTTTGTTCCAGTTTCTAGTTGAGATATATTTCATAGTATAAATCTAACTTATAATTGGCTTATCTATATAGATATCCAATTCAAGAATTAAACTTATGAATAGTAATTTCTAGCATAAACTAATGATTTAACCATGT
>NZ_JAKGTE010000088.1:0-1089 GCF_022324665.1 Clostridium sp. YIM B02500 | reverse complement strand
CTATGTATTTCAAAAAACAATACATAGCCATTTTGAACTAACTTGCTAATCTTTTATTGATATTCAACTATGTTATAAAAAAAGCAAATTGACCAAAATGGAAGTTTGAATCAAAAAACATTAAATGTACCCATGACTTAAATTTTATCGCCATTATTTAAGTTTGGACATACACTTTTGTCATCAAACGCTGAAAATTAGTTCGATTGAAATCACTTCTTGTTATAAAAATTCTTAGTAGCCCTGTTACAAAATATTCGCTACAAATTATTCAAATCAACAACAATAACCATCAACTAAGAAATTTTAAACAATCTACTAAAAAATAAAGCGTTTAAAAGTTCTGTTTAGAAAACATCAAGATAAGTATAAACATCTAGAAAAGTGAACATCTAAGAAAATCCATCTAGTTATTGCCGTAACAATTAGAATAATCATTTGAAAAAGTGCATTAGACAACGAAATTCACCATCAAGATAATGAAGCAACAAGAAACAGCACACATCAATGAATTAACACCTTAGATTCATCATGAGAAAATGCATGGCACAACTAGATTTACCATCAAGATAATTCTTAAGCAGTGAAGAATTAACATCTAGAAATGCATAAACATCTTAGATTTTACATCAAGAGATGCGATAACTATAAACAACTAGAAACGTCACCAAGATAGTGCAACAACAAAGAATCAGCATCTTGAAATCGCACTAACATCTAAGAATCAACATCAAGTATTATATTAACATCATAGATAACTTCATCAAGACAGGCATCCACATCTAAGAAACTCATCTAGAATAGCTAACACCTAACATCAAAGAATATTCATCAAGAACAGTATCTAACAGAACTTTTTGACTATATATGAATTAATTATGTTACTAGCTAAATCATCTATTATTAACTTTCACACTCAATTTCTACATCTAATATCAATTTATTAACAATAGAATTAGCAGCAACAAGATATTACTTAAAATTACTCCCCCGAATTTAAAATATAAACAATGTAATAATTAAGGGTATAAATTGATTTATGCTGTAACTAATTAAATGTGTATGGTATCTTCTAACATCATGAAACGC
>NZ_JAKGTE010000087.1:0-1102 GCF_022324665.1 Clostridium sp. YIM B02500 | reverse complement strand
TAGGTTGTTGAATAAACAGAATTTGTAAAAAATAAATAAGTCATCCCTTTGTGATATAATAATTTCGCGAAAAACCTAAATATATCACATAAGGAATGACTCAAATATGATTATATCATCAAATATTAAAAGTGAAAATGACCATTATAAAATTTTTGAAGCTGTTAAAATTGCATTTGCTAAATTAAATTCGAATATTAAAAGTACTAAAGGGCGACCACGTAAGTATTCAGATGAACAAATAGTTGCATGTATATTATATGGCGTTAAAAGTAGTATTTTCAGTTTAAGAGAGCTTGAATATCGTATAAAGCAAGACTATGTGTTTCAGTCTATAATTCAACTCAATCAAGTACCAGATTATTCTACATTCTCATTAAGAACTAAAATTTTAGAGAAACATATATATTATGGTATTTATGCTATGCTTGTTGAACTTATCAATCCTGAAACTAGACTGTGTGCAATAGATGGAACTGCTTTAAGAAGTTCAAAATACGATAGCGAAGCTAAATCCGGTAAGGGTACCCGCCTTGGATATTATAAAGGTTATAAATTACACTGTATTGCAGCAGTTAGTGATATTATAATTCCTCTAGTTTTTTATTTAACAACAGCTAATGTTTATGATAATCAAGTCTCAGATTTACTATATGAAGCTAAAATTTATAATCCATTTTTAATACTTGCAGATGCAGCATATGATTCATTAGAATGGTTTGAAATTGCTTCTAGCTTAGAATTTAATTTGTTAACTGATATAAATATGCGTAAGGCTAAAATTATTGAGTCATTTACTGATAAACGATATGAAAATGCTTTGTTTATTCAATCTCCTATTGGATCAAAATTATATAAAAACAGATTGAAAATAGAGCAATTATTCTCTGTATTAAAGGGATTATATAACTTAGAAAACCCAAGGCTTTATGGGCAAGCCCGATACGAACGTCATATAAAATGGGTCTTATTAGCGTACTTAATAGATGAATTTAACAAAAAGCAGCAAGGAATAAAAACTAGAAAATATCCTTGGAATATATAATTTCTAAGAATATTTTCTTAAATAACCATTTGTAAAAATTAGTTATTCAACAACCTA
>NZ_JAKGTE010000008.1:0-209457 GCF_022324665.1 Clostridium sp. YIM B02500 | reverse complement strand
TTTATTCTACCTCCAACCTTATAAAATAAACATATTACTTTTTGAAGTTTACACGAAAGTCTTGACAGACTCTTTTATCTTTTGAACTTTTATCTAATTTATTAGTATTATTATCTATGTCTTTTGTTTCTTCATTTAACTTATTGTCATCTTTATCTTTGATTTGTTTAAGAGCTAATTCTGTTTTAGCTTGAATGCGTTCAGCGCTTTTATTTATATCTCCAATCTTTTTGGAAATGGTCATGTTTATATTGGCTATGCTTGCGCCTATTTGCGATAAACGATTGTTATCGTAGCTGCTTTCGATATTATTTGGTTTGATATATTCAGCTTCTACTTTTTGCCTGTTTTTACTATCCTTTAGCAAATGTATAGTTTTTTGTGAGCCGTTAATCTTAATGAATTCGCCTAAGCTAGCAGAAATTATTACGTCACTTTTTGTTTTATTTTCATCTTTGTTAGATGTTTCCTCTTTAGCTTTTTTCTTTGAAATTTCATCTTGTTTCTTTTGAAGTTCTTCTTGTTTTTCTTGAATCTTTAGCTGTTGAATCTGAGAATCAACATCCTTTATTTTTTGATTTAATTCATCCATTTTAGCTTTTTTCTCTTTTGCGTCCATTTCTTTAGCCATCAATACTTGTTTTTCTTCTTTAAGTTCTTGTTTTTGCTTTAGAAGATTTTGCATTAAATCGCTTTCTTTTTTATCTTGTTTATTAGTAATACTAGAATTACCATTAACAACATTTTTGTTTTTGTCATCAGTTGAATTGATGTTAATATTTTTGAATAAATTGGTTCGATTTGAATTTATAGTTATACTGCTCATTGGTAATTATTCCTCCTTCAATTATTTTCTCGGAATTATATGGGGAAAAATAAGAGTATAACGTATAAAATGGTTAATAATATTAATTAAAATTTATCGGAAAGGTCATGAAAGATAGTGTGTCTTTAAAATTAGAGTTGACTATACCCTAAGGTAATGGATTAGAATAATGTTATGGAGGGAAATAAATTGAAAATTGGTGAATTTGCTAAGAAATCAGGAGTGACAGTGAAAACATTACTTCATTATGACAAAATTGGATTACTTAAGCCTAGTGAAAAAACTGATTCTGGATATAGAATTTACTGTGAAGAAGACCTATTAAAGCTTCAGCAGATTACAACCTTAAAATTCATTGGGTTGTCGCTAAATGAAATAAGTCATATATTACATGAAAGTGGAGAAAACCTAGAGAACATGATAAGCATTCAAAAGAAAGCTTTGGAAGAAAAGAAGAAACATATTGATGCTGTAATTGATGTTTTTAATAAAGCACAAAATACAGCAAAGAAAAATGGTTTTCTAGATGCAAATAATTTGATTGATATCATAAAAGTAACTAATATGGAAAGTAGGGTTAGGGAACAATATAAAACAGATAAGAACTTAAATATTAGGAGTAATCTTCATAGCTATAATGTAAATAAAATAGACTTTGATAAGTGGTGTTTTAATCAAATAAATTTCTCACTAAACGCAAATGTATTGGAACTTGGATGTGGAACAGGAAAGCTTTGGTTTAAGAATAAAGATTATATAGAGAATACTTTAAATATTACAATATCTGATTTTTCTAGAAGTATGATTAGAATCGCAAGAAATAGATTGAAAGATGTATATCATGATTTTCATTATGAAGAAATTAATGCTGAAGAAATACCTTATAATGATGAAACTTTTGATATAATCATCGCTCAACATATGATTTATTTTGTTCCAGATATAGAAAAGGCTTTAGCTGAGATACAAAGAGTACTAAAGCCTAATGGTGTATTTTATGTGACAGCTAATTCTTGTAATTCTATGAAGGAATTAAATAGACTTTCAGAAAATTTTGCGCCTAATTCTGGGTTAGATAACAATGGGTATTCAGAAAGATTTGACCTAGAGCACGGAAGAGGAATGCTTGAAAAATATTTTCATAAAGTAGATGTTGAAATTTTAGATGGTAAAATAATAGTAGATAATGCTGAACCAGTAGTATCATATAAAGCCTCAACTATTCAAGGAAGTTCAATACTTGTTGGTGAAAAGAAAAAAGAATTTACGAAATATTTAGAAGAATATATTAAGAAAAATGGAGATATATCAATAACAACTAAAACATGTATGTTTAAAGCAATGAAATAAGAATATTTAGATTTCAAATTAGAGAATATATTAGAAAAGAATTAATGGATAAAATATTAATTTTATTTAATTATACGATTGACAGAAAGAATAGCACAATATATAATAAATACGATAATTGGAATGGTGTTTTATATATGGAACAGTGAGGTGAGCTTTTTGAACACAGCAATTCTAAGAGGAATAGAAATTTTAAGGTTTGTTGGGCAAAGTGATGAACCCGTAACAATTGCTGAAATAAGTAAATATCTTAATATACCTAAAACCAGTGTATTTAATATAGTTAATGCATTGGTAAGTGAAAAGTTTCTATCAATAGAAAACATGAAATTGAAGAGTTATGAATTAGGGGTAGGAGTCTTTGAACTTGGAAGCTTATATTTAAATAAGATGGAATTAACTAAGATATCTAGTGCTTTTTTGGAAAAGTTGTCTAATGATATTGGAGAAACAGTGTTTTTAGCAGTAGTAAATGATAATGAACTTGTATATTTAGATAAGCATGAATCAAAAGGCACTTTAAGAACAACTGGTAATTTGGGATCTAGAACATCAATGTATTCAACAAGTTTAGGTAAGGCTATTTTAGCAACTTATAATAATGCGCAGTTAAATAATTATTTTGAACAGATTATATTTATTCCTAAAACTAAGGGTACAATAACGAATAAAGAATCCTTAATGGAAAACTTAGATTTAATTAGAGAAAGAGGATACTCTATTTCTGATGAGGAAAATGAGGAAGGATTATTTTGTATAGCTGTGCCTATATATAATAGGATGGGTCAAGCAATAGCAGCAGTATCTATTTCTACGTTAAAGATGAAAATTAATGATGAGCGTATTGGAGTGTGTGCAGAACTTATAACTAAAGTTGCACTGGATATTTCAAAAAAATTAGGATATAAAAAAGAAAGTTTATTTTAATTTTTGAGATGATTTTATCAATCATCTCAAAAAAATAATCAATATATAGAATGGTGTTTCAAATATGGAACACAAGGAGGCTTTATGTTTAAAGGAATTTATACACCAATAGTGACTATTTTCAATGAAGAAGGGAAGATTGATAAGAAAAGTTTAGAGATTTTGATTGAGAAATTAATAAAAGACGAAGTAAATGGGATTGTCATATTAGGATCGATTGGAGAATTTTTTAATTTTTCTTCTTTAGAAGAAAAAAAAGATTATATTAAGTTTGTATCTAAAGTTATAAATGGGAGAACAAAATTAATAGTTGGAACTGGGGATAACAATATAGAAGAAGTTATCGAATTAAATAAATGTGCTAGTGATGCAAAAGCAGATGCTGCTTTGATTATAACTCCATATTTTTTTGGTTTAGATGAAAATTATATATACGAATATTATTCAATAATAGCGAAGAATACGGAATTACCTATTATAATTTATAATTTTCCTGCTAGGACATCTATAAACGTATCATATGAATTAGTGTTAAGATTAGCAAATGAATTTAATAATATTGTTGGCATTAAAGATACTACAGATTCTATTAGCAATATTAGAAGGTTCGTCCAAAAAGTAAAGAAAGTTCGTAAAGACTTCTGTGTAATTTCTGGATTTGATGAATACTTAATACCTAACTTATTATCTGGAGGAGATGGTATTATAGGTGGATTAACTAATGTAAATGCAAAATTATTTGTAGATACGTATAAAGCTGTTCTAAATAAAGACTTTGAAAAATTATTTATACTCCAAGATAAAATAAATAGATTGACTGAATTGTATGATTTGACAAATCCATTTATAGTAGGACTAAAAGAAGCAGTTAATATATCTTTAAAGTTAGATATGAATACATCTATTAGAAATTATAATATTAAAATAAACGATGATATAAAAAAGAAAATACAAGAAATTATTGAGAAATAAATAGATGATTATGTCTAGACTATATTAAATATTTAAAGTAATAAATTATTGAAAGGAGATTACTAATGTTAGAGAATTCTATAACACCAAAAAGTATTCCAGAGCGTAAGCTTTGGTCACAATTTGATTCTCTTCAAATGGGAATGGATTGGGATGAAGAAGATATAAAAAAGCCACAAATACTTATTGATGATGTATTTGGAGATAGTCATCCAGGAAGTTCTCATCTTATGGGATTAACGCATCAAGTAAGTATTGGTGTGTATGAAAAAGGAGGACGTCCAGGACAATTTCACGTTACAGATATTTGTGATGGATGTGCTCAAGGACATGATGGAATGAATTTTGTATTAGCTTCAAGGGAAGTTATTGCGGATATGGTAGAAATTCATGGATCATTTGTTTCATGGGATGGAATGGTTTTAATTTCTTCTTGCGATAAATCAATCCCTGCGCATCTTAAAGCGGCTGCACGTATGGATATACCAACTATATTTGTTCCTGGTGGAAGCATGAGACCAGCTCCATATATGTCTACATCTATTAAGGCTGGAGATATTTCTTTAAGAGAAAAGAAAAAAGGTGCTATAACTGATCAAGAAGTCAGAGATTTTAAATTGACTGGCTGTCCATCTGTAGGAGCTTGCCAGTTTCTTGGTACTGCAAGCACCATGCAATGTATGGCTGAAGCACTAGGTTTAGCGTTGCCAGGAAGTGCACTTGCGCCTGCTACAATGAGAGATATAACAGCAATGTCCAGAAAAGCTGGAAGGCAAATTATGAATTTGGTTAAGGCAAATATTACAACAAAGGATATACTTACTCAAGAAGCATTTTACAATGCAATTGTTGTACATGCGGCTATAGGTGGATCAACTAATGTAATGTTGCACCTTCCTGCTATAGCTTATGAACTTGGCATAGAATTAAAACCTGAAATATTCGATGAGATTAATCATAAGATTCCACACATAGGAAACATATATCCTAGTGGTGAGTACCCAACTGAAGCCTTTTGGTTTGCTGGAGGTATTCCTATGGTACAGTGGTTATTAAAGGATTATTTAAATCTGGATGTACTAACAGTAACAGGTAAGACCCTAAGAGAAAATCTTGAGGATATAAAAAATGATGGTTTCTTTGACAGAATAGAAGGATATCTTCATAATTATGGATTAAATCGGGATCAGTTAATAAAACCAGTTGAGACAACAAAGGAAATGGGATCTATTGCAGTTCTGAAAGGAAATTTAGCTCCAGAAGGTGCAGTTATCAAATATGCAGCAGTATCAGAAAATATGATGTATCATGTGGGAGCTGCAAGAGTATTTGATTGTGAAGAAGATTGTCATAATGCTGTAATTGAAGATAAGATTAATCCAGGAGAAGTCTTGATTATACGCTATGAGGGGCCAAGGGGATCTGGGATGCCAGAGATGCTTATGACAACAGAGGCTATAGTATGTGATAGCAGATTAAATGGATCAACAGTTTTATTAACAGATGGGCGCTTTTCAGGAGCTACAAGAGGACCATGTGTTGGACATATATCGCCTGAAGCAGCAACCGGAGGGCCAATCGCGTTAGTAAAAGATGGAGATTTAATTGAGCTTGATATAAATGAGAGAAAGCTAAATATTGTTGGAATCAATGGAAAATCATATAAATTGGAGGAGATAGAAAAAATATTAGAAGAACGAAAAGCAAATTGGAGTCTCCCTAAAACAGGACCAAGAAAAGGGATATTTGGACGTTATACAAGGGGAGCTGTATCAGCAATGAAAGGCGCTTATTTAGAGTAAGTATATAATAATAAGCATTTTGTAAACGATTATTGATAAAAAATTAATTTAGCATAAAATGTCTGAAGTTTATAAAGGAAAGTTAAGAATAGAAGTTTATTAATTATTATGATTTAGGCAAAAATATAATAAATATTTTATTAGTTAAAGGAGAGAAGTTAATGATGAAAATTAAAAATCCAATATTAAGAGGATTTAATCCAGACCCGAGTATTTGTAGGGTAGGTGAGGACTATTATATTGCAGTATCCACTTTTGAATGGTTTCCTGGAGTGCAAATTTATCATTCTAAAGATTTAATTAATTGGAATCTAGTTGCTCACCCTCTAAATAGAATTTCACAACTTGACATGAAAGGAAATGCTGATTCTGGTGGTATATGGGCTCCATGTTTAAGCTATAGTGACAATAAATTTTGGCTAATATATACAGATGTAAAAGTTACAAAAGGAATTTGGAAAGATTGCTACAACTATTTAGTTACTTGTGAAACTATTGATGGAGATTGGAGTGAACCAGTTAAGTTAAATGGTTCAGGTTTTGACCCTTCTTTATTCCATGATAAAAATGGGAAAAAATATTTATTGAATATGCTGTTTGATAATAGGGTATATAACCATAGATTTGCAGGTATTGTAATGCAAGAATATTCTCCAGAAAAAGAAAAATTAATTGGGGAATCTAAACTGATTTTTAAGGGGACAGATCTTAAACTAACAGAAGGTCCTCACTTATATCAGATTGGTGATTATTATTATCTTTTAACAGCTGAAGGTGGAACAAAATATGAGCATGCTGCTACAATAGCACGTTCTAAAAATATTGAAGGACCTTATGAAATACACCCAGATAATTCTATTCTTACTGCGTGGGACAAGCCTAGAAATGAATTACAAAAATGTGGTCATGCATCTATTGTACACACTCATACTGATGAATGGTATTTAGTTCATTTAACAGGAAGGCCACTTCCATCAGATGAAGTTCCTGGCACTGAAGTGAGAGGATATGATAAAGAAACTGGGAAACCACTTCCACATACAGCGCCAAGAGGATATTGTCCACTTGGAAGAGAAACAGCTATCCAAAAACTTGAGTGGATTGATGGATGGCCATATGTAGTAGGTGGTAAAGAAGGTTCAATAGAAATTGATGCTCCTAATATGAAAGAAGTAAAATGGGAACCTAGTTTTAAGGAATTAGATCATTTCGACAATGATAAATTGAACATTAATTTTCAATCACTACGTATTCCGTTGACTGAGGATATAATGTCCTTAACAGAAAATCCAGGAAATATGAGATTATACGGAAAAGAATCATTAATATCTAAATTTACACAGGCTTTAGTCGCTAGAAGGTGGCAATCTTTTAATTTTGATGCGGCAACAGGTGTGTCCTTCAATCCAGATACTTTTCAGCAATCAGCAGGTCTTGTATGCTACTATAACACAGAAAATTGGACAACAATTGATGTAACTTGGAATGAAGAAAAAGGAAGAGTAATTGATATTATTTCTTGTGATAACTTTGAATTTTCACAACCACTAGCTCAAAATATGATACCAGTGCCAGAAAATGTTGAATACGTACATCTAAAAGTAGAAGTTAGGGTTGAGGAATATAAGTTCTTTTATTCGTTTGATGGAGTGGAATGGAAGGAAGTACCTACAAGTTTTGAATCTAAAAAATTATCAGATGATTATGTAGGTGGAGGAGCGTGCTTTACAGGGGCATTTGTAGGTATGCACTGTCAGGATGTTAGCGGAAATAATAAATCTGCTGATTTTGATTACTTTATGTATAAAGAAAACCTAATATAGTTTTATTAAAATATGAATTGCTTATTAAACAGATAGAGGTAAACGATTTATTTTATGCTTTTATCAAAACAAGCTGTAAATATATGATTTTTAAAAGATTGGACCAGTTAAAGGTTGCGGAATCCCGCAACCGACTATATAAATACTAAATTATAAGGAGGATAGATATTTAGAAAATACAAAATTTTATAGAAGTGTATGAAGAAAAATATTATAAATTAAAAATGGAGGATGAATTTTAAATGAATATCAGTCAAGTAAGATCTAAGATTTCTGAAAAAATTACTATGAAAGAAAAGGTGGGGTATGCCACAGGAGATTTAGCTTGTAACTTTATTTATCAAACAGTAAGTAGCTATCTACTATTCTTCTATACAGACGTTTTTGGAATTTCGGCTGCAGCAGCTGGATTCATGTTTCTAATAGTAAGACTGTTTGATGCTGTAATGGATCCACTAATTGGGACAGTGGTGGATAAAACGAATACAAAATACGGAAGATTTCGTCCATATATCTTATATGGTGCTTTTCCATTTGCAGGAGTAGCTATACTTTGTTTTACCACTCCAGCATTTTCAGATCCTATGAAATTAGTATATGCGTATGTTACTTATATACTATTATCAGTAACTTATTCAGTGGTTAACATTCCTTATGCAGCACTTACTTCAGCGATTACTCAAGATAACAAGGAAGTTGTAAGCCTAACTTCAATCAGAATGTTATTTTCAAATACCGGAGGATTAATTGTTTCTTTTGGTGTACCGCTTTTAGCTGGAATATTTACAAATATGACTGGAAAAACAAGCACAGGATGGCAAATTACCATGTCAATAATGGGGATTTTAGGTGCACTTCTACTAATCTTTTGCTTCTTGAATACTAAAGAGCGCGTTCAAATAGATCATTCTGAAGATGCAAAAATCAATGTTAAAGATATTTTTATTCAGTTAAAGTCAAATCGTCCACTAGTTATCATATGTATGTTCTTTATTCTTAATTTTGGCGTTAACTCAATAGTTAATTCTGTTGGAATTTATTATGTTACTTATAATGTTGCAAGACCAGATTTAGTAAAATGGTATGGTTTAATGGGAACTCTACCTGCACTAATACTTATGCCGTTAATGCCATTAATGTATAAATGGATGGGTAAGAAAAAATTATTATTTACTGCTTTATCTTTGAAAGCAATTGGATTAATAGCTTTATTTGTTATTCCTGCAACAATGGTTCCACTTGTATTTGCAGGACGATTAATCGCAGCATTGGGTACCATCACTGCAGGTGCCTTCACATGGGCGCTAATTCCTGAAACTATCGATTATGGTCAATATAAGACAGGTAAACGTGCAAGTGGTGTTATTTATGCGCTAGTTGGATTCTTCTTCAAGTTTGGTATGGCGATTGGAGGAATTGTTCCTGGATTAATACTAGCGAAATTCGGTTATGTTGCAAATCACGCTCAAACTGAGACAGCATTACATGGCATTTTAATCACAATGACTGCAATTCCAGTAATATTTGTAATTATTGAACTTGTTGCAATATTCTTCTATAACTTAGATGAAAAAGAACATGAAAGAGTATTGAGTGAATTAAATACAAGAGCATAATTTATGGAAATTTATTCTATATATAAGACTAGGTGTTGAGGGAAAATATTTATGTAAAAGTAATAGTTATGTTTTAAAGATTCATAGATGTGTTTGGATAAGCACATGAAATGTTGTCAGCTAATAGAAATGTCCAATTATTAGTAAAGGGGAAACCTTTCTATAGATATCAAATTTATAGAGAGGTTTTTTTATGTTATAAAAAATTATAGAATTACTTAAATTTCATATTTTTTCATATATGTCTTGAATTTGGTACATAAATTGATATAATAGTAAATGAAATTCATTATCAATTAAATGGCGAAAAGAAAAATTAATGCAATTAAAACTCATACCATCATTAATTTCGGTGATTAATTAGCAAGAAAGATAAATTAATCATGATTATAAAAAGGAAAAATGTATTTTATTATTCGGGGGGAAACAGTTATGTACCAAAGATTACATGAACTTATATCAGGAGATCCAATAAATAAGAAAATAAAAAAATCATTCTTAATAATCAATATGTTTACAATAATAAGCATGATTATAATAGTAAGTATTTTATATATGTTTTCTTATAAAACCAATTTGTCATATAGGAAATCATATGCACTTTCAGATAATATATCAAATATGAGAATTAGTTTACAAAAAATAGAGAAAAATCTTTATAAAGCAATAGCTGAGGAAGATATGGAGAAAGAACAAAAATATTTAGAATTAGTAAATGAAGAAGTAAAAGAATTCGATAGTAATTCTAAAATTTTAAAAGAAACACTACCTGATTATGAGCTAATTGATGAGATTAATTCATCTGTAGAATTAGCCGCAAAAAGTAGAAGTGATATAGTGGAATTGATAAATAAGAAAGAGAAGATATCAGCCTTAGCAGTAATGGAAAATACATATTCTTATCAAATAGATGGAATAGCAGATAAAGTTATAGAAGTATATAAACAGTCTCAAAAACAAACGTCTAATTTTTTACATAAGGTAGATATAATTAACAATATAATATTAGGATTTATAATAATCATAATGATCAGTACATTAATAATTACGTCAACAATAAGCGGTGTGTTGACAGATATATTTATTAAAGGAATTAATAATATAAAAGAAATATCTGAAGAATTATTATATGGAAATCTCAAAGTTGAAAGTAGCTATGAATCTACAGATGAAATGGGGGAGATGGCAAGTAATTTGATTAGCGCTATTGAGATGATAGATTCATATGTAGATGATATTACAACAATTTTAGAAAAAATATCAGTTGGAAATTTGGATATAGAGTTAGAGAAAAATGTGCAATATAAATGCGATTTTATTCCGATACAAGAGTCGCTTGAGAGTATTATAAACACATTGAATAGTGATTTCTATGGTATATCAAGGGCGGTAGAGTTAACATCAAATAGATCAGAACAAATATCACTAATTACAAAAGAACTATCAGATGGAGCAACAAATCAAGCAAGTATAATAGAAAAACTTTTAGACAATTTTAATAAAATATTAACTAAAGTTACTATAAACGCCCAAAATGCAGAGGAAGCTAATAAAGTATCGGAAAGTACCAAGAATATTGTATCTGAAGGAAATCACAAAATGGAAGAGTTAATGAAATCTATAGAGGAGATTGCTGAATCTTCCGATCAGATTTCAAAGATTACAAGTTCTATAGAAAATATAGCATCACAAACAAACCTTTTGGCGCTGAATGCAGCTATTGAGGCTGCGAGAGCTGGAGAAACTGGAAAAGGATTTGCGGTGGTAGCTAATGAAGTTAAGAGCTTAGCCGAACAGTGCTCAAATGCAGTTAAAAATACTAATATGTTAATAGGAAATTCTTTATTTGCAGTTAAAAAAGGTGAAGGTTTAGCAAAAGAGGCCTCGAATTCATTACAAAATATAGTGGTTAATGTAGATAATAGTGCTAAATTGGTCAATGAAATATCACTAGCATCGCAAGATCAAACAAATGAGATAATGAAAATGACAACGAGAGTTAACCAAATCTCTGAAGTTATACAGATTAACACAGCTAAGGCACAAGAAACTGCGGCATCAACTGAAGAATTATCACTTCAAGCCCAAAATATAGCCGAAAAGATGTCTAAATATGATTTGAAATCAAAGTGAAAGAATAGAGATTATGAAAAATATATAAGCAATAAAAAATTAGAGAAAATAAAAGCAAATACTATTAAGTAAAAGATAATTTAATATTATAGAAATATATAGTAAGAGAAAAAAAATAAAGGACAAAAACTGATTTTGACCTTCTTTGACCTTTTAGCTATAATTTACTTGTAAAAACAAATAATAAATATCTTAAGGAGGTCTTAGTATGTTTGGATTGATACCTTTTAGAACTAATGGATTAGACAAGAAGGGAGGCTCAATTGAAGATTTTTTCAATGATGATTTCTTTTCACCAATGAGTTTTGGCCTTGGAAATAACCAAAAATTTAATGCTGATATAAGAGAAACTCAAAATGAATATTTAGTTAGTGCAGAATTACCAGGTGTTAAGAAAGAAGATATAAACCTTGAATACAGAGACAATACTTTAATTATTTCTGCTCTTAGAAATGAAGAAATAAATGAAGAAAAAGATAATTATATTAGAAGAGAAAGAGCTTATGGAAAAATATCAAGGACTTTTCATGTTGAGAACGTTGATAAATCAAGAATTTCTGCAAAATTCCAAAATGGAGAATTGCAAATTATATTACCTAAATTAAACGAAGCTATAAGAGACGATAGTAGAATTTCAATTCAATAGTTTATAGATTAAACAAGTATATTATATGTAATTTGATGTATAAAATATTAGACAAAAATGAAATGAATAGAGAAGTTATTTAAGAGATAGTTGGATCGTACAATTATTGCGGGTTCACGACTATCTCTTAAATAACTTCTATTGTATATAGCGTTTAATCTATAGCATATTTAAAATTATATATGGTATAAATTAATCAGTATCTAATCTGGAGCAAAGAAACAATAATGTATAGTGTACACGATAAAATATGTAATTTTAAATTAGTAATTAACTAGTTTAGATTTATGGTATAATTATTTAGAATTTAATACAATAGTTTTCGGGAAGGTAAATACATATATGAAAGAAGCAATACTTACAGTAAAAAAAGAATTTGTTAAGAAATATAAAAATGGATATCCTTTAATTCTTGAAGAAGCTTTTGATAATATAAAAGATTTAAAAGAGGAAGGACAAATCATAACCCTTATAGATGAAAAAAAGACTTTCTTAGGAAAGGGGTATTATGGGAAACAAAATAAAGGCTGTGGATGGATTTTAAGTAACAGTAAAAATAGCAATTTGGATTATAAATTTTTCTATGATAAGATTAGGAATGCATTTTCCAAAAGAATGAAATTTTATCATTCAAAAGACACGTCTGCATTTAGAGTATTTAATGGTGAAGGCGATGGAATAGGTGGGCTTACGATTGACTATTTCGATGAATATTATCTCATCACTTGGTATAGCAGAGGTATATATACATTTAAAGACAATATAATTAAAGCTATAAAAAGCTTAGTTTCTTTTGATGGTATATATGAAAAAAAGAGATTTGAAGAAAATGGTATGGTTGTAGATGAAGATAGCTATGTTTGTGGAAGAAAAGCACCTGAACCTCTTATAGTTAAAGAAAATAAAGTTAATTTCTCAATTTATTTAAATGATGGGGCTATGGTTGGAATATTTTTAGACCAAAAGGAAGTAAGAAAGTCTATCAAAGATAAATACTCCAATAATAAAAAAGTTTTAAATACTTTTTCATATACAGGAGCATTTTCAATGGCAGCTGCAAAAGGTGGTGCTATTACTACAAGTGTTGATTTAGCAAGCCGAAGTCTAGAAAAAACAACTGAGAACTTTACTATAAATAATATTGATTTCACAAAACATGAAATAATTGTTGAAGACATTTTCCTATATTTTAAACGTGCAAAAAAGGAAGAATTAAAATTTGATGTGGTTATTCTTGATCCGCCAAGCTTTGCAACATCAAAAGATAATAGATTCAGTGCAGCAAAAGACTATAAAGGATTGGTTAAATCAGCTATAGATATAACAGAGGATGAAGGAGTAATTGTAGCTTCAACAAACTGTGCTACTTTTAATATGGGCAAATTTAAGAAATTTATAGATGAAGCTTTTAAAGAATCACATAGAAATTATGAAATTCTAGAAGAACATACTCTTCCAGAAGATTTTGCAGTTACAGATAAATTTCCTGAGGGAAATTATTTAAAAGTTGTGATTGTAAAAATGTACTAAAGAAAGTAACAAAAAAATTAGCAAATAAAATGAGGAAAAAGATAATTATACAAAATGAAATGACTTGAGAAGTTAGTTAAGAGATAGTTAGAGAAGCGTAAAATTATTGTGCGTTCTCGACTGTCTCTTTAATTATTTATATTGAATATAGAATTTAATGTATAGCATATTTGAAATTATATAATAGTATAAATTAATCAGTATTTAAATTATAGAAAGGAATTCTATATGAATCTAATAAATAGTCTTTATGTTAAATATTTGTCAAAGTTTGATGATATACCATATAGGATTAAGTTTCAAAATAATAAAGAATTTATTATAGGGAAGGGCACACCTCAATTCGAAATAAATATTAAGGGAGAAATAAGTAAAACAGACTTAATTAGAAGTACGTTCCTTGCTATTGGTGAAGCTTACATGAAAGGGAATATAGAGATAAAAGGAGATTTATTTGAAGTTATAAATATATTTATTAGTCAGATTGATAAAATCTCATCAGGTAGTAAGCCAGTAAAAAATACGATTTTTCAATCCAATTCTTCAAAAAAACAAAAAGGTGAGATTCAAGAGCACTATGATATAGGGAATAATTTCTATAGTTTATGGCTTGATGATACTATGACATATTCATGTGGATATTTTAAATCAAATAATGATAGTTTGCATGACGCACAAATTAATAAAATTAATCATATACTAGCAAAGTTAGACATAAAAGAAGGTATGAGCGTCTTGGATGTAGGATGTGGGTGGGGATTTTTACTTATTGAAGCAGCAGAAAAATATAGTATTCATGGTATTGGAATTACATTAAGCAAAGAGCAATATAAAAAATTTAATGAAAGAATAAAAGAAAGAAAGCTTGAAAAATTACTAGAAGTTAGACTTATGGATTACCGAAATTTAGCTGAAAGTGGATTATCATTTGATAGAATTGTAAGTGTTGGCATGGTTGAGCATATAGGAAGAGAGAATTATGAATTATTTATAAAAAATATTGATTCTGTCTTAAAACCAAAAGGGTTATGTTTATTAGATTATATCAATTCATTAAAAGAATATTCTGTAGATCCATGGATTAAAAAGTATATTCTTAAAGAAGCGGTTATTCCAAGTTTTAGAGAAATTATAGACATTTGTAGTAATTATAATTTCCATACCATCGATGTTGAAAATCTTAGAAGGCATTATGTTAAGACTTTACTATATTGGAGAGAGAATTTTAATAACAATCTAAGTGAAGTTTCTAAAATGTTTGATGAAAAATTTGTAAGAATGTGGGAACTTTATCTTTGTTCATGTGCGGCAATATTTAATAATGGAGTGATAGATATTCATCAATTACTAATTTCTAAAGGAATAAATGATGATATTCCTATGACAAGAGAATATATGTACAATAAATAAAATTTATATATTATTTATTATACATATAAGTAATTCTTATGTAGTAATACAAGATACTTAATGTAATTTATTGTGAGGAGTAAGACTGACTAGATATTATTTTAAATTACGAACGAGAAAATACAACCGATGGAACAGAGTTTTATTTAATGCTAAAATAAATATGTGACTAATAGTATATATGTTGAAATAATAAATTTATATTTAAAATTATAGTAGCTCAAGAACAAGAGTCCAATTAAGATAGAAATGCAGAAACTTAATAATAACATATATAGTTATAATAATTAAAGTTAAAAAGGAATGATTAAAGTGTTACTAATGATAGATAATTATGATTCGTTTGTATATAATCTGGTCAGATATTTTGAAGAGATTGGAGACATTGTGGATGTAGTTAGAAATGATAAAATTAATATTGAGAGCATCAGAAACAATAAATATTATGGTATAGTTATTTCACCAGGACCTAAAAATCCCAAGCAAGCAGGCTTGTGCCTAGATATTATTGATAAATTTAAAAATGAAACTCCTATATTGGGTATATGTCTTGGACATCAGTGTATAGGACATTATTTTGGCGGAGAAATAATTAAAGGCGACAGGCCTATGCATGGTAAAATAAGTGAAGTAACACATAATAATAGCGGAATATTCCATAATGTTAAAAATCCATTAAAGGTAACAAGATATCATTCTCTAATTATTGATAAGAAGAAACTCCCAAAAGAATTAGTGGTTACGGCAGAAACGTCAGATGGGGTAATCATGGGAATTAGACATAATGAATTACCTATATATGGAGTTCAATTCCATCCAGAAGCAGAACTTACGGAAGAAGGGCATAAAATCTTAGAAAATTTTATTTTAGAGTGCAAGAGGTTTAGAAATGGTAGATTTTAAGATTAAAGAGTTAAATACATATTATAATCCTTTTTATACATATGATATTTTTAAAGATAGTGAAGATTCTATATTTTTAGATAGTTCGAAAGAAGACAAATTATTATCCAAGTATTCTTTTATCGGATTGAATCCATATAAAAAATTTATCTCTAAGGGGAGAAAAGTAACTATTGATAATGAAGAATATAATGATGTAGATCCATTTGAAAAATTGGATAAAATTATTGAGAGTTATAAAATTAGTATTAATAGCAAACTTCCTTTTGTTAGTGGTGCTATTGGTTATTTTTCTTATGATATAGGAAGAGTGTTAGAGGATCTGCCAGATGAATCAAAGGAAGATTTTAGTATACCTGATAGTATTTTTATTTTCTTTGACAATCTAATAATATTTGATTTACAAAATAAAAAAACTTATATAACTTCAGTTGGACAGCTTGAGGAATCTAAAAATAGTATATTAAATATAGAAAAGTGCTTAGAAAATTATATTAAGAGTGTTCCAGTAAATTTAGAAAAAACAAATAATGAATTCTTTTCAAATTTTGATAAAGAAGAGTATAAAAAAGCTATAGCATCTCTTAAAGAATATATAAGAAGTGGAGATGTGTATATAGCTAATATGACTAGGAGGATATGGTGTAATAATAATGAAAAGCCATATGAAATATATAGAAAATTGAGGAATACAAATAAAGCACCATTTTCAGCATATATGAATTTTAAGGATTTTCAAATAATAAGTTCTTCACCTGAAAGATTTTTATCAATTATAGATGGAAAGGTTCAAACAAGACCAATCAAAGGAACTAGACCTAGAGGAAAAAATTATGATGAAGATGAGAAAAACAGAAATGAGTTAATGGCTTCAGAAAAAGATAAATCCGAGCTTTTAATGATTGTTGATTTAGAAAGAAATGATCTGAGTAAAGTTTGTAAATCTAAATCAGTAAAAGTTACAGAACTTTTTAAGTTAGAGGAGTATGAAACTGTATTTCATCTTGTGGCAACAATAGAAGGAAGATTAAGAGAAAATGTGTCTTCAGTAAAGTGCATAAGGGAGTGTTTTCCAGGGGGATCAATTACAGGAGCGCCTAAAATACGAGCAATGGAAATAATAGAAGCGCTTGAGAAGCTAAAAAGAAATATATATACAGGGTCTATAGGATACTTCGATTTAAGAGGAAATAGTGATTTTAATATAGTTATTAGAACTATATTAAAAAAAGGTAATAAAGCGTATTTAGGAGTTGGTGGAGGAATAACATGGGAATCTATTGAAGAAGAGGAGTGGTTAGAGACAATAGACAAAGCTAAAGCGTTGATGGAGGTATTATAGTGAGAAGGATAGTTCATAATTATGATAAAGTAATGCTTGACGATGGATTATTTTTTGGAAGAGGAATATTTGAAACAATTCTTTGTAAGGAAAAACCAATATATTTAGAAGAGCATTTACAGAGATTAAAAAAAGATATGATGGAATTAAATTTACAGCCATTAGTGGAAGAAAAATTTTTAAGAGATCATTTAAATAAGTTGGAGATAAAAAACAAAGTATTAAAAATAACTGTTACACCTTTAAACATTATAATAACCGAAAGAGAAATTGCATATAAAAATGACGATTATAAAAAAGGAATGTCGTTAACAATTTCAAAGGTAAGACGTAACAGTACTTCAAGATTGGCCTCTATCAAATCTACATGCTATATAGAAAACATAATTGAAAAAGAGAATGCTAAGAAATTAGGCTACGATGATGTGATATTTTTAAATGAAAAAGGTAATGTTACAGAAACGAGCTGTGCAAATATATTTATGATAAAAAATAATGAAATTTTTACTCCAAATAGTGAAGATGGATTATTAAAAGGTATAATAAGAGATAAGATTATGAAAAAATTTAAGGTGACTGAAAAAAGCATTACTATAGATGATTTAACACATTCAGAAGAGGTAATTATAACAAATAGTATAATGGGGGCAATGTCTATAAAACAGATTAATGAAACTAAATATAATAGTGAAAAGTTTAGACATATATTTAATGAAAATTTGAGAAATTAGAATAATACTTATAATTAAAACAAAGCACAAATTTCTGGTTTATGAAGATTTTGATATATATATTGAAATTCACAATCACGACTAAAATCCTTACAATATTTTTAGAATTATGATGAAAAATTATTTTTGCAATATATACATTTATAAAAAACTTGAAAGAATACTTAGATATTTCTTTCAAGTTTTTATATTTGGCAAATTAATATAAGTGATTCTTAATTAATAATAAATCTGACAAGTTAAAATATATAATAGGGTTTTTTTAGCAATAACACATATTATTGTGTAGAATTTGGAAATAAAATTGTGAAATTTTTATTATTCAGTAAGTATTTGCTTAGATAAGTATGCTTAATTATGATAAGATATATTTAGGCATAATTAAAAAAACAATAAGTTCATCTGTCGAGTCTATTTCTCATTATAGAGGAAACTCGACTCGCTACGCTCCATGAGTACTCACAGAGTAAGCGATCATCATCAAATCACAGATTTGGATGTCTGCTTAACTGAGTCACACCAAATAATTTTTATAGGAGATTAACTAATAAATAGGTTAACTAAGTTCAAGAAACCAAATCATAGATTTGGACTTTAACTTATCAGCAGATTGCACTAATAGACTTGCTATGAGTCCATTTTTTGCCTAATGAAAAATAATCATGGCATTTTGAATTTGTTATTTTATTTCATATGCCTTATCAGAACTATGAAAATACATAAGGAAGATATAGTATGAATTAGTATAGTTGTTATGGAGAGTTTTATGAGAAAAGATAATTACATATTGAATATAATTGATCAGATAAGAGGAGTTTTAAGTAAAAATAATTATAGAGAGAATAGATACAATAGGGATATAGCATGGTTTGAAGAACGAAAAAGTATTTATGATGACAATATAATACGAATTGCTATTATGGGGATAACTAGTAGTGGGAAATCTACTTTAGTAAATGCGCTTCTTGGTGAAAAGATCTTACCCATGGCTATAAGGCCTAGTTCAAGTATTATAATTACGGCATCAAAAGGATTAAAGAGACAAGCTGTTATTTATTTTAAGGATAGTGGACCTAAAATATTAGAGACGGAAAATCTAAATGAAGATGCTATAGCAGAATATGCGGATGAGAGCAGGAATCCTGGAAATACGCTTAATGTTACTCAGATTGATATAAAAACACCTTATTTTATGTTAGATGAGAAAATACATATAATCGATAGTCCAGGATTAGATGCATGGAACTTAGAAAATCATGAAAAATTGACATTGGAGATATTACTTCCAACTATAGATATATGCATATTTGTGACTACGGTTAAGGCTAATAGTGATGCAACGAATGCTGAAAAAATTAAGATAGTAAGTGAGAAAGACAAGCAGATAATCCTAGTACAAAACATGATAGATTCAATTGAAGAAAAGATTGGCAGGAATGGAATAGTTGAAGAAGATAAAGTTACTATATTAAAAAAGTATAAAAAGAGAGCAGAGAGGCTCTTAATGGAAATTACAGATGATAAAGAAATATCGGAAGTTATTCAAATATCAGCACTTAATGGACTTTTGGGAATTGTAGATAAAGATAAGGAAAGATATGATAATTCTAATTTTGAAATGTTTATTAATGCTATAGAAAATTGTGCGGAAAATACTATTCCAAAGCTTAATGGACGGAGAGCTGAAAGTCTAATAGAAAAAATTAATAGCATAATTTCAACTGATCAAGAAATTATAAAGGGAAATAATTTAGGTGAAATAGAAGATTTAATAAAAGTAAGTAATAAAGAGCTTGATAATCTTGCAAATAAATTTGAGACTGCTCAGAATGAAATAGCTGAAAAGATTAAAGAAATTGAAAACATTACTTCAAATATAATAAAGGAAATATCATCTGTATCATCTGAAAATATTGAAGATTATTTAGACATAGTAGATAGAATTAACAATAAAAATTTATATATTGAAAGTGATATTTTAAGCACTGTTAAGAGGTGTGAAAAAGATAAAAGAAGAATATATGATAGTCTTAATTTAGATATAAGATCCTCTTATGTTTTGCCGAGTATCGAAAGTAAAAATGTTGAGATTAAGCATAAATATGAAGAAAGAACTGTGTTATTTAAGAAAGAAGGGGTTCTAAATAAGGGGAAAAGATTATTGTCTAATATATTTGACAAGGACTGGGGATATAAAGAAGTAGGATATGACGAGAGAATAATTGATAAAGATGAGACTATTAAGAGGGCCCAAAAAATATGTAGTGAAAATAAGAATAAATATATAAGTATATTAAAGGAATGGAGTAATCAATATACAAAAGCAATAGATACTTTCTATGAGGAAGTATCAAGAAGAACAGAAGAATTTGAAGAAAAAAAAGAGCAAAATATAGAGCTTTATGATATAGGAGAAGTAACTAAGGATCTAATAGGCATTAAAGACAAGCTTTCTAATTTAAGAGTTGATGTGAAAAATGAGGTAGCAATAACAAGTGATAATTATGAAAAAAATATTTCATACAGTATTTCAAGGTTACATTATAACTTTTATATGCTGAGTAATAAAATTTTAGAAAAGAACTACCTATTAGTTGGAAAATATATAAATAAAAAGTGTGAAGAAAAGTCCAACAGTAGGGGACTAAAGCTTTTTTGGACATGGGATATAGATTCTTGCAGAGATTTCATTTCTAGAATGTATGGAATTGATCTAGATTTTGAAGAATGTGAATTAATAAAGAGAGAAGGTTTATATAGTTTTGAAGATATAGCTATTATCTATGAATCTGGAAAAGGTACGCTTAAATTTTATGAAAAACTTAAACAAATAAAAGATATTACTTATAGTATGTTTATTATTTTTAATGGAATACAAATTGGAAATTCTAAGAAGCAGATTTTAGAAAGCAGAAATTTAAACTATTTCTTTAAGGAGAATAGTAATTTATCAGTGAATTTAGTAATAGATTCATGCAGAGAATTTATAAATGCAAATAATATAGAGGAGCTTCTGATAGAAGTTAAAAACCTAAAAGATAAAGTTATTAGTAGGTTTAGTAGTATAAGGACTGAATATATATTAATTAATTCCAAAAATCCAATATATAATATGGCATTAATAGAATCACAGGAAATTCATGAATTTTTGATAAGTGATTATAAAGTTATAAAAGAAAAACTGATTGAAAATCCTTTGTCAAGAGGAGTAGAAGAACAAGAAACTATTGAAAAGATTTTAAGCTATTTTTTGAATACCTCTAAAGAGGAAGGAGTATGAATGAATATATGGAAGAAAGATCAATTTTAATTCAAAGCGATGAAGTTACAAAAAATATAATGGGCGAAATACAGGATGATATGTTAAGTTTACTTTCAAGGGCATCTAGAAATATGACAGAAGAGCTAACTGAAAAATTAAAGCCAGTTGAGAGAAAAATAAATGACTTGCGAGAAAATTTTCAAGAGTTTCATGAAGAAGAATTCGAAGAAAAACTTGAAGATTTAAATAAAAGCATATTAAAAATAAGAGAAATGACAGAAACGAAATTGGAAGCAGTAATACAAAAGAGTGTGGAAGAGCAAAGTAAGGTATTATTTGAATCTATAGAAGAAAGATTGGCAATATTAGGATTAAAAGTAGTGAAAGATGCGGCAAGTAATAAAGAAGCGATTTTAGATAAATTAGATAATATTAACTTAGATAAGATAGAAGAAAAAGTAGACTTGGTTGAAAAATCTATTGAAAATAAAGTTGAATATTTAGACAAATCTATAGAATATAATCTAATTAATAATAAAAATTCAATTTTAGGAAAAATTAAGGATATTGACAGTAAAATTGAAGATAAAGATAGTATAATAGAATTAATAAGTAAATTAGAGGATGAGCTTAATAATAAGATTGATTATATACAAGAAGAGGTAGAGTGGGGAAATAAATCATTCTTTTCTAAGCTTTTTGGAAGAAGGAGATAATAGGAAATGACATATATAAATTTAATAGAAGATGAAAGGTTTTATAACTTATTAGAAAAATATCTTAATAATGATAAGCAAGGTATAGATTATAACAGATACTTTGAACATTTTATTGAGAATTTGAATAAGAAAGAAATAATGGTTCCTGTTTTAGGGATTCAAGGTGCAGGAAAGAGTAGTTTTTTAAATGCCATACTAATGGAGGAAAATGTATTACCCACAGATGTTGATGAAACAACTTGCGTACCAGTTGAGGTTAGATATGGAGAAAATACTGATGAAGCTGTAGTATATTATCTAAACGGAAGAAAAGAGCATATACGCATAAAAGAATTGGAAAAATATGTACATAATGATTATAATGAAGCCAATAATCTTAAAGTATCGAAAATAGTATTATATAACAAGAGCGATGTTTTAAAAGATGATATAGTACTTGTAGATTTGCCTGGTGTTGGAAGTTTGACACCACAAAATCAGAAGACTACTTTAGAATATGTAGACAAGCTAACAGCAGGAATATTTTTAATTAGGACAAATCCACCAATTACAAGATCGGAGAAAAGCTTTATAAATGCTTTGTGGCCTAAATTAGCTAATACTATTTTTGTTCAAAATAAATGGAATGATGAAAGTGTTGAAGATGCAAATGAGGCAAGAGAACATAACTCTGGCGTATTAAGTAGTATAAGTTATTCTCATAATGAAGAAAGAGATATAAAAGTTGATATAGTAAATGTTTATGAGGCTGTAAAAGGGAAATTCACTGGAGATGAAGCAGCTTATAATAATTCAGGAATAGTTAATGTAATAGAAGAAATTAAAAATATTTCAAAGGAATATAATAAAGATTTAATGAAGGTCTTAAGCCAAAGAGTTAATGAAGCTTTAGAAAACATTAATGATAGGATAAATACTTATAAAACTTTAGCATTAAATAAGGACAATCAAAATACTTTAGAAAAGGAAGAAAGAATCAAAGAGATAAAAACAATGTTATCGGAGAATAAAAGAAAATTAAGAGATTTTCGAACTTATGCAGAAGATGAAATGAATAATATTATAGATAATTCATCTAAAGTAATAAAAGAGAACATTGAAAATTTACGAGTAGAATTAAGAAGAATTATAAATAAAGGAATAGTTGATGGCAATAGACTTAGCTTAATATATAAAGAGACGTCTGATAAAGCAATAAATGATATAATGGATGAGATTTTGAACAGTATTGGTGAATTTATAAAAAATATAAATAGCAGATTTGAAAATATAAGAATAAAAGGTTTTAATGGAACCTATGAGAATATATCATTCTTTAATAAAAAGAGTTCAATAAAATATGAAAAGTCAATTCCAGCATTACTTGGGGTATCAACCGGAGTAATTGGGACAGTTGGAGCAGTAGGAATGCTTGGTGGTCCTGTAGGAATTTTGGTTGGGATGGGAATAAGTTTAGCCTTTTCTTTGATTGGAGATCATATGAGGAAAAAAATAGTTGAAAGTAGAGCTAATTATACTTTAAAAGATTTGGAGCCAATGATAGAAGATTTAGAAATATATTTAAAAGAAGAAATAACCGGAGATTTAATGGCAAAACAAAAGGAAATAGACGAATCTATAAAGGCAATGAAATCTAATTTAGAAAATGTCTTTAAACAAGATATGGAAGACTTGGAAAAACAGTATGAAACTACTTATAACGAAGAAAGTATTTTAGAATTTGAAAAAGATTTAAAAATATTAAGGGAATTAATCGAGGAATATAAGGAGAAATAAATATTATGAATATTTTTAAAAACTGCGTTGATAGACAAAACAGGATTGATAAGGTAGTTAATATTCTTGATAATGATGAAATTACATCGAAGAATTTATTAATAAAGGATAGAATAATTAATCCAGCTCACTATATTGTCATGCTAGGCGAAACTAGCTCAGGAAAAAGTGCGTTAATAAACAGTATTTTTCAAAGGAAAATACTAGTGGAGAGCGTTAAACCAACAACTGGAATTGTCACAGAAGTTATAATAGACGAGAGTTCTGAAGAAACCTTATTTGCTATAAATAATGATTTAAGCATAGATGTTTTGGATGATGATAGTTTTTCGAATTTTACAGTAAAACCAGATGGTAATATAAATAGATTAAGATATATTGGACCATGTAAAGATTCGAGATATTCTGGAATGAGGATTTTCGATACTCCTGGATATGGATCACTTGTTGAAAGGCACGAAGAAGTTTTAAAGAATTTTATACCAGAAAGTGATTTTATAATATATGTTGTGTCGTATAAAACTGGAGTTGGAGAAGACGATTTTCAGTTTTTAAAGTATGTTAGCGAAATTATAAACAATAATGTGGAAGTTGTACTCGCAGTAAATATGTGCCCACAAAATATAGATATGGATAATAAAAGAATCAATGAAATTAAAAATAGCGTTTGTGAATGTATCCATAAAGATATAGAAACATTTCTTATTGAAAGCAGTATTGAAAAGAATCCTGACACAGATAAGCTCTGGAACTATATATACAAAAAAGTTAATGATCCAGATAAAGAAGGAGAGCTTTCAGAAACTCTAAAGAATTATCAGGATTACTTATTGCGTGAATGCGATATAAAAATCAGTTCTAGAATTGCGGAAATAGAATGTAAAAAAGAAGAGGTAGTAGAAAAAGCTAATGTAATTAAGGAATTCTTAGATAAAAAAGATGAGATACTAGATGTTATAGAAAACGGATTTGTAAAAATAAAATTAAAAGCAGTAAGGCTTATAGGAAAATCCGATATGAAAATCAAAGAGAATATTACGAACTATATATACGATGAAAGCAAATGGTCAATGAAGGAAGAAACCTTCACCTTAATGCAGCACTACTATGTTCCAAAGTTAACAAGCGAGGAAACTGAAAACTTAAATACCTATATTGAAGATGAAGTTATTAATTTAAATAGAGAAGTTGAGAACATTCTAAACGCAGAAATTATTAAGCTAAAGGAGAATGTTAAAAGAAGTACACCTTCATATAACAAGGTTGTAGAAGATATCATAGAAAAGCATAGAGGGGATTCTATTGAAAGAGCTACAGGAGAAATGTTTAGGACAGTATATAAAGGTAAATTCAATAATTCAGAAAAGGATTATGCTATTAGTAAAAATTTAAAGAAGCTTTCTAATACATTTGAAAAATCATCTGTTGGAGAAGTTAATAATAATTTAAATCATTTATTAAAAACAATAAGGGCTACATCTTTAAAGGGAATTACTGAATCTTTAAATGTTTTTACGGATTCAATATTCTTTTTATATGATTCATTGACATGGCAGAAAAAGATAAATGAAATATCTGTAACTGCTATAGATAATTGGGCTAATAATATTGAAGGGTCTTTAAGAAAATACTTAGATGAATTGAAAGAAATAAGTAAAGAAGAAGTATTAGTTTTATTTGATGAATTAAGTGAGGAATTCACCAATACAAAAGATGAATTGAAAAATATAAGTTCCGAAGAATTAGTTAGATTAAAGAAGGAAATAGAATTTTTATTATATAAATGCCTGCTTATAAATCTGACAAAGTAAAGGCATATTCAAGCAAATAAGAATATTTAATGCATTCAAAGTGCACAGAAATATAGGGTTCTGCAATGAGAGTTGAACTTATATGGATATCAGCCGAAATTGAATACATATTTGTTCCATATGAATATAAAATTTCGCTGCTTGATATATTTCAAATTTTCAATAAGGAACCCTTTATAAACCTTGATCTATAGGAAGGTAGTCAATTAAAGTTATATTTTGAGGCGATATTCTCTAAAATTAGTATGCCAGAATGTTTATAGGATAAACATTGAAACTAGCAATATAAGATTTTATTAATAAATATAAATAGCGATGTATATGCACATTTGCATATACATCGCTATTTGCGATTATATAGAAGTATCTTATTTCTAACTTATGAACTAATAAAAAAACTAAATATCAGGTTTGTTTTTATAAGTAAAGTTGATTTAATCTAGAGATAATTTCTTACATTAAATATTTTTCCGTTTTTAACATAAACCCTCGGAATTCTATATTTAAGCATACAAAGTATTTCGTAATTGATTGTGCCCATTATTTCAGCGAAATCATCTGCATTAAATCTGAGTCCATCTTGTTCGCCGAGAACTATAACTTCATCGCCAACTTTTATATCACCATTAATATCTGTAATATCTATCATACATTGATCCATGCATATTCTTCCGACAATGGAAGCAAATTGTCCATTTATAATGACTTTAGCATTTTTAGCTAGTAATCTAGAATAACCATCTGCATATCCTATTGGGATAGTAGCAATTAAACTTCTTCGCTCAGTCTTAAAAGTTCTTCCGTAACTTATAGACATACCTGCATCCATTTCCTGAACACGTGTTATAGTTGCTTTTAATGTCAATGCTGGTTTTAAAGAAAGATTTTCTTTTTTTACTTCATTTGATGGATAATATCCGTAAAGTATGATTCCAGCACGAACAGCATCTAGGTAAGTTTCTGGCATGTCCATGATTGCACCGCTATTAGAGACGTGTTTTATAGGAATTTCTATATTAAGATCTGAAAGTTTCTTTAGCAAATCCGTAAATTTTTCAAATTGTTCATTAGTATATTCTTTATCTTTCTCATCAGAAGTAGAAAAATGAGTAAATATTCCGATTACTTCTAGTCCTTCTAAAGAACAGATTTTACAAATATCATCTATTGCTTTTTCAGTTGGTAGAAATCCTATTCTTCCCATTCCAGTATCAATCGCTATGTGAATTTTAGCTTTTTTATTAAGGCTTAATGCTGTTTTTGATAATTCTTTCGCATAATCTAAGTCGTATACAGTTTGTTCAAGATCATATTTTATTAATTCTTCATTTAGATACGAAGGGGTATATCCGAGTATCATAATAGGGGCTTTTATATTATCATTTCTGAGTTCAATTCCTTCTGTTAGGACTGCTACGGCAAGTCTTGATGCACCATTTTCAAGTAAAGTTGGAACCACATCTAAAGCTCCATGACCATAACAATCCGCTTTAACGACCGCGATTACCTCTTTATCTTTCGCTAAGTTTTTTATATTTTTCATATTATAAGCTATTGCATCTAAATCTATTTCTGCATATACAGGTCTAAGTATCTTTTGCATTTGCCTACACCTCACAATTATTATTTATATTAAAAACTATGTTTAGTATCTTAATCGCTATTGATTATAAACTAATTTAAGTATTCTTACAAAATATATTTTAGTTAATAGATAGAAATAAAAAAAGAACCACTAATGTTAGAATTTATATATATAGTGGTTTTTATACTATTTTCTACCTGTTTAATTAGGAGTTTTTAATATTTTATATGTTCTTTTTGCAAAAAATTATATGGATAAATAATTGTGAAGTAACATACATTATTTTACATAGTGAGTTATTTATGTAATCAATGTTAAAACAAAGGAGAAAATGATTACATGTAGAATAATAGATACTAATAAGAGAAATCTTGACTCATAGTGGTCTTGATATAAAAGGTACTTAATTATATATAATAGGAGGGTGGATGATCATGGTAAATCAAAAAGAAATAAAAAGACTAGATGATATTTTAATTTCTAACAATTATGACAAGACACAAATTATTACTATTATGCAGGAAATTCAGAAGGAATACCGGTACCTGCCAGAAGAGGCGTTGTGCTATATAGCAAAAGAACTTAAGCTTAGTGAAGCTAAAGTATATGGAGTAGCAACATTTTATGAAAATTTCTCTTTAGAACCGAAAGGAAAATACGTGATTAGAATTTGTGATGGAACTGCTTGTCACGTAAGGAAATCAGATCCTATTCTTAGTGAGTTTAGGAGTGAATTAGGGCTTTCTGGGAAAAAACTTACAACCGATGATATGCATTTTACAGTAGAAACAGTATCGTGTCTAGGAGCATGTGGATTAGCTCCGGTTTGTACTGTAAACGATGTAGTATATCCGTCAATGACACCAGAGAAAGCAAGAAAGCTAGTGAAGCAGTTAAAGGAGGAGTTATCAAATGAGAATTAATACAAGAGAAGAGCTAAATTCTATAAGCTCAAAATATAAGGCTGCTTTAGTCAGGCAACGTAAGCAAATATTAGTATGTGCAGGCACTGGATGTGTAGCAGGTGGATCTTTAAACATTTATAGAAGATTTAAGGAGATAATAAAAGAAAAGGGATTGGAGGTTACATTAGAATTAAAGGAAGAACCACATGACAATACTATAGGCTTGAAAAAGAGCGGATGTCATGGATTTTGTGAAATGGGACCTTTAATAAGAATTGAACCAGAGGGATGGTTATATATAAAGGTAAGTATAGATGATTGTGAAGAAATTATTGAAAAAAGTATTATTGGGAATGAAGTAGTTACTGGTTTAAGTTATAAGGATGGAGATAAGCTTTATAGTAAGCAAGAAGATATTCCGTTTTATAAAAAGCAAACTCGTGTAGCTTTAAATAATTGTGGTCATATTAATGCGGAGTCTATTGAAGAATATTTAGCAGAAGGTGGCTATAGTGCTACTGCGAAAGCTCTTTTTGACATGACTTCTGAAGAAATTATAAATGAAATGTCTGAGGCACATTTAAGAGGGCGTGGAGGTGGAGGATTTCCCACAGGAAAGAAATGGGCTCAGGTATTAAAGCAGAAAGAATCAGAAAAATATATTGTATGTAATGGCGATGAAGGTGATCCGGGAGCATTTATGGATAGAAGCATGATGGAAGGAAATCCTCACGGTGTTATTGAGGGGATGATTATTGCAGGAATTGCAACAAAAGCACACAATGGATATATATATGTTCGTGCAGAATATCCTCTTGCAGTAAAAAGATTACGCATAGCTATTGAACAAGCTATGGAAAAAGGACTCTTGGGTGATAATATATTAAATTCAGGTTTTGATTTTCATATTCAGATTAATCAGGGAGCAGGAGCATTTGTATGTGGGGAAGGTAGTGCACTAACAGCTTCGATTGAGGGGAATCGTGGTATGCCTAGAGTTAAGCCTCCAAGAACTGTAGAACAAGGCTTGTTTGGTAAACCAACAGTATTGAATAATGTAGAAACATTTTGTAATGTATCCCCAATAATTAACAAAGGGGTACATTGGTATAAAACTATGGGAACCGAAAATAATTATGGAACTAAAGCATTTGCTCTTACGGGAAATGTTAATAATACAGGATTAATAGAAGTTCCTATGGGGACAACATTGAGAAAGATCATATTTGACATTGGAGGAGGAGTAAAAGGTGGAGAATTTAAGGCAGTCCAAATTGGTGGACCGTCTGGAGGTTGTCTATGCCTTCGTGAAAATCATCTTGATTTAACTTTGGATTTTGATTCGTTAAAGAAAGTAGGTGCAATGATTGGGAGTGGAGGCCTAGTCGTTATGAATGATAAAAATTGTATGGTTGAAATGGCACGTTTCTTTATGAATTTCACTCAAAATGAATCCTGCGGTAAATGTATACCATGTAGAGAAGGTACTAGAAGAATGTTAGAAATACTTAATGATATAGTAGAGGGTAAAGGTACTTTGGAGGATATTGATACATTAGAAGAATTAGCAGAGACTATTTCTGATACAGCGCTTTGTGGGCTTGGAAAGAGCGCAGCATTTCCAGTTAGAAGCACATTAAGGTATTTTAGAGATGAATATATAGAACATGTTGTAGATAAAAAGTGTTCAGGGGGTGTATGCAAGTCACTAATTTCATATGAGATTGATAAGGAGAAATGCAGAGGCTGTTCAAAGTGTGCTAAGGGATGTCCTGTAGAAGCTATTACAGGAGAAATAAAGAAACCATATGTCATTGATAAGTCAAAATGCATTAAATGTGGTAATTGCATTGAAGGCTGCGTATTTAAGGCGATTAGAGTAATTTAAATATTTCTTCTATAATATTATCTCTTCTCATTATCTATCATATGAAATTTATAAATTACAGAAAGGATGGTAAGAAACTATGTCAAAATATATGGTGATTGATGGCAATAGGATAGAATTTGATAAAGAAAAGAATATCTTAGATTTAGTTAGAAAAGCAGGAATTGATTTACCGACTCTTTGTTACTATACAGATTTATCAGTTTATGGGGCATGCAGAATGTGTGTGGTCGAGGATGAAAGAGGTAGCATTTTAACATCTTGTTCTACGCCACCAAAAGATATGATGTCAATTAGAACTAATACACCAAAGCTTCAAAAGTATCGTAAGGTAATTTTAGAATTACTACTTGCAACACATTGTAGAGACTGCACTATATGTGAAAAGAATGGAAAATGTAAGCTCCAAAAATTAGCATCACGTTTTGGTTTAACAAATATTAGATTTAAAAGCATTGAGGGAAAAAAAGATTTAGATACATCATCTAAATCAATCATTAGAGATCCTAATAAATGCATTTTATGTGGAGACTGTGTTAGGATGTGTAGTGAAATACAAAGTGTAGGAGCGATTGATTTCGTCAATAGGGGTTCAAATATGGTAGTAAGTCCAGCGTTTGGGAAAAGCCTTGCAGAGACAGATTGTGTGAATTGTGGACAATGTGCAACTGTATGTCCGACAGGAGCAATAGTTGTTAAGAGTGATATTAAAAATGTTTGGAAAGCAATATATAATCCTAAGCAGAGGGTTGTGGTACAAGTTGCTCCTGCAGTGCGCGTTGCTTTAGGTGAAGAATTCGGTATAAAATCTGGTGAAAATGTTATGGGGAAAATTGTTGCGGCTATGAGAAAATTGGGTTTTGAAAATATTTATGATACTTCTTTAAGTGCTGATTTAACGGTAATTGAAGAATCAAAAGAATTCTTAAAGAAGTTAGAGTCTGATGATAATAAATTTCCATTATTTACTTCTTGTTGTCCAGCATGGGTAAGATATGTAGAAAATAAATACCCTGAATTATTGCCGTATGTATCTAGTTGTAAATCACCAATGGAGATGTTTGGCTCTGTTGTTAAGGCGTATTTCAAAGAAAAAGATTCTTTAGAGAATAGAGAAACAATATCTGTAGCAGTTATGCCATGCACAGCTAAAAAAGCAGAGGCGGCTAGAGAAGAATTTATAAGGGATAATATTCCGGATGTTGATTATGTAATTACTACAGCGGAACTATGTGCAATGATAAAAGAAATTGGAATACAGTTTGATGAAATTGAGGCAGAAGCTTCAGACATACCACCTTCCCTTTACTCTGGAGCAGGAGTAATATTTGGGGTTACTGGAGGAGTAACGGAAGCTGTTATTCGTGAAGTTATTAAAGATAAATCTTCAAGAGTATTAAAGGACATAGAATTTATAGGTGTTAGAGGTATGAAAGGAGTAAAAACATGTGAACTTCAAGTTAAAGATGAATCCATTAGAATCGGCATTGTTAGTGGACTTAGAAATGCAGAAAATCTAATTGAAAAAATTAAGAGTGGAGAAGAACATTTTGACTTTATAGAAGTTATGGCATGTCCTGGAGGATGCATAGCTGGTGCGGGGCAACCTTTTGGATTAATGGAAGAGAAAAATGAAAGGGCAAAGGGACTATATAAGATAGATAAGGTTACGCAAATTAAAAGAAGCGAAGAAAATCTGGTGGTTAAATCTTTATATGAAGGATTGCTAAAGAATAGGACGAAAGAATTACTACATGTTCATTATGATAAAAGTGAACATTAAAATATGAATTCGCAGAAGGATTAATAGAAATATCAACGTATACTTGTGAAATATAATTAGGGTATATTGAGATTAGTTAGGTATTTTGGCAATCATAAAATTAAAAGCTATACATCAAGCAAGAGTATAGCTTTTTTAGACTATTACAAATAATTATTATAGTCTAATTGTTTTAGGACCACTAGAAAAAGAATTAAATGTTACAACGGCATCTTCTAGATAAAACACTTCAAAGATGGTATCATCTAAGCCATACATTTTTTTCAAGGATGGAACTGATTCTAACATAGCTGATTTTACTTCTGTACTGGAATCAAAAACTGCTTTTCCAGTTAAACGAATCCATTCACCTTTAGGAGAAGTCGTGGATATTTCAACCTTAGGATTTGCAACTAACTGTTCAAAAACAGATTTAGTGTTATTTGTTGCAAAATATAATTTGTCATTATATTTCATTACTGCACCAAAAGGTCGTACTCTTGGTTGATCACCATCCATAGTTGCAATATAGAAGGTAGGGTTGTTAAGTAAAAATTCTAATACTTCATTCATCTTAATTGCTCCTTAAATTTTAATATGTTATAATCTCTTTGTACATAATATAGGTTATTACCGTAATTTTTTCAAGTAGGATTATTTTAAATACATAGTATCATAAATATACTAAGGGGAGTACATGATGGAGGAAGAATATAATTTATTTGGCAAATGTCCGTTTGTAACAGCACAAAAAATTATTGCAGGTAAATGGGCAATAGTAATTTTACATAATTTAAGTACAAAAACACTTCGTTTTGGAGAATTACAAAAATTATTACCTGAATTAAAGCAAGCTACATTAACAAAACAGCTTCGTAGTTTAGAGGAGTATGGGTTGGTAAATCGTAAGATTTTTCCCCAGGTACCGCCAAAAGTTGAGTATTCATTAACTGAGATAGGAAAAGAATTTAAACTGGTTTTGGATAGCATATCTATTTGGGGAGAAAAATATATCGATCATATAAAATCAGCTGAAGTTTCAGAAACTTAAATATAGTTATATATTAGGAATGTTATAATTTAATATTTTAAATTATAACATTCCTAATTTTTTTGAGGTTAGCTATATAGCCTGAAAGATGTGTCTTAAAATATTTAGATCGTATTAAATGTTGTGATTTTATTGACATCAATGTCAATCTAAAACACTAAAACTATAAGTCTAATTAAATAGTAACAAAATTAATATTCATATTAACTTGCCTTTTTGTATATTATTAGTAAGTTTAAGTTTAGAGAAAAACTTTTTCTATGCTAACATATGTAGGATAATTTGAACATAACTGTTGGTAATATATAAATCCCCCAAATATAGTAAAATTGGATGGTGAGAAATATGGAAAAGAATTTTCATACTGCAAGAGGATATGAAAATATAAATTTGACAAGAAAATTGCTTACTCCTTCAATGGAAGATTATTTAGAAATGATCTATAGATGCAGCATGGAAGAAAAAGTAGTTAGGCTAAACAAAATAGCACAAATGCTGAATGTTCGCGATTCATCAGCATCTAGAATGATGAAAAAGTTTGGAGAATTATCTCTTATAAAATATGAAAGGTATGGAGTAATAATTCTCACTGAGGAAGGAATAAATATAGGTAAGTATTTGCTCGAAAGACATAATATTGTAAAGAAGTTTTTGGAATATTTAGAGTGTGAACGGGATATTTTAGAGGAAACAGAATTGATTGAGCATATTATTAGCAGCGAAACTATTAATAATATAGATATGCTAAATATGTTCTTTGCTGAGAACATAGATGTGTTAGAAAGGTATAGGAATTTTAAAAAGAGAAATAAAGAATAGTAAATATAATTTTTTGATGTCTCATAAAGTATGAGATAATTTGTAAATAAATTTATGTATATTGAGTATTAGGAATTACCTAGTAAGATAATATGGGATGTTTTGTAAAAGAATGATATTGTTTAAAAATAAATGGGTAAATAAAGCATACATTATTTATTCTATACATTTGTATAATGATAACGGGGTGAGACGTTATTATGGAAATGCAGAAAAATAAACACAAAAAACTTTTAATAGGCATTATAGTTTCATGTTTTACTTTACTTGCCATATATTTGGGGCTGGCAATCTATTTTATGAACCACTTTTATTTCGGTTCTACGGTTAATTGTGTTAATGTTTCGGGTAAGACTGTACAAGAAGTAGATGAAGAAATGCCAAACGAAATAACAAATTATACTTTGAAATTAAAGGAAAGAGGAAATAATGAAGAACAAGTTAAAGGAACTGAGATAAATCTTAAGTATAATCCAGATGGAAAAGTTCAGGAACTAAAAGATAAGCAAAATCCATTTAATTGGCTTATGTCATTATTGGGAACCAATGATTCTACGATAACAAATGTAGTTACTTATGATGATGAGTTACTAAAAAAAAGCATTGATAATCTTTCATGTTTTAATAGTAATAACGTAAATGAACCACAAAACCCTAGTTTTGAATATACAGATGATGGATATAAAATTACTGATGAGGTATATGGTAATAAAATTGATAAGATGGCGCTACATGATAGTATTGTGAATGCAATTCTTAATGGGAAAACAACATTAGATTTGGATTCGGAGGATTGTTATGAAAAGCCTCAATATACTTCAAAATCTCAGGAGGTTATTAATACTAAAGATACCCTTAATAAATATGTATCCTCTAAAATAACATATAATTTTGGTGATAAGACCGAAGTAATAGATGGATCTATAATAAACAAATGGATTAACGTAAATAATAGTTTAGAAATTACACTTGATGAACCAAAAATCAAAGAATATCTAAACAGCATATTGAATAATTACAATACAGTTGGTAAGACAAGAAATTTTGTTACATCGCTAGGTGCCACTGTGCAAGTTAGCGGAGGAGATTACGGTTGGTTAATTAATAATAATGATGAGGAAAAAGAATTAATTTCAAGCATAAAAGAAGGACAATCTGTAACAAAAGAGCCTAAATATACACAATCAGCAATGTCTCCTGGGAGTAATGACATTGGTAATACTTATGTAGAAGTAAATATGAGCAAGCAGCACGTATGGTTTTATAAGAATGGTTCTTTAATAGTAGAGGGAGATGTGGTTACAGGAAATGTAAGCAATAATACGTCAACACCTACTGGGGTATATTCATTAAAATACAAGCAAAGAGATGCTACTTTAAAAGGTCAGGGATATAGCAGTCCAGTTAATTTTTGGATGCCCTTTAATGGAGGAATAGGCATTCATGATGCAAGTTGGAGATCAGTATTTGGAGGAAGAATTTATTTGACAAATGGTTCTCATGGATGCGTAAATTCTCCATATTATCTAGCTAATACTATATTTAATAATATTAATGAGGGAACGCCTGTGGTTTGTTATTATTAAATTTCTATAAAATTATCAATTTAGAACTTAATAAACTAAGATTAAAAATGAGACTAGCTTTTAGCTGGTCTTTTGCAGCTGCTAGAATAATATATTTAACTATAGTGATTTTGTTTAAAGGAGTGGCTTTATTTGCCTAGAGAAACAAATTTTATTCAACCAGATAATCCAACTGATGAAGAAAGGCATGAAATGTTAAGGATGACTTTAGAGGAAGCGAATCGTATTGAAGATTTTAATAATATAGTTGAATTATTAAGTCCACCACAAGATATTACAACAATTTTACCTCCTGGAAGTTGCTCAGGCATTAAGGTTGGGATAATAGGAGGAGGTATTGCAGGTTTAGCCTCAGCCTTTGAACTTAGAAAACTAGGTTTTGATATTACTATTTTTGAAACAGAAGAGAAGCGGATTGGAGGACGAGTCTATACCTATTATTTTGATGAGGAGAAAAGACTTTATGGTGAACTTGGTGCTATGCGTACACCAGTAGGTCATGAAACAACATGGCATTATATTAATACTTTTGGTATAAAAACAAGGCCATTTATTCAAAATAATAAAAATGCATTATTTTATATAAGACATAAACGTGCGAGGAATGATCCTCAGGGAAAAAGTGTAATGGAAAATATATACCCGGAATTTAACTTGACTGAGAGGGAACGAAATACTCCATGGCAGAAAATAATTGGAGATGCATTGTCAAGTAATTTATTAAAAATACCCCCCTCCATAAGAAAGGAATTATTAGAGGTAAAAGAAAATTATTCAGATATAATTAAATATGTTGGTAGTCTTGGAATAAGGGAAGTACTTGAAAAGATGGGTGTAAGTGAAGGAGCAATAGAGCTAATTTCTGGAGTTGCACCTTTTCTAGGTTCATTTTATTATAATAGTTATTCTGAAAATTTAATTGAGGAATATACTGTAGATTATGCATATAGGTACGAAATTGTTGGTGGAGCAGTAAATCTACCACTAGCTTTTTATGATTCGTTAATGTCTAAAAAACCAAAAGAATATAATAATATTAGAGATGAAGAATTGGGAAAAGTATCTTGGGAAAGTGGAAAGACAGTAAAAAGCATATATAAAATTAATGATATAGAGGATAAAGTAGTGTTAGAATATGCGGATGAGAAGTTATCTAAGCTTTATAGTCAAACTTTCGATTTCGTTGTTTGTGCAATACCTTTTTCAAGCCTTAGAGATGTGAATGTATTTCCTATGTTTAGCAATGAAAAAATGCAGTCAATAAGAGAAGTTTTTTATACATCATCTCAAAAAACTCTTTTTATGTGTAATGAACGTTTTTGGGAAAAAGGAAATGATAATGAGAAGATAGTTGGCGGAGGATCTAATACTGATTTGCCAATTCAAACCATATGGTATCCTAGTCATAGTATTAGTACTAGTTATGGTGGAGTAACAAAAAATAAGATGAATGTTTCTGTTGGAAGAAAAAGAAGTGCTAAGGATAATCAAGGAGTTCTGATAGCATCATATAATTTAGGGTTAGACGGAATACGCGTAGGAAGCTTAGATGATAATGCACGATTTGAATTGATTAAAAGGCAAGTTGAGGATGTCCAGGGTCTTCCACGAGGATATCTTGATTATATAGTTGAAGATCATAAAACTGTTGACTGGGATAGAGAAAAAGGATTTTATGGAGCATTTTGCTACTTTATGCCTCAGCAGCAAAAACTTTTTTCTAATGCGATGGTAAAACCAGAATATAATAATAGAGTATATTTTGCAGGAGAACATGTTTCTTTGACGCATGGATGGATAGAAGGTTCTGTAAGTACTGCAATGAAAGCTGCAAATAAATTAGCAGAGTACTGTAAAAGTATGTGAGAGTGAGCTACCTTTAAATAGAAATGCATTTTCTATTTATGGTGGCTTTTTTTGGTGAAAAATTATATATTAATAATTTAGATTTTTTAGTATAATAGTAGCGAAGGGAGTAGATATAATGAGAAAAAGAAGAAATAAAAGTAGTAACAAGGTTATGCCAGGGGTTATAATTTCTCTCTGTACTTTGGGTGCTATATATTTAGGTATGTCATTATATTCTATTAATCATTTTCACTTTGGAACCGTAATTGATGGGGTTAATGTTGGCGGGCAGACCGTTGAGGGAGCAGAAGAAAAGCTAGCTGCCCAAATGCAATCATATGCATTGGAATTAGACGAAAGAGGAGATGTAAAAGAACAAATTAAAGCTAGTGACATTGGATTAAAATATAATTCTGATAAAATCAAAGAATTAAAGAAGAATCAAAGTTCATTTGCTTGGCCTAGTACATTTTTTAAGAAAAATAATTCTGAAGCATCCCAGATAATTATGTATGATGAAGAACAACTAAACCAAACACTAAATAAGCTTTCTTGTGTTAGTAACAAGAAGATAACCCAACCACAAAATGCTAGCTTAAATTATAAAGATGGAGAATACGAGATAGTAGATGAAGTTTTAGGAAATAAGATAAATAAAGATGCTTTACATGATAATGTAGCTAATGCGATCCTTGATGGGAAAACATCAATAGATTTAGATTCAAGCAATTGTTATGAAAATCCTAAATACACTTCAAAGTCAGATGAAGTAACTGCAGCAAGAGATACACTTAATAAATACATAGGATTAAAAATTACGTATGATTCAAATGGCAAAAAAGAAGTTTTGGATGGATCTACTATACATAACTGGCTTGGAGTAGATGACAATATGCAAGTTACAATCAATGAAGATAAAGTTCGGAATTATGTATATAAAATATCTAGCATTTATAATACTTTTGGTAGCATAAGAGATTTTGTTACAGCAACAAAAAAAACAGTACAAGTGAGTGGCGGTAATTATGGATGGATTGTTGATAACTCTAAAGAAGTAAAAGATTTAATAGAAATTATAAGGAATGGACAAGATGTAACAAAGGAACCAAAATATGCACAAAATGCATTTGTAAAAGGAACTAACGATATAGGGAATACTTATGTAGAAGTCAATCTTACTAAGCAGCATGTATGGTTTTATAAAAATGGAGCTCTAGTTGTTGATGATGATGTTGTTACAGGAAATGTAAGTAATAATACGGGTACACCAGTAGGGACATATGTTCTAAATTACAAAGAGAAAAATGCAACATTAAAGGGTGAAGATTATAGTTCACCAGTTGATTATTGGATGCCTTTTAATGGAAATGTAGGTATTCATGATGCTAGTTGGAGAAATGGAGTGTTTGGTAAGCAGATATATTTAACAAGCGGTTCACATGGATGCGTAAATTCACCTTATAATTTAGCAAAAACAATATTTGAAAATATTGAGCCGGGAACTCCAATTATAGTATATACTGAATAATGTACTATTTAATTTATATTTGTTAATAAAATTGTAATACTATTGAAATAGTATAAATAAGTAAAGTTATGCTAATATAAAAGCAGGTTTATAGATTAAAAATCTTGAACCTGCTTTTAATTTTAACATTAGAGAAGGTGTATATTATGGATATAAAAATTCTTATAGCTGAAGATGACAATATATTTCGTGATTTAGTATGTGATATAGTAAGAAAAGAAGGGTACATGCCTATAGAAGCGTGTGATGGGGAAGAAGCTATTAATATGTTTTTTAATAATAATGATATTGATTTGGTCATATTAGATGTAATGATGCCAGTGTACGATGGGTGGGAGGTTCTTAAAGAGATAAGAGAAAAATCTGAAGTGCCAATAATTATGCTGACAGCATTAGGAGATGAAAAACATGAAGTGTTAGGGCTTAAAAAAGGTGCGGATGATTACATTGGAAAACCGTTTAGTTATGAAATATTTGTTGCACGCTTGAATAACATCGTAAAGAAAGTAAAGAAGAAATTCTCAGACGAAATAGCTGTAGGAAACTTAAGGATATATCAAAGAACTCATAAAGTAGTGATTGATGATGAAGAAATCAAATTAAATCCAAAAGAATATAATCTTTTACTGTATTTAGTTGGAAATGTTAATACAGTTCTAAGCAGAGAGCAGATATTGGATAAAGTATGGGGATATAATTTTGATGGTGATATAAGAACTATAGATACGCATATAAAAACTTTAAGGGCTAAACTTTCGGAACAAGGAGATTGGATAAAAACTATAAGAGGAAGTGGATACATGTTTGAGGTAGAAAAATATGAAAACAATTAAGACAAAATTATTTTATATATTTATGGTTCTTATGATTTCATTAGTTTTAGGTGGGATAATTTTAAATTCAGTCTTCCTAGAATCATATTATATTTATAAAAATAAAGGAGTCTTAGTGTCAGTAAGTCAGAAAATTAAGGATGAATATACGGAAGGAGAAAAAGACAATTATCAATATGTAGACACAATACAAAGTGTTGATAACATTAATACAATAATTGTTGATAATAATTATGATATAAAATACAATTCTATTCATCCTAAATCAAATGATGAAGAAAAACGTCTATCTAAGGAGATTAAACAAACTATTGTAGAGAATGAAAAAAGACTTTCGAAAAAGTATGTTTACTATATTGATGAGAAAAATAATGATCAAAGGACAAAATTAGTATTTGTTTCACAAATTGAGAATGGAGATTTTATTATTCTAAAGAAGTCTTTTAAGAGTATTCATGAGAGCGTAGTAATTGCAAATCAATTTTATATATTGGCAGGACTTATAGTAATGTTTATTGGTGCTATATTTATTATTATTTTCTCTAATAAAATAACAAAGCCAATTATAGAAATGAGTAAAATTGCTGAAAATATATCTAATCTTAAATTTGACAAGGTTGTTGATATAGATTCGAAGGATGAAATAGGAAGGCTAGGAAATAGTATAAATAAGATTTCTGACAAGCTTAACAAAAGTATAGATGAACTTAAACAAGATGTGGAGCGTAAGAAAGAACTTGTAAGGAATATGTCTCACGAATTAAAGACACCAATTGGGATAATTAAAGGGTATGCGGAAGGGCTCAAATTTGGAGTGGCCAATGATAGGGAAACAATGGATAAATATTGTTCGATATTAGTTGAAGAATGCGATAGAATGGATAGCTTGGTTAAAGAACTTTTACATTATTCTATGATGGAAGGTGGAATGATTAAACTAAATGTTGTATCATTTGATATTAACAAATTTTTATGCAAAATTGTAGAACGATTTAAACCAGTAGTTGGTGAGAGAAATATTACTTTCACTTTAGATTGTGTGAAAGACTGTGAAATACATGCTGATAGAGACTTGCTTGAGAAGGCTATAAATAATTTCATTACGAATGCCATCGATCATGTGAAAGGCAGAAGAATTATTAATATAATAGGCAAGAAAGAAGAAAATAAAATAAAGATAGGTGTTTTCAATACTGGTGATAACATATGTGAGGAAGAAATGGATAAGCTTTGGGATGTATGCTATAAAGTGGACAGGTCGAGAGCTAGAAAGTATGGAGGTCATGGTATAGGCCTGTCATTAGTGAGATTGATTGCACAACTTCATGGTGGAATTACTAAAGTGAAAAATGTGGAAGAGGGGGTGACTTTCTATTTGGAAATACCTGAATAGATTATTGAATATAAATTTATCCCAAATATAAGAGAATATTAAAGTCATGCAAAATATATATGCATGACTTTTTTGATATAAAATATATTTATATTTAAAATACATGAAAAAGAGCAAGGGATTTTTGTAAAAGGTGTATACGATTTCGAAAAAAATGTATAAATTCATGGAATAATATTCTTGATAACAAGGACAATCTGATGTATAATACATACTGTTAGTATGCGAACAATATGTATAAAAATAATTCGTACATGGAGGGTTAATATGAAAAAGACTATGTTAGTTTGTTTAGTTGTAGCACTAATGTTAAGTGGTTGCGGTTCGACTAATAACGGAAATACAAGCAATAATTCAAAAACTGCTGAAACTACTGCAGAGCAAGCTAAAAATAAATACATAATGGCTGGAAAAATAGAAGCAAATGATCAAGCAAATATAGCCTCAAAAATTTCAGCAAGAGTTTCAGAAGTACTAGTTGATGTTGGGTCAAAAGTAAATGCAGGGGATACTATAGTTAAGTTAGATACTCAAGACTTGCAAGCACAAGTGAATCAAGCACAGGCAGCGGTTGATACTGCAAATGCGACGTTAACTAACGCTATGAATTCTACACGTCCAGAACAAATATCTCAAGCTCAAGCAACTTTAGATAGTGCAAATGAAGCTTATGATGTTGCTAAGAAAAACTATGATCGTACTAAAGCTTTAGTTGATGCGGGAGCAAATACTCAGCAGCAACTTGAAGCTGCACATCAACAGCTTACAACTGCAGAGTCACAACAGAAATCTGCACAAGAGCAATTGAACATGCTTAATAATGGAGCAACACAAACAAGTATAGATGTTTATAAAGCTCAAGTGGCACAAGCAGAAGCTGCCTTAAAAACTGCACAAACAACATTAAATAATGGAACTCTTACAGCGCCGATTTCGGGTGTAGTAAATGCTAAAAGTATTAATGTAGGTGAGATGGCATCTCCAGGTGCAACTCTTGTTTCAATATCTAATCCGGATGCTTTAGTGGTAAATGCATATGCACCTTTAGATATTGCAGGTCAGCTTCAAGAAGGACAAGATGTGGTAGTTAAAGTATCAGAAGTAGATAATGTTGAATTTGACGGAAAGATAACTGTAATAAATTCAAAACTAAATTCGCAAAGTAGAAATATTTTGGTTAAAGTTAGTTTAGCAGACCCAAATTCACAATTAAAGCCTGGCATGTTTGCTGAAATTGGATTAAAGGAATAAGGGAAGAGGTGACTTGAATATGAAAGGAAAGCGTAAAATATTAATTATTGGAATATTGTTGGTAATTGTGGTAGCATTAGGTAGTATAGGATTCTACTATTGGTATGAAAATGCATACTATGTTTCAACTGAAGATGCAAGAGTTAATGCAGATTTTGTTAGTGTAACTCCACAAATTTCTGGTAAACTACTAGAACTTAATGTTGATGAAGGAGATAAAGTAACAAAAAATGAAATACTAGCGCGTCAAGAAATGAATAATCTTCCAGACACAAGTGTAGAACAATCTTTAGTAAGAGCACCTATTGATGGAATTATAGTAAAGAAGCAGGGAACTGTTGGAGAACTTTTATCAACAGGTCAAACTTTAATTACGTTAGTAGATCCAACTAAGCTTTATATTTCTGCTAACATAGAAGAAACGAAACTTGAAAAAGTAAAAGTTGGACAACCAGTTGATATTACTATTGATGAATATGATTCACAAAAATTTAGTGGAAAAGTAAAAACAATAGGTGAAATATCTAATTCTGCTATATCACTATTACCATCATCAACAAGCGGAACCTTTACTAAAGTAGTTCAAAGAGTACCAATAAAAATTGAACTTGATAATTTTGATGATAAGATTCTTCCAGGAACTAATGCAGTTATTAAGATTCATATTAAATGATGAGGTGATATAATGGGAGAGAATAATAACGAATCATTAGCAAGTAGTTGGTTAGCGTTAGCTGTAGTTATTATAGGTACTTTCATGTCTATACTTGATAGTAGTATAGTAAATATTGCTCTTCCTAAAATGATGGCTGTTTTTGGAGTATCTTTAGATGATATAAAGTGGGTGTTAACAGCTTATACATTGGCGCTTGGTGCCATTATACCACTTACTGGATATTTACAAGAAATTTTAGGAGCTAAAAGAATATATGTATTTGCTTTAGCGATGTTTACAGTTGGATCTATGTTATGTGGTCTTTCTTGGAGCAATACAAGTATGATAGCATTTCGTGTCCTCCAAGCCATTGGAGGAGGAATGATAATGCCAGTAGGAATGTCAATAATATATCAAATATTTCCTCGAGAAAAGATTGGATTAGCACTTGGATTTTGGGGAATAGCTGCGATGGCAGCACCTGCAATAGGACCTACTTTGGGTGGATATATTATTGAGAAGATGGACTGGAGACTTATTTTCAATGTTAATGTCCCAGTAGGGATAGTAGGAGTAATATTGGCCTTAATTTTATTAAAGGGGACAGAAAGGAAACCTTTTAAATCCTTTGATATAATTGGATTCTTATCTTCCACTGTAGGGCTAGTAAGTATACTATATGTTCTAGGTGAAGGCTCATCAATTGATTGGTCAAAACTTGAAAATCCAATTTTGATGACCCTTGGATGTTTAAGTCTTGTATTATTTATAGTAAATGAATTAACTCATCCAGATCCATTATTAGATTTAAGAGTTTTTAAATTATTTGATTTTACAATTAGCCAAATTATAACTAGTGTATTAACTCTAGCTATGATGGGCGGTGTTTACGTATTACCATTATTTTTACAGAATATAAGAGGATATACACCTATGGAAGCCGGATTAATAATGTTGCCGGGAGCTCTGGTAATGGGAATTATGATGCCTCTTAGCGGTAATTTATTAAATAAAGTTGGCGTAAAAGCACTGGTTATACCTGGACTTATAATACTTGCAGGCGCTTCATATGAACTTGCAACAGCTATAAACATGAATTCGAGTAAAGACTATATCATACTTGTTAATTGTATAAGGTCCATTGGAATAGGATTGAGTATGATGCCGATTAGTACTACCGGGATGAACGTTGTTCCAGCACATTTAATTAGTAGAGCATCAGCTCTTTCAAATACCTTAAGACAGGTGGCTGGTTCAGTTAGCGTTACTTTAATGTCTACTCTTATACAAGGAAGAAATGATTATAATTATGCAAAGTTATCTGAACAAATTAATGTATATAATCCAACTTCTAATAGCACAATAAGTACATTAACTAAAGCATTTATGGGAATGGGAATGGATACAAATACTGCTAGAGCTTCTGCAGTATCTTATATAGTGAAAATAATTCAAGGTCAAGCGTATGTAGATGCTATGTCATATTCAGTTGTAGTAACTGTTGTTATAGTATTCGTGACTATATTCTTAGCTTTATTTATGGGTGGAAAGAAAGAGCCTAAAAAAGAAAATAAAGAAGGTGAAAAAAATGAATCTACAGGAGGGGCCCTCATCGCCGAATAATGAATTACATCAAAAACAAGCGGATGAGATTATTGGTGTATTTAGGAATATTAGAAAAGAATTAAGCTGTAAGTTTGAAAAAATTGCAAAAGATTGCGGATTTACAGCACCTCAATTAAATGTTATATTTCATTTATATATGATGCCATCGATAACTCTAAATGAATTAAGTGATCAGATAGGATTAACTAAAAGTACAGTTTCAGGAATAGTTGATCGTCTTGCAAAACAGGGAGTTGTTACAAGAGAAATACCAAAGGAAAATCGTAGAATTGTAAGATTGTCAATTTCAGCGGAATTTAGGAAAAACAATGATATTTGCAAAATGAAAAAAGAGTTTATATCAAATCTTATACTAAATTCTATAAAAAATACAGATCCAGAAGAAGTAGAAAAAATAATTTATGGATTAAAACAATTCAGTATATTACTGAATAATAATTAGAAAATTGTAAAGCGCTTTATTCATATACAATTATTTTAGGATAGTTTTTATGAGTGAAGTGTTTTTCTTTAAGAAATTTATAAAAGGCCAAAGTAAGACTGATTTTATAATTCTTTTATTTGGATCGGAATCTTTTTAAGTTTAATGTCCAGGTGAACTGTAATTGGCTAGGTGATAAATGGGAAATATGACGTTCAATGTAGTAGCCGAAATTTTGTTATTTTTATTAAAAAAAAGAAGTAATATATGTGTTAATTTAATAAAGTTAAAGTGAAATTATTTGTATATTTTAATTGAGTTAGTAGTATAATTAAATGAAGGCTAATTTTGTCGAAGATGTATACAAAGGTAAAAGTATATTATATTATTTTAATATAAAAATTAAAATAATATAAGTGGGAGAGAAAAGTTTATGTCTGAAAAAAACAACAAAAAAATTGTTTGGTATACCTTAGCATTTATGGCTTTTTCAACAGTTTGGGGTTTTGGTAACGTTATCAATGGTTTCTCTGAATATAATGGACTTAAGTCAGTAGTATCTTGGATCCTGATTTTTGCTATTTATTTTGTACCATACGCATTAATGGTAGGAGAGTTAGGATCAGCGTTTAAAGAATTTGGTGGTGGTGTCAGTTCATGGATAAATGAAACAATAAGTCCTAGAGTTGCCTATTATGCAGGATGGACATATTGGATTGTTCATATGCCTTATATTTCACAAAAACCATCAAACTTTATGATAGCAACAAGTTGGGCTATATTTCAAGATAAAAGAATTAGCAGTATGGATACAAAGTTACTACAAATAACATGTTTAGTAATTTTTTTGGTTGGACTTTATATAGCTTCTAAAGGATTAAATCCGTTAAAAAAATTAGCTACACTTGCAGGAACATCGATGTTTGTAATGTCAATTTTGTTTATTGTTTTAATGGTAGCTGCACCTGCTATTACTAATGCGCATTTAAATTCTATAGATTGGTCTATAAAAATGTTTATGCCCGCATTTGATATGAAGTTTTTTACAGGTCTATCTATATTAATTTTTGCAGTTGGCGGTTGTGAAAAGATTTCGCCGTATGTAAACGAAATGGATGATCCTGAAAAGGGATTCTCAAAGGGTATGATTGCATTAGCTGTTATGGTAGCTGTATGTGCAATTTTAGGAACAATTTCTCTTGGAATGATGTTTGATTCAAATAATGTTCCTAAAGACTTAATGACAAATGGAGCATACTATGCCTTCCAGAAGTTAGGGGAATACTATCATCTAGGTAATTTATTTGTTGTCGTTTATGCTATTACTAACATGATTGGACAGTTTGCGGTATTAATTATATCTATTGATGCACCTTTACGTATGTTACTTGATAGTGCGGATAAGAATTTTATTCCTGAAAAAATGTTTGTAAAAAATAAATATGGCACATATAAAAATGGTCATAAATTAATTTTAATAATTGTTTCAATTTTAATAATAGTTCCAGCCTTTGGTATTGGGAACGTAGACGAGCTAGTGAAATGGCTAGTAAAATTAAATGCCGTGTGTATGCCACTTCGTTATTTATGGGTATTTGCTGCTTATATTGCATTGAAAAAAGCAGGAGAAAAATTCAAGCCAGAATATCAATTTGTAAAAAACAGAACTGTTGGTATTATAATTGGAGCATGGTGTTTTGCATTTACTGCTTTTGCATGTATTAGTGGTATGTATACAGCTGATAAATTTCAATTAGTTCTTAATATTATAACTCCTTTTGTATTACTTGGGCTAGGATTTATAATGCCGTATTTTGCACGAAAGAACAATAATTAATTATACAATAAAATATTTGGCTCTAAGTATTATAACTTAGGGCTGTTTTTATTGTACAAAAAACTATGAATTTATTAAATGCTAAATAGCTTATTATATAAGTCTTTAGTGATATAATTGTGTATACATTGGGGATTATGAGATTATAAAAATAAACGGAAGTGGAGGGCGGCGTAGCTAGCTTTTATAAATGAATAATAATTAATCAGAATCTTTGAAAAGTTTTAATACTAAAGCAGTGTAGATTATAGTAAATAGAGAATTTAAATAATTTATAAATAATTATGGAAAGTGTACAGGATTTTAAAGAGGAAAATTGGTGCATTAAAAATATATTTAAAAGGTCTTTTAAATTGCTGTATTTTTAAGTATTATAATAAGTGAATGCTAACATTTTAATTGTCCTCCATATTATTTATCATGCTTAACAGCGGGTGTATAACTTGGGGGATAAAACTTATTTTTTAAAATAATAAAGCGGGTTAAGTTGGCAGGGTTAGAAAATACTTTTGAAAGAACTTTTAAGCTGCAAGATAGTAGCATTTGGAGGAAATATGTCAGATATTAGAGAATTGAGTTTTAATGATACAAATAGTTCAACAAAATCACTAGGAGAGCAAACTTCAGAAAGAATTGTTCGATTGATTATAGATAATGATTGGAAATCTGGAGATAAGTTACCTAATGAATATGATCTTGCAAGTAGCCTTAATGTAGGAAGAAGCACTATAAGAGAAGCTATAAAGGCTTTGGTTTCACGGAATGTTTTAGAAATTAGACGTGGAGCTGGAACTTTTATTTCTGATAAATGTGGAATTGCTGATGATCCCCTAGGATTAACGTTCGTAAAAGATAAATATAAATTAGCGCTTGATTTATTGGAAGTAAGATTTATGATAGAACCATCAATAGCATCTATAGCTGCTACAAAAGCTACTGATGAAGAAATCGAACAAATGTCTAGCCTGTGTGACGAAATAGAGAGCCTTATCTTGAAAAATGAACCGTATTTAGAGAAAGATATAGAATTTCATACTGCAATAGCTAAGAGTAGTAAGAATTTGGTTATTGTTAATTTGATTCCAATAATTAACAGATCTATTACTATATTTATAGATATTACAAATAGAAAATTACGTAATGAAACAATAGAGACGCATAGGGAAATTTTAAATTCAATTAAGGAACATAATGCTAATGGAGCCCATGATGCGATGCTCTTACATTTAGTATATAATCGAAGGAATATCGCAAGTATTATAGCGAAGGAAAAAAATTACTAATTGTTTTGACTTGATGAAATACATCTGCTCTTGTTTTGGAGAAAGGTGTATTTTTTTGCTGCTATTTTAAATACATCAGATGAATGTGCATGTTTTATATTGCTTTTTATAGAAAAATAAGAATTAAAGCAATGAATTCAAAAAAAATTGACAAATACATCAGATGTGATATCATAAATACATCAGATGTATTTAAACGGTGTCAAATAAAGATTAAGGAGAGAAATAGTATGATTAGTCAAGAAGTAAGAAAAATTGCTCCAGAGATGGATCCACTTCGAAGAGGAATGGGATGGACAACAGAAGATTTATCAAAGCCACAAATTATAGTAGAAAGTACATTTGGAGATAGTCATCCAGGAAGTGCTCATCTATTGAAATTTGCTAACAGAGCAGTTGAGGGAATTACACAATCAGGTGGGAAAGGTGCTAGATACTTTGCAACAGATATTTGTGATGGAATGTCACAAGGGCATGATGGAATAAATTACTCCTTAGCGTCTAGAGATACATTAACGTCTTTAATAGAAATCCATGCTAATGCAACACCATTCGATGGAGGCGTATTTATTTCAAGTTGTGATAAAGCAGTTCCATCACATCTTATGTCAATCGGAAGGCTAAACATACCAGCTATTATGGTTACTGGAGGAGTAATGGAAGCAGGTCCTGATTTATTGACACTAGAACAAATAGGTGCCTATAGTGCAATGTGCCAAAGAGGGGAAATTTCAGAAGAAAAATTAACTTTTTATAAAGAAAACGCATGCCCATCTTGCGGAGCTTGTTCATTCATGGGAACAGCAGCTACAATGCAAGTTATGGCAGAAGCACTTGGATTAATGCTTCCAGGTAGCTCATTGATGCCAGCAACATGTGAAGATTTAGAAGAAGTAGCGTTAAAAGCAGGAAGACAAGCTGTTGAACTAGCTAAAATGAATCTTCGTCCAAAAGATATTGTTACAATTAAATCCTTTGAAAATGCTATATTAGTTCATGCAGCTATATCAGGGTCTACTAACTCACTGTTGCATTTACCTGCTATAGCTCATGAATTTGGATTGTATATCGATGAAGAGACTTTTGATAGAATACACAAAGATGCACATTATTTACTAAACATACGTCCTGCTGGAAAATGGCCTGCGCAATATTTCTATTATGCAGGTGGTGTACCAGCAATAATGGAAGAGCTAAAGCACTTGCTTCATTTGGATGTTATGACTGTAACGGGGAAGACTTTAGGTGAAAACTTAGAAGAATTAAAAACTAACGGATATTATGAGAAGTGTAATGAGTATCTTGAAAAAGTAGGACTAAAAAAAGAAGATGTTATTCGTCCATTCAATAATGCTATTGGTACTAATGGTTCTGTATCGATATTAAAGGGAAATATAGCGCCAGAAGGTGCTGTAGTAAAACATTCTGCAGTTCCTAAAGAAATGCATGAGGCTATACTAAAAGCAAAACCTTTTGATAGTGAAGAGGAAGCTATTGATGCAGTCTTAAGAAAAATAATTCGTCCAGGGGATGCGGTTATTATAAGATATGAAGGACCAAAAGGTAGCGGAATGCCAGAAATGTTCTATACAACAGAAGCAATTGCTTCGGATGAAGAATTATCTGCTAGTATAGCGTTAATAACAGATGGTAGATTCTCAGGAGCTTCTAAAGGACCGGCAATTGGACACGTATCACCAGAGGCCGCAGTAGGAGGACCAATTGCATTAATTGAAGAAGATGATTTGATTGAAATTAGTATTCCTAATAGAGTATTACAGATCGTTGGTATAAAGGGAAAAAAATGCAGTAAAGAAGAAGTGGAGAAAGTTTTTGAAGAACGTAGAAAGAATTGGAAACCACGAAAATCAAAATACGAATCTGGAATTCTAAAGATTTTTTCAGAACATGCAGTATCACCAATGAAAGGTGGATATATGAAATAGATTAAAAACAAGGGAAAGATAAACTGTTTATTATGTAGTATACAGATTAAAATATTTCCATAATAAGTGATAATTTTATGATTTCTATTATAAATTATTAAAAGGGAAAGAATGGTTCATGTGTTAGTGAATTGTTCTTTCCCTTTATTACGCTAGATTTAAAAGATATATTATGTAAGACAAGGATGTAATGCCTTTTGGGGTAGAAAGCTGAAAAAATAATCAGATTCCTATATAGAATTTTTAAATATACAAATATAATGTTTTAGTAATGATGTGTATGAACGTATATTAGCACTAAAAAATATATACCTCAATAATAGTAAATAGAATTCTAAAGTGATATAATTTTGAAAAAGAACTATGTTCAAATGATATGTTATAGCAATTTAGGAGGAAATCTATTATGGAGAAAAGACTCTATCTATCAGCAACAGATAAAAAGTTAGCAGGGGTATGCGGTGGGATAGCTGAATACTTTGGACTTGATTCAACATTAGTCAGAATTGGGTGGGCAATTTTGATTGTTTGTGCGGGATCAGGATTACTCTTATATATAATTTGTGCATTAATTATACCAAAGCAACCGCTATTATAAGCATAAGAAAAATTAAAATTTAAGGAAGTATACTAGTGAGCAAGTTTAATATAATATTAACTATCTAACTTGGGAGGAAACAAATGGATAAAGTAAATAGCTTGATAAAAAATACGCCAATACATTTAACAACAAATACTATAGTTTTAATAATAGTTGCTATTATTGCTCTTTATATATTAATTAAAGCAATAGCAGGTATCATAAGAATAGCAGCTCTTATAGGTGTGTGCTGGTTTATATTGATGTCTATTCAAAGTACAAACCTTATTAATATACCAATTATAAGAGAAGCGTATACAACGGTAGAAAAAATAATTCCTTCAAAGGAATTATGGACAGAAGCTTTGGATAAGGCAAATAAGATAAACAAAGTAGTTAATGATTTAAAATAATAAATGTTTTTTATTTTCCACCTAGGGAAAGCTAATTTCAAGATATAAAAATTGATATTTTAAAAAATTGAAAATACTTTTGAGGAGTGAAATGAATGAAGACGTCAACTCATAGAATAGCTATTCCTTCTATTTTAGAGGTGGGAAAAGGAAATATAAATAATGTAGGCAACTTGATTAAGAAAGCCATGTTTAAAAATGTTTTAATATGCTTTGGCGAGGGTCTAGAAGAATTGTTTGGAGATTCTATATGCAACTCTTTAAAAGAAGCTAATATAGATATTTCAAGAATAGAAACAATATCAGATGTAAATTTCGAAAAGATTAGTGTAAAAGCTTTTGAAATATCAAACGACGTAGAAGCTTTAATTGGAGTAGGCGGAGGAAAGGCTATAGATGCTGTTAAGTACATGAGCTTTTTGAGAAAACTACCGTTTATTAGTATTCCAACTTCAACTTCTAATGATGGTTTCTCAAGTGCAGTTGCCTCTCTTTTGGTTAATGGCAGGAGAATATCTCTTCCAGCTAAAACTCCTTATGGAATAATTGTAGATATTGATGTTATTAAGAGTGCACCAGAAAAATTTATATATTCGGGGATAGGAGATTTAGTATCAAATATCACTGCGTTGTATGATTGGAAATTTGAAGAAGAAAATGGAAGGATGATTATTGATGATTTTGCTACTATGATTTCTAAGAAAGCAGTCAATAGTTTTATAAGAACTGAGTTTAAAAATATTAAAGATGATTTGTTTCTGAAGGAATTAGTGGATTCATTAATATTGAATGGTATTTCTATGGAAATAGCAGGTAATAGCTCGCCGGCCTCTGGTTCAGAGCATCTAATATCTCATGCATTAGATAAATTTTTAGAAATGCCTCAGCTTCATGGAATACAGGTTGGAATTGCAACATATATTATGGCGAAAGTACAAGATCATAGATTTGAAAGAATATCGAAGATACTAAAAGAAACAAACTTTTTTGAGCATGCAAAAACTTTAAAAATGAAAAAGAAAGATTATAAAAAAGCTATTGATATTGCTCCATCAATAAAACCTAATAGATATACGTATATTCATGTAGATGAAAATAGAATTCTTGCTAAAAAAATTATAGATGAGGATGAAATTTTGAACTACATATTAATATAATTTTTTCAGAAAAGATGGAAATAAAATAAAGATTAAATGCATGAAAAAAAGTGATGAAGAAGCTATCGTAAAAGCTGAATAAAAAAGTCTCCACGGGTAATACTAGATTTAGAGTTAGTATGATTCAAAAGAGGAGGAACTTTAATGGAAAAATTAAGAAAAGGTGAGCATGAAAAAGCCATGGAAAAAGCAAAAGAGATGCTTGATAAAGGTTGCGGAATGGGAGATATAGTAGAGGAAACAAAACTAAGCGAAGAAAATGTAATGAAGGCAAAAAGAAAATGGGAAGATAAATCGTAATATTTGTTTTTGCATAAAATAATAGAAAAGTATAGTTTATTTTATAACTACTAATTAGGTTGCTAGATAAGTGCTTAGTTGGTAGTTTTATATTTTTATAATTTAATATAATAAAATTTGTTCAAGATAAAAAAATATATTTATTAGTATTTCTAAAGCAACATGGACCTAGTGCTATAGTTATTGAATAAAATATACAATAATAAATAAATTTATGAATAAATATTCAATTATTATGAATATAGTGTATAATATAATTATAATAATATAGAAGTTGGGGAAGAAATATGAATAATATTACATATGAATTTATAAATTATAAAAGTAAAGAGTTTAAAGAAGTATCTGAATTAAGGTTTAAAATACTTTTTAAACCATATAATAAAATTCATAAATACGACTATGATGAATTAGATTATAGCAGTATACATTTGGTAGCATTAGATGAGGGCACTGTTGTTGCATATTCCAGAATGACTAATTATAATATGAATGGTAAAATGACAAATATAGTTGTTAGTGAAAAATATGTGGGTAAAGGCATTGGCATTGAAATGTTAAAAAGACATAAAATTAAGGCTAAAGAGTTTGGAGTTATATGTTTATATTTGAATGCAAGATTAGATACAATTAATTTTTATAAAAAGGCAGGATTCCAGTGCAAAGGCAATACATTTTTATCAGAAAAAAGTGGATTAGCATTACAGCCTATGTATTTTAAAATAAGTTAATATATAATAATATTATTATAATGGGATCAAAACTTATTATCATACAAATTCAGAGTTGATAAATTATATAATTTTAGGCAATAATCTTAGTAAGATTATTGCCATTATTTTTGCACATAAAATATTTGAATATCATCCTAACAACTTTTTCGTACATGTCTTGATTTTTTTATGTCTAAATAAGAATCACCGGGAATATTCTGAATGAATTTAAGAAATTTAACTATCTTTATATCTTTCTTTAATGATTCAAGACTTCGATAGTGTGTTGCTAATTCACGATTCGTGAAAAGAGCATGAATTTGTCTATGACAGGTTGAACATAAAGAGAGTGTTTTAAATTTTTCTCCGCCTTTTTCTAAGGGAATTAAGTGATGTTTAGTAATGCTAGAAACATTTCTATTGCATAATTCACATATATGGTTTTGTGCCATAAAATCCTCCTCTTATATATTAGCTTTACAATTTGATTATATCAAAATAATGAGTAAAAGCAAAAAAGATTAAAAGTAATATCATTATTATTTTATTAACAATTATTCCGTAAAATTACAAAAATATAGAAGTCCATTTTAGTAAGATTAACTTGTATATTTAAATTTATTAGTTTTCATGAAGTAGAATTGAGATATTTATAGAATTACTGTTTCAAAATACAAATCAAAGATTTGAAATTTGTAATAATTTTGAGTTAAATTAGGAAAACTTTAATCATACTAAATCAGAATTTCTTAATATATATTAAAATCATAAAGCTATATTTATAATTATTATAAGTCAAGTGATTAATTAAGGCTAATATGTGGAAATTAAATTGAAATACAGGTGTAATAACAAAGTTAAAAATAATTCATTAAAAGAAGAAATCAGTGATAATTACATATGTATTCGTATTCATGAGGCAAATTCTACATTTTTCTTCAATATATGCAATAATTAGAATATTGCTTTTGATTTCATTATTACATACAATATTTTTCGTATGATAATATAGGGGGAAAATAAATGCTTACAAAGTTTTTAGATGTTTTATTAGGAGAACCTTTATCAAATGAACAAGGATGTAATGAAAAGTATAATATTCCTTTTGGATTAGCAATTATGGCAAGTGATGCAATATCATCTGTTGCCTATGCTGCTCAGGAGATTCTTTTTGTTTTAATAGTTCTAGGTGTAGCAGCATATCAGTGGTTAACATGGACCTCTTTTATGATTATAGGATTATTAATAATATTAACAATTTCGTATATTCAGATTATTAGGGCTTATCCTCAAGGTGGAGGAGCTTACAAAGTAGCAAATGAAAATATAGGGAAAAAATCTGGCTTAGCAGCTGGTGCAGGTCTAATAATTAGTTATATACTTACTGTCGCAGTTAGCGCCAGCGCAGGTGCGGATGCTATTATTTCTGCATTTAGCAATTTGACAGAATATAAAGTCATGTTTGTTTTAATAATAATTATAGTTTTGACTATTTTAAATTTAAGAGGTATAAGTGAATCTTCAAAAATTTTTGCCATACCTACGTATATTTTTATTTTTAGCATGGCTTTTATGATACTTTATGGTTTGTTTAAGTACTTTATATTAAATATTCATCCAGAACCAATGTATTCTATCCCGGCAAATACTACAGAAAATGTATCGATATTTCTTATTTTAAGAGCTTTTTCATCAGGATGTTCTGCTTTAACTGGAGTGGAGGCAGTAAGTAATTCTGTTCCAAATTTTCAAGAACCGAGCCAAAAAAGTGCAAAGACTGTTATGATATTATTAGCAGCTTTAATATTTTTCATATTTGGAGGAACTTCGGTACTTGCCATATTTTATACAGCTGTACCAATAGCAAATGGTCCTACAGTTGTTTCACAAATAGCATTTGCTATTTTCGGCAATGGCATAATGTACTATATAATTCAGTTTAGCACTGCTGTAATTTTACTTATGGCATGCAATACAGCATATACAGGATTTCCAATGCTAATGTATATAGTTGGGAAGGATGGTTTTGCACCACGACAATTCACTATTAGAGGTAAACGACTTAGTTTTTCTTTTGGAATCGTTGCATTATCATGTATAGCTTGTATTTTAGTTATTGTATTTAAGGCCGATACTCATAGGTTGATTCCGCTATATGCTATAGGAGTATTTATATCTTTTACCCTAGGACAATTTGGAATGGTGAATCATTGGAGAAAAGAAAAAGGTAAGGGTTGGGTAAAACGTGCAATAATCAACGGTATTGGTTCTGTTGTTACTTTATTAACAACGATAATAATTTTAATTGAAAAATTTAGTGAAGGTGCATTTATAGTTGCAATTTTAATTCCAATCATAATTGTAATTCAGCTAAGAATAAAAAAACACTACGATAAAGTGGCTTGTGGTTTAAGTATTAGTCAATTAAATCTGAAAAAGGTGAATTTAAGAAAGAAATATACTCATATTGTGATAGTTCCAATTGCTAGCTTAAATAAAGCAACAATAGGTGCGTTGCAATATGCTCAAAGTGTAAGCGATAATGTTATTGCTCTTAATATTTCACCAGACAAGGAAGCTATGGAAAAATTAAAATCTAGATGGAGTGAGTTAGATACAGATATATTACTTGTCGCAAAATATTCTCCATATAGAGCTGTGGTTACTCCTTTGTTAAAGAATATAGAATTGATTGCAAATTCAACAGCTAAAGATGAGAAGATAACAGTAGTTGTACCTCAATTTGTTACTAATGAAAGATTTGGTGAGGTCTTACATAATCATACAAGTTTCTTTATTAGAGAAACCTTATTGAAGAATGATAACATAATTGTATCTACTTATCCTTATCATTTACTAGATGAGGATATAAAGCAAAGTAAGTAATTATTAATTATAGATTTAGGATATAAAAACGTGCTATATTGTTTGATTCAGCAATATAGCACGTTTCTTAATTTCATTATTATCTTTTTACTTTAGTTCCAAATAATTGATCCCACATATTTAAAGCGTCCATGAATTTAGTTGTGTCTAATTGCGTCGAATTTGGAAGTGTATTAATAGAATCTTCATAAGATTGTCTTATAGCTGGTTTTATTTTATCTTGACTTTCTTTTGGAGCCATATCAAGTGAAACATTTTTTACAGAAGGTCCAGGATAAAAATAACCGCTATCGTATGTTATTGCCTGCATCTTTGGCGTCATAAGCCATGCCATTAGTTTTAAAACTACATTTTTTTGTTCATCGCTAAGTCCTTTTGGAATTGCCATATACTGAGCATCTGCAACCAATGTAGTATTGTTTAATATAAATCCTTGATAAGTTTGTGGAATACCACCTATGATTCTCTGATTCATATCCCATCCTAACTGACTTGCTATAATAGATCTTTTTCCGTCTTTTAATTCTGTGAATGTAGTACCAGTTTTAGCGGGATAATAATCTATGTATTGATTCAATTCTTTAAGATAAGCCCAAGTCTTGTCCCAAGTTTTAGGATCTTTAGGATCCTTGTCTCCAAGAATATATGGTAACCCTTGAAGAAAAATTCTGCCTGGTCCTGAACCCGCGGGTCTTGCATATGTGAATTTTCCAGGATTAGCTTTAGCGAAAGCTAAAAGCTCATCAGGCGTTTTAGGTATATTTTGTACGGTATCTGGGTTATAAGTAAAGAATGGGCCGCTAGGTGAATACACATAAGTTATCCCATAACCCTTTACTAAATCATAAGTGGCTTTAGCGCCAGAACTATAATTACTTTCTAAATCAGGAAATCTGCTGCTATATGCAGTCATAATGTTTTCTATAACATCTCTATCAATACATGTGGAAAGACCATCAATTCCAGTAAAAATCAAATTTGTTTGCATATCTTCAGATAAAATTTGAGATTTTAATAAAGATGGGACCTCTAATGCAGTAGATTTTTTTACTACGACATCTCCTATTAAATCAGGGTTTGCAGCTTTAAATTGATCTATGGAATCTCCGACTAATTGCATGCTTCCTGAAACATCTATTATATTTAAAGTGATAGGCTGCATTGCTTTGGAAACATTTTTTGAACCGCAGCCTGTTAATATAGTCGTCATAAAAACTATTACAAGCGTAACATTTAGAAATTTAAAATTTTTCATAATTATCCTCCATTTTAATTTAGATATAATGCTCTCGAGTTTAAAATTGCAAAATATATCTTAAGTTATGTATAACAACAATTATAATTTAAATTTACTTACTTCATTCATCATAGAGGTTGTTAAATTTGATAAAGTTTGAGCTGAAGTTGCTACATCATTAAAAGATGAATTTATTTGTTGTACTGAGGCTGCTATTTCTTCAGATGAAGCTGCATTTTCTTCTGATACTCCAGAAATATCTAACGTTTTTGAGATTATGAGATCTTTTTCAATATTTATATTTTCAATAGATTTATTTATATTATCAACTCTAGGCAATATAGTATTTATAGCCTTAAATATTAAAGCAAAAGATTTTATAGAATCTTCAATAAGGACTGATTGATTATTTAAGCTATCTTTACCTAAATCAGTAGTCTTAACCGCTATTTGGGCTTCGTTATTAATATTAGTAATCAAGTCACTTATATTACTTGCAGATACTTTAGATTGTTCCGCGAGTTTTCTGATTTCCTCTGCAACTACAGAGAATCCACGCCCTACTTCTCCTGCACGAGCAGACTCAATTGCAGCATTTAATGCTAATAAGTCGGTTTGATCAGCAATTGAATTTATAATAGTAGTTATGTTATTCACTTGTTCTACATGATTATCTAATTGAACAACCTTATTTCTTACAGTATCAAAAGATTCGTTTACATCTTTAATAGAATTAAATAAAAATTCTAACTTAGAGTTACTATCTTGGGCCATTGAACTAATATTATGTATATTTGAGTTTACATCATTAATTGACGAGGTTATTTGATCTAGTGAATCAGCGAAACTATCCAATGAAGTTTTTACATTCATTAGGTCACTAGATTGTTCAGTGGCAGCATTAGCTACTTCTTGAACAGCAGCATTAATTTCTTGTGCAGAAGAAGACATTTCATCTGAAGCTCCTAATAAATTAGTTGCTTGTATATTTACAACATTTGCTGAATTTTGCACTTCTTCGAGCATGGAGGAGATGTTTGAAGTTGTTACTTTGAGTGATTTTTTCATTCTGCCAAATTCGTTTTTTAAATTAGTGCTTATTTCAAAACTAAAGTCACCCTGAGCAACATTATCTAAATCGGACATTATCTCCTTTATAGACTTTCTTATAACCAAGATTATAGAGGAGGAAACAAGTATCTGAAGAATAAAGCCAATGAAGAAAGTGGTAAAAAAGATTTTAGTGCTTCTAATGTATAAACTCATATTGTCATTATGCAGAGTATTAGCAGTATTTGAACTATAAGTTACTAGATTATCAAGAAAAAGTTGCATTTCAACTCCCAATTGATTAAATTTTTCTAAATCTATACCATATAATTTATTGCCTTTTTCAAGATTCTTAATTTGTTCATAATAAGCTGAGGAGTCCTTCTTAAATTCGGATAAATTGTTTGTTTCTATAGTGCTAAGCGATAGATTTTCGTAATCTTCCACCATTTTGTTTATGGCAGAGTAGTCATTATCTATAGCTGCTACATCATCATCATTAAATTCAGATATAGAAATTCTATTGACATTTAACCGAATATTTAAGAATGTTTGTCTAATTTCCTCAGTCTTAATAATTCTTGTTAACGCAATTGTGTACATTGATGATGAATTCGAGTTAATCGTTTTCATGTTATTATAACCAATTATTGCGATAGATAACGATACAACCGTTGATAAGATAACCATCAAAATAATACTATTGATAATTTTAATATTTTTCAGCATAATATTCCCCTTTCAAACATAATAAATTTCCATATTGATAATATATCTAACCAATATTATACTCAAGGTCTAAAAAATCGGCGTATATATGAAATACGTGCAATTATATTGCATTTTTCTACCATATTCTCATTATTGCTAACTATATTGTAAGTTGATGCATTTCAAAAAATAATTAAATATTTATCTTGACATTGTAAACGGTTATGATTATTATTAAAACATAACTACCATACAAGTATGGCAGTATGGATTGATAATAGATTTTTTAAAATACTTATGATAAAATATAAATATAACTACCATACAAGTATGGTAGAACTTGAAAGTAAGGGAGAATATAAAAATGGCTTTAGAGGTAAATAAGAATACAACAAGTAAAACTATATATTATAAACTTAGAGATGAAATTATTAATTTATATCTTGAGCCTGGTACTAGTATTTCGGAAAAGGAACTTTCGGAAAAGTATAGTGTGAGTAGAACTCCAGTAAGAGAAGCACTTGTTAGATTAGCTCAAGAGGGGCTAGTTAATATTTATCCTCAAAAAGGAACGGTTGTTTCTTTAATTGATTTATCTGCAGTTGAAGAAGGAAGATTTTTACGTGAACATTTAGAAAGAGCAGTTGTAAAGGAAGCTTGTAAAGAATTTTCACAAGAAAATGTACTAGCTTTAGAAATGAATTTGAAACTTCAAAAAATGTATATAGAAAATAATGATTATAAAAAGTTATTTGAGGCAGATGAAGAATTTCATAAGATAATTTTCGAGGGAAGTAATAAAAAAAGAGTATGGAATAGTATTAATGATGGCAGTACTGAGTTTCAAAGAATTCGTATGCTTAGATTAGTAACTAATTCTAGCTGGGACAATATTTATCTTCAGCATAAAGAAATTTTTAATGCTATAAAAAACAAGAGCCCAGAGATAGCAGAAGACTTTATGAAGGAACATTTAAATATGGTTACTTTTGATAAAAATAAAATAAAAGAGAAGTATCCTAATTATTTTAAATAAAGATTGATTTAAGTTTTAATATGATCAAAGCTGTTAAATAATCATGTAATACTAAGATTATTATTTTAAATTAAAGGAGGTGAGGCTTATATATAAGCAGCATTAAATTTAAGTGTATTAATTTTATATATGTTTTGAGATATTATATATTGAAATTATAATTAAATGAAGTGACAGGAGGGACATTACTATGAAAATGGGTTTTAGATGGTACGGAGAAGGCAATGATACCGTTACACTTGAACAAATAAAACAAATTCCTGGAGTTGGAGGAATTGTTTGGGCTCTTCATGATATGGCAGCAGGTGAAGAATGGCCAATGGAAAAGATCCTTGAAGTAAAAAAATCAGCTGACAAGTATGGATTTAATATGGATGTTGTTGAAAGCGTTAATGTTCATGAAGACATTAAATTAGGTTTACCAACAAGAGATAAATATATAGAAAATTATAAAAAGACAATAGAAAAGTTAGCTAAGGTTGGTGTTAAAGTAATCTGCTATAATTTCATGCCTGTATTTGACTGGCTTAGAACAGATTTATTCAAGAAGGCAGAAGATGGATCAACAGCTCTTTTTTATGAAAAAGCAAAGATTAAAGATATTGATCCAATGGAGTTAGTTAACAAAATTGCGTCTAATCCAGATCTTACAATGCCAGGCTGGGAACCAGAAAGACTAAAGAATTTATCACAGCTTTTTGAAGCATATAAGAATGTAACAGAAGAAGACTTATGGAATAACTTAAAATACTTCTTAGAACAAATTATTCCTGTAGCTGAAATAAATGATATTAAAATGGCAGTACATCCGGATGATCCACCTTGGCCAATATTTGGGTTACCAAGAATAGTTAAGAACAGAGATGATTTAGCAAGATTATTAAAGCTTGTTGATAATCCATATAATTGCTTAACTCTTTGCAGTGGTGCTATAGGTTCAGATCCAAATAATAATGTACCAGCTATGATAAGAGAATTCGGTAATAGGATTGCTTTTGCTCATATTAGAAATGTTAAGATTTATGAGAATGGTGATTTTATTGAAACATCTCATAGAACTTGTGATGGTTCATTAGATATATGTGATATAGTTAAAGCTTATCACGAAGTTGGATTTACTGGATATGTAAGACCAGACCATGGAAGACATATTTGGAATGAACAATGCAGACCAGGTTATGGACTTTATGATAGAGCACTTGGAATTATGTATTTATGGGGAATATGGGATTCTCTTGAAAGAAATAAATAAAAGAGATAAACTAAAATTTTGATTAAAAAAATTTTGGCTCATAGAATCTTAAGATACAAAAGATAATTAATAGTATTGACTTTATTAGCAATAGTTTTAAAGAGGTGAAAAAAATGAATAACGCCAAAATAGTATTAAGTAAAGAAAGTATCAAAAATAGTGATTTATGGGAAAAAGCTGGGATTGAAATTCCAAAGTTTGATTATGATAAGATGTCAGCATCAACTAAAGAAAATCCTACATGGGTTCATTTTGGAGCAGGAAATATATTCAGAGGATTTATAGCAATACTACAACAGGAACTTTTAAATACTGGGAAAGCGAAATCTGGTATTGTTGCTGTAGAAGGATATGACTATGAAATTATAGATGAAATTTATTCTCCTTATGATAATTTAAGCTTACTAGTAATTATGAAACCAGATGGTAGCTTGGATAAAAAAGTAGTAGGAAGTATAGGTGAAAGCTTAGCTGGTGATTACTCAAGAGAAGAAGACTGGAATAGGTTAAAAGAGATATTTTCAAATCCATCTTTACAAATAGCAAGCTTTACAATAACAGAAAAAGGTTATAGTGTTAAGAATTTATCACAACAAGATACAACAGATGGTCTAGAGCATCCTGTAAGTATTATAGCTAAAGTTGCGTCCCTAGCATATGTAAGATATCAAAACGGACAACTTCCAATAGCTTTTGTAAGTATGGATAATTGTTCAAAGAATGGTGAGAAGCTTCACAATGCAATGGAAACAATGATAAAGAACTGGGTTGAGAATGGATTAGTTGATAAAGGGTTCCTTGAATATATCAATGATGCTAAAAAGGTATCTTTCCCTTGGAGTATGATAGATAAAATTACACCTAGACCATCTCAAAGTGTTAAGAATACATTAGAAGCAGTTGGTTTTGATAGCACTAAGATTGTAACAACTAGCAAAAATACTTATATTGCACCTTTTGTAAATGCAGAAGGGCCTCAATATCTTGTAATAGAAGATAACTTCCCAAATGGACGTATGCCTTTAGAAGAAGCAGGTGTATTTTTAACAAATAGAGAAACTGTGGAAAGAGTTGAAACAATGAAGGTAACTACTTGTTTAAATCCACTACATACGTCTCTAGCAGTTTTTGGATGCTTACTTGGATTTGATTTAATTGCAGATGAAATGAAAGATCCAGCTTTAAAGAAGTTAGTTGAAAAAATTGGATATGAAGAAGGAATGCCTGTTGTTGTAAATCCAGGAATATTAAATCCAGAAGATTTCATTAAAGAGGTAGTTGAAGTTAGACTTCCAAATCCATATATACCTGATACACCACAAAGAATTGCTTCAGATACATCTCAAAAAGTTGGTATAAGATTTGGAGAAACAATTAAAGCTTATAGTAAGAGAGAAGATTTAGATGCTAAAGAACTTAAATACATTCCTCTAGTTATAGCAGGCTGGTGCAGATATCTAATGGGATTAGATGATAATGGTAATGTTATGGAGTTAAGTCCAGATCCTTTATTAGATGAATTAAGAAAATATGTAGCAGATATAAAATTAGGTTCTAAAGAATCAGTAGAAAGTAGCTTAAAATCAATACTTATAAATGAAGAAATTTTTGGAGTAAATCTTTACACTATAGGTTTAGGCGAGAAAATTGAAGGTTATTTCAATGAATTGATTTCAGGTGCTGGTGCAGTTAGAGCAACTTTAGAAAAATATTTAGATTGTAAATAATCAGAGATAATGCTCGAAGATGCAAAAAAATAAACATTTTTATCATTCTTCATTTATTATATTCTGCCAAATAATATAAGTGAAGAACGATAAAGAATGTTTAAGAAAATTAATATGAAGTACATTATAACATAAGCAATGCTAATTAACAACTTTTCACTTATACTAAAAGGATGATATAAAACTTTTAGTATTATAAGGTAAGGAAGTTAAATTAGCGAATATAAGAATCCCAAACATAACAATAAGGTTAATATATAAAATTTAAGAAAACGTTGTGGTAAAGTATTGAGTAAATGCAAATTACAATAATGTACGTGAATTTATATACTGCGTGTTATTAACCCAAATATTCAATGCTTTACAAATATAAAATATTTATTTGAGAGAGTAGGATGAAGAATATGAAAAATTTCATGGATGAGAATTTTTTACTATCTAATCAAACAGCTATAGATTTATATCATAATTATGCTAAGAACTTGCCTATTATTGATTATCACTGTCATATTGATCCAAAAGAAATATATGAAAACAAAAAATTCAGTAATATAACTGAAGCGTGGCTTTATGGTGATCATTATAAGTGGAGAGCTATGAGAAGTAATGGTATAGATGAAAAATGCATTACAGGAGATGGAAGTGATTATGACAAATTCTTAGCTTGGTCGCAAACGATACCTATGGCTATAGGAAATCCTCTTTATCATTGGACTCATTTAGAACTTCAAAGATTCTTTGGAATATATGAACCGCTTGATGAAGATACTGCTCCTGAAATTTGGAAGAGAGCTAATGAATTATTAAATGGAGAAGGTTTTAATGTTAGAGATTTAATTATAAAATCAAACGTTGAAACTATATGTACAACAGATGATCCTATAGATACATTAGAATATCATATAAAAATTAAAGAAGATGCTAGCTTTAATGTAAATGTTTTACCCACTCTTAGACCAGATAAAGGAATTGAAATCAATTTAGATGGTTTTGTTTCTTGGGTAAAAGATTTAGAAAAAGTATCTGAAGTATCTATAAATAATTATGATGAATTTTTAAAAGCTCTTGATTCAAGAATAAGATTTTTCCATTCAGTTGGATGCAGAATAGCAGATCATGGTATAGATGGTGTAGTAGTTTATGCAGATTCATCAAAAGAAGAAGCAGAAGCAATATTTGCTAAAGCTTTAGAAGGTAAATCTATAAGCATTGATGAAGAAAAGAAGTATAAAACTTATACATTAAGACATGTGTTCAAGCTTTATCATGAATTAGGGTGGACTATGCAGCTCCATATTGCAGCTCTTAGAAGTAATAATACAAAAATGCTTGAAAAAATAGGAGTAAATACAGGTTTTGATTCAATTAATGATGAAAGCATAGCTTATCCACTTTCTAGACTTTTAGATTCTGTGGACAGAGAAAATTCTCTTCCAAAAACAATTTTATATACATTAAATCCAAAGGATAACTATGTTCTTGGAACTATGATAGGAAACTTTCAAGGAGATGGTATTCCAGGAAAAATGCAATTTGGTGCAGCATGGTGGTTCAATGATAATAAGGATGGAATGATTGAACAAATGAAGGCATTAGGAAACCTTGGATTGCTAGGACGCTTTGTTGGAATGCTAACTGATTCTAGAAGTTTCTTATCATATACTAGGCATGAATACTTTAGAAGAATTGCTTGTAATTTAATTGGAGAATGGGTAGAAAACGGAGAAGTACCTAAAAATGATAAATTACTTAAAAGAATTGTTCAGGGTATATGCTACAGCAATGCAAAAGAATATTTTGGATTTGATGAAAAATAATTCGGGAACACTTAATTGATGAAAGTGAGGAAAAATATATGTCAAATAATAATAGAAAAATCACGATAGCTAGAGGCGTTGGTTATGGACTAGTTGATTTAATGGGTGGTGGAGCATTCACCATTATTGGAGCTTTCTTACTATTTTTCTATACAACATTTGCAGGATTAACACCGATAGAAGGTGCTTCTATTATCGCTATCGCTCGTATAGTGGATGCAGTTGCTAGTTTATTTATCGGTAGTATATCTGATAACTTCTATAAAACTAAACTTGGAAAACTTTTTGGTAGACGTCGTTTCTTCTTATTAATCGGAGCTCCGTTAATGGCAGATTACGTATTACTATGGGTAACAGGAAGAAGTTATGCATTCTATTTAGTTACTTATTTGTTATTTGAAATAATTGCAGCTATGGTATTAATTCCATGGGAGACATTACCTGCTGAAATGACAAAAGATTTTACTGACAGAACTAAATTATCAGCATCGAGAATGTTTATTTCGGCAACAGGTACATTTTTAGCTACTTTTGTTCCAGGAAGATTAATAGCTTTCTTTGGTGACAAGAGCCCACAAGCATATTTCATTAATGGATTAGTTTTTGCTATTATATATGCAATATGTATACTTATATCACATAAAGTAACATGGGAAAGGGACCTTACACCTGAAATGGAACAAGAACTATTAAATGGTTCTACAAGCAAGAGCTTTGGCGAACAATTAATGACTATTGTAAAGGTTGCTGGTGACTATGTTTCAACATTTAAGATCAGAGCATTTAGACAACATTTAGCAATTTATATATGTTCATTTACTGCTAAAGACTTATTTAATTCAGTATTTATATATTTCTGTGTATTTAATTTAGGTGTTTCATCTACTACTGCTGCGAATGTACTTTCACTTAGCATCATTGGTATTCCTGTAACAATATTAGGCGGATTCTTAATGATTAAAGTTGGACCAGGTAACTTATATAAGATGGCTTATTCTATTATGATTGTATGTTTATTAGCATTTTATGGACTTTATGTAGGAAATTTAGGATCGAATATTGTTTTATTATTTGTAATTGGTACAATTTATCAAGTAGGAAGAAGTTTATTAGAGTTTACTCCATGGAATGTATTCCCATTCATTCCTGATGTTGATGAAATGGTTACAAGACAAAGAAGAGAAGGGCTTTTTGCAGCAGTTATGACATTTACTAGAAAAAGCAGTGTGGCAATAGCTACATTTGTTATAGGTGTTGTATTGCAAGAAAGCGGATTCGTTAAAGGACAGGCAACTCAATCACCACAAGTTGTATCAACTATAGCTACTCTTTTAGCTGTTGGATGTATATCTTTACTTGTAATTGCATTAATTTGTGCGGCAACTTTCAAACTTAATAAAAGAACACATGGTATATTAGTGGATGAAGTTGAACGTCTAAAGAATAATGGTTCAAAAGAAGAAGTAACTCCAGAAACAAAAACAATTGTTGAAAATCTTACTGGATATAAGTATGAAAATGTTTGGAAAGAAACAGTAGTATAAATTAATTCTTTTGACTAATAGAATATTAAAATATAAAAATAGCTCAAAATCATCATAATTTCTAGATACGTTTCAATTTAGTTATTATAGCTGTCTTAAGATAGAAAGTAAATTGCTATTTTAAGGCAGCTAATTTTAATTTCAACTGTACTAAAATATTATTTTGATAGCTTCTATATTGTCTGTAAGAATATAAAGGTATATCCTAAATAATTAATTGTACTATTAAATATAAAAATGTTATTAATATATGTCTATAAAAAATTAGGTTAGGAGACTGAAATATGAGTAATAAAAATAATTGTCTTTATTGTGATAAGGATGAAAAACTTGATAATTTAATGATTGAGATATGTAAGCTTGAAGTGTCAACTCTTTATTTGTTCAAAGAACAAAGCCATAAAGGGAGATGCATTGTTGCGTATGATAAACATGTGAAAGAATTATTTGAATTGGATGATAAGGAATTAGAATTATATATGAAAGATGTCACTAGAGTAGCGGCTATGATTAATAAAACTTTTTCACCTGATAAAATAAATTATGGAGCATATTCAGATACCCTTCCACATCTTCACTTTCATTTAGTTCCTAAGTATAAAGATGGATATTCATGGGGTGGTGTATTTGAAATGAATCCTCAGAAAAAATATTTAAGTGATGAAGAATATGTGAAGAGAATTAATCTCATAAAAGAAAATTTATAATTATATATTTTGTGTTAGCTATTTCAAAACAGAGGATAGATATCTGTTTTGAAATAGCTATTTTACAATGCAGATTTATGCTTTTATTTTGTATTGTATGTATTAATAACTATATATCCATATTAGGTTTTGAATATAACTTTCTATTTATACTAATCAAGAAGGATCTATAAGTACAAGGGGATAATTCTACAGCATATGGAAAAGAAAATAGATTTATTTGAAACTTGGATTAAAATGAAAATTTTAGTAAAGCTTCTTCAATGACAAGTTTAGGAGGCATAGATATCGAATTATCCCCTATAGATATTTATGATGTATGTTCCTTTTTAAGAAGACGTAAAGCAAAAAGTTAAACATATATTATAATTTAAGAAATATACTAAGATTACATTTGGGGTTGAAATTATATTGTAAATAATAATGAATATATTTGTTTTGTAAAGAATAAGCATGATTATTCATAATTTTTAAATTATTAGAGCTTAATAAAATTAAAATAATAAATTTTCACCTAATTAGTTTATGTAAAACATTGAATTTATTTCCTTATTATGTTATAATTTAGAGGTTGAAAAAATTTGGATTCTAAAGTAGTTTTTGATTTTTACACTGTGTTGGAGACTCATCATCTAAACATTGTTAGCTATGTAAAATTCGCTAACAGAGATGTACTTTTAAAACTGTGCATGTCTATACAGAAGTGCTGTAATTAAATAAGAAAATAGTTAGAAAGAAATTTATAGAATATTTTAGATTATCTCTAGTTTTTAAAAATCGAGGGGTAGTCTCTTTTGTTAATAATAGAATATATATTTTATTTAGTTTGTTTAAGTTCAATAAAATATGTATTCTAATTAAGAAAATATAGAGAGGGTTGTATTATTATGTGGATAAAGTTCTTAATGGAATATTTTAAGTCGCCAAGAACTGTTGGAGCTGTAGCTCCTAGTTCTAAAAAGCTTGCGGAAAAAATGGCGCATGATATTGATTTTGACCATGCAAAATGTATTGTGGAGTATGGTCCTGGAACAGGAGTGTTTACTGATAGACTAATGAAAAAAATAAAGGATCATACGATGTTAATGCTCGTAGAATATAATGAAGAATTCTGCAGAGAACTAGAGGAAAAGTATGGTGAATATAATAACGTTGTAATAGTAAATGATTCAGCTGAAAATGTAGATAAATATTTAAAAGAATACAATATTAAAGAAGTAGACTATGTTGTATCAGGATTACCATTTGCTAGTTTGCCAAAGAATATGTCAAATAGTATATTGAAAAAAACAAAAGATATATTAAAAAAGAATGGATTATTCATAACATTTCAATATACATTGCTTAAAAAGGGATATATAGGAAGTTACTTTGAAGATATAAGTTTAGAAAGAGTAGTGTTAAATATACCACCAGCGTATGTTTTGAAATGTCAAAATACCTAATATGATTAACATAATTTTAAGTTATGTGAGAACTTGCTAAAATGATAGTAGTAAGTTTATTTTAGAAATTAAAGATGTTGGTATCTAGGAATATAAGTTTTGTACAAGCTTTAGAATTTCATATCAAGTTTTAAAGAAGTTTACAAATATATATTTTGAAAATAATAATTTTTAGCATTTAATTAATACAAGTGAAGCTCTCAATGTATGTTGAGAGCTTTTTATTTTTAAGGTTGATGTATAAGAATAATTATTATATATACTTTACCTTAAATCTCCGAAGTAATGTTATACTGTAAAAATAACATTTATTAAGAAGTATAAAATAAAGGATTTTTGAAATTATTGTAGAATTATAGAAATTATAGAAGTATTTTAATATGGTAGTGAATATAACATTACAATAAGTTTACATTAAAAAAGATAGTTTGCAAGGGAGGAATATAAGTTGTGTAAACGTTTTTTTGAGAGGCTCATATTTGTTATAAATTTAACAAATATGATGTCCAAGTAGTTATTGTGTATTAAAAGGATTGAATTACTAATATGATTAGATGCTACCAAGGAGGAAAGTCAAAATGGAAATATTAAATTTTAGATTACGCAAATTAAGTTGCATTGTATTAATAATTTTGGTTGGAAGTATTTTATCAGCTTGCTCCCAAGTAGGTAAAGTAATTGTTGATACCGAACCAAAAGAAGATAGGCAAAAAGATTATATTGAAGAAGTTACAACACAAACTGTAACAAATGAGAAATCAGTGGATTTGGCACCGTTGTACGATCAGGTAAGAAATTTAAAAGGACAAGAGGCATTGGATTTTTTTGAAAGTCTTAAATCAAAGGGGTTATCGGATAGTGATATATTAGAATTTTTTATTAATTTACCTCTTTCAGATGCAAATAAAGAGATTACGGATATATATAAGAATGAAAAATTTGAAACTTATATGAGTACATATCCTACGGGAAAGCCTTTCGGTAACTATAAATGGACAAATGGAGATGGAACTAAGATAAAAGGAGCATTTAGCGAGCTGGATTTGAAATTACCATTTTCAAATTATGTGGCCTTAAAATCAGGACCAGTTGGAGACTCAAATAAAAAGTATAGAATTGGTGTTGCTATTCATGGATTTGATCAGCCATGGAATGTTAGTTTAGCTGATGCAGCTCAATGGGAAGCAGAAAGACATCCAAACGTCGAAGTTGATGTTAAAGATGCTCAATGGGACAACGATAGAATGGCGGATATTATAGATAGTTTTGTTTTGCAGAAAGTGGATGGGATTTTAACTTGGCCTATGGTTGAATCAGAAACAACTATTGCACCAGTAAAAAGGGCTATTGAGGCAGGTATACCAGTTGTAAGCGTTGATAGAATGACAGGACTCGAGGAAACCACGAGTAGAGTTACCGGGAATTTTCCAGCAAATGGCGCTCAGTGTGGTATGTATTTAATTTGGAAACTTGCAAAAGAAGGCAGTCTAAATGCAAATGTAGTTCTTCTTAGAAAGCCTTCTGGAAGTACTGCAGATGCTAATAGAACTGGTCATTTTCTTAAGGTACTAAGTTATTTCCCTGATATTCATATATTAAAATCATATCATGATGATGATAATACAGCAGAAGCACTTGCCAATATGCAATTAGCATTAAATGAATATCCTTCTATTGATGTTGTATTTGGAACAGGTGATCATGAAGCAATTGCGGCTTATGATGCATCAAAAAATGCTAATAGATTAAATAGCAGAAAGGATGCTAAAAAGATGATGTTTTTATCAATTGATGATTCTAAAAAAGCAATTACATCCGTAAAAGATGGATTGTTTGAAGTGAATACACCATACACCCCTTTAATATCTGATATTGGAATGAGAACTTTACTTAATATAATCACTAAAAATGGTTCAATGCCACATGATATTATTACTCCTAATATACCTATGGTGACAAAAGACGGAGATACTATATTTGGATTGAAAACTCAAACACCTGATCAATGGTATGAATATACTTTTGGAGCACCAATTAAATAATATATAGATATTATTTAGAAGTTAAAATTAGATCTGAAAATTTTACATAATCAATGACATAAGAGGAAGGAGAAACTTCAAGATGAAAAAAATAAGCTCAGTTCCAGGAAGAATTCCCTTAACAATAAAATCAAAGCTTATTATAAGCTTCTCATTAATAGTATTCTTGATATCTGCAGTAGGAATAACATCTTATATGACTATGAGGTCTTACTTAGTACAAGAAAATATTATGATTGAAAAAAACGTTATGGCGAACGATATCATAATTTTAATAAACTCAATTCCTCAGGATATATCAAAATATATATTAAATCCAACAGAGGAGAATAAAAAAATTATAGATGATAAGTTTATAAATATTAACAAAAATCAAGAGTTTATTAAAGATAATCTATCGGGAGAGAAGACACTGAAATCTTTTGATGCTGTAAGCAGAATGTTAGAGTCCTATTCTGAGGAAAATATAAAACTTTTTGAAAGTAAGAATGCTACTGAAATGGTAGAAAAAAATAAACTTATGAACAGGTTTTCTAAACTAATTCAAAATAGCATGCAGGAATATATGTCAGTTGAATTAGACCAACAAAATAAAGCTAGAGCAGATTTAGCTAAAAAATCTAATTTTACAGGAGTATTAATCATTGTTTTTATAGTATCCATAGGTTTTGTTAGCGTAATTTTTGCCATTTTCTTTTCGATAAAGTTAGGAAAATCATTGAATAAAATTGTACTATTAGCTGATGATATTGCTAATGGAAATTTACAGGTAGAAGAATATAAAGTGAATTCTAACGATGAAGTATCTTTATTGGCAAGTTCTTTTAACGAAATGACAAAAAATCTAAGAACCATGATTAAGGGGATTATTAATAATAGCAAGGATTTATATGAATCTTCTACTATGATCAAGGATAGGGCGAAGGAAAGTGTCAAAGCAGTTAATCAGATCGCAGTATCTACTCAAGATGCTGTCGATGGTTCACAGTATCAATTTAGTGAAGCAAAAAGGACTGAAGAAGCAGTTAATAGACTTATTAAAATGAATAGCACAATAAAAGAAAAGTCAAATAATGTTTTGTCTTCGGCTAATAAATCTCTTAAAATAGCCGAAGGCGGAAATGAGAAAGTTAGATCCATGTTAAATCAAATGAACACTATCAAAGAACAGGTTATGAATATCCAATCGGTAACTGGCATTTTAAAAGAAAATTCATCGCAAATAGAAACGATACTAGATACTATTTCTAAAATTACAGCCAGTACGGAGTTGTTGGCTCTAAATGCTGCGATTGAAGCAGCTAGAGCAGGTGAATATGGAAAAGGATTTGCAGTTGTATCAGATGAAATTCGCAAACTAGCAACAAGTTCTGCAACATCTACTGTAGAGATATCTAAAATTTTAACTCAAATTCAAAATTATATTAATGTATTGATTAAAAGTATGTCCATTGCGGTTAGCGAGGTAATGAGTGGTTCGGAAAAAGTTTTGGAAGTTGAAGGAGCATTTAAGAATATTGTGGAGTCAAACAATGATGTTGACGGTGAAATAAAAAATATTTCAGATGAAATTTTAGTAATGGTTAATGAAATAAATGCAATTGAAAAAATATCTAAGAATATATGTGAAATTTCAAATAAATCACTAGAAGGAAGTACAGATATATCTGCAATAGTGGAAGAACAGCTAGCAACTCAAGAAGAATTCTTTGCATCTGCCACTACTTTGGCTAACATTTCAAGTGAGTTAGCCAACGTTGTTTCTAAGTTTAGGGTTTAAGCGAACTTTAGAAATTTTAATAGTAGCGATACAAGATTCTTGGAGTGTCGAAGCATATGTTGAGTTAGTGAAATTTTTAGGAATAGAAATTGTGATATAATAACACTAGATTTAAATTAGAAATATATTTCGTTTTAATCTGATGTAGGAAGAGGAGCGTATTATATGAAAAGTCTATGTGTAATTGGAAGTTTAAATATGGATTTAGTAACTACAGTAGAAAATTTTCCTGTGGCAGGACAGACTGTCATGGGGAAAGAGTTTAATACATTTCCAGGAGGAAAAGGTGGTAATCAAGCAATAGCACTAGGTAGGTTGGGTTCAGATGTGCTTATGGTAGGAAAAATAGGGGAAGACATGTATGGAAAAAGATATCTAGAAGTTTTAAGAAGTAATAATGTCAAGTCTCATGGAGTAAGCATTGAAAAAGGCATGTCTTCTGGGGTAGCAGTGATACAAGTAAGTAATAATGGAGAGAATAATATAATTGTTGTTCCAGGAGCTAATGCAGAAGTTGATATAAATTATATTGAAAGCAAATGGAGTTTGATTGAAAGAGCAGATATATTTTTGTTTCAATTAGAAATTCCACTAGAAACAGTAATTGCAACTATGAAAAAACTAAAAAAACAAGGTAAGACAGTAATACTTGATCCAGCACCAGCGGTGGATCTTCCTGATAAAATTTTTAAATATGTGGATTATTTAACACCAAATGAAACAGAGTTGGAGACTTTAATTGGAAGAAAGATAAATAGTGAAGAAAACCTTGCAGAAGCAGCAAAAACATTATTTGATAAGGGAGTAAAAGTTATAGTTGCAAAGTTAGGTAGTGATGGGGCTGCAATTATTAAGAAAGATAAATGTACTAGAGTTCCGGGATTTATTGTTGATGTAATAGACACGACTGCAGCGGGAGATTCTTTTAACGCGGGATTTGCTTTTGCGCTAGCAAAAGAAAAAGAACTTAAAGAATGCGTAATATTTGGAAATGCAGTAGGTGCTATTTCAACAACTGCACTAGGAGCTCAGGAAGCTATGCCAACTTTTGAAAGAGTTGATAAATTTATTAGAGATAGATAAATTTATAAGAAAAATTAATTATAAAAATTATTTCCATTGAGATATTTATACGTATAATGCGATAATTAATTTACCGGTAAATATAATGGAGAGGGGATGATTATATTGAAAATTAATAAGAGGTGGTTATCAGCTTAAATTTGAGCTAATAACCCTGCCAATAAAATAAGGAGGATTATATCCTCCTTTGAAAGATTTTTAGACATATCTAAAAAAGTATATTTGTGAGTAATTTAAAAATATTTTTAGAGAATATTGACATAAAACATTATTTTGAATAATATATATTATATGGGTTATTTAGGAAAGTTAAATGATCAAAATTCAGATGAAGGAGGATATTTATATGAAAATTTTATTAAATAAAAGTGTTGAGGTTTTTTTAAAATAATTGAATATTGCTGAAAGTCATTATAGAAAACTTTATAATTATTTTTTGTAATATTTATAGAGTAATGGAAGTATGTTATGCTTACTTTTCATTCGTTGTGCTTTCAAAAGAGTATTAACCATCATCTGAAGAATTAATATATATCTAGGCAGAATACACGAGGGTTATCGTGTTTTTTTTATTGCATTTTTTAAGCATAAGGAAGTACTAGACAATAGTAATTATCTAGTTTTTTTATGTGTAATCCCATGGATGATTAATTAGTATCCACGGGATTTTTTTATCTTAATCTAATTATAAGGAGTAATAATCTAATTTTGATTATAGAAATTATTAGGAGGTGGTTTCAATGAGAAATTTAAAAAACGTAGTATTATTGAATATTAAAAATTTTAAGGAGGAAATCAAGGGTGTGTTACAAAAACGGAAAGGATATCCTGCCAGAAAAGCTTTTGAGAGAGCTTCAAAAGTATATTCAAGGAGAAACCATTTATATTCCTAAGACTGAAGAAAGAAAGGGCTGGGGAGAAAGTAATGGTACTAAAAGAGCAATAAGAGAAAGAAATTTAGAAATATATAAATTATATAAAAAAGGCGAAAAAGTTTTTGATATTGCAGAGGCATATAATCTTTCAGATGATAGTATAAGAAAAATTATATTTAAGTTAAATAATGAAAAATTAGAGTCATCACATATAGTGCTAAAAAGTAAGGCCAAGTAAAGACGAAGTTCATATTTATAATATAAAATGATTTGCAAGGTACAGGAATCCTATAAAGAAACTGTTGTAAATAATATACAACTCAATATCTAATTAATTATTAGTTGGATATTGCGTTGAAAATTATATTCAGCAGTTTTTTGCTGATTCTAAATTAAAGAGTCGGAATTAAGAAAGTTTAATTATAATAATTTTTTACATATCATTTAATTTGTGGTAAGGGTAAACTATTATTGTGGTGCTAGTTTATTATTAAATAAGCTGTTTCAAAAACTTTAAAAATATTAAAGAAGGAGTGAGTTAAATGGAATATCATGAAGCAGAATTTAGGGAGTATTCAAGGAAAGGAATTATAAAAAATACGGAATGAAATTTGGAATTAGTAGAGGTAAGATAAATATGAAGAATAAAAATGAAATAGGAAACTTATTTGTTAAGTTAAAACGAAAGGCTAAAGCTTTTATTGTAGCAATCTTTAATTTCGCGCCTAAAGATACTATAGAGAGTTTTGATTACTACAAGTTTAGAAAGCTAAAATCTAACGATTATGAGGAATGCAGAAATAGAATTAGCATTCAGATGCAAAGAGATAGGCTCTTATTTTAGAATTATAATAATAGAATTTCAAATCTGAAAGTATTAAAAAAATACAAGTAAGTTTTAAGATATATCTAATATATTAATAGGTCAACCATAAACAATAAATAGAGATGGTTGGTCTATTTTTATTTGAAATAAATAGAACATTGAAAAGTTTCATGAGGTACACTTAGAAAGTTGATATTGATAAGGTGCAAACATTAGTGATAAATGTTTGTTTATATATAGACAAAGTAAATAAAAGTCTGTAATATATTAAATAGAAAGTAATTATATTGAAAGGGAATGAGATTAATGGATATAAAATCAAATGAATTATTTTGGAATGCTACTATAAGTGAGCTTAAAGAAGGGATTCTCGAAGAAGATGATGGATATAGGTGTATAATATGTGAAGAAGAATTCCAGATAGGAAGAATATATGAAATAAATTCAAAGCTGTATGATGCAAAGAAATCAGCAGAGTTACATCTTAAAACAAGCCACGGTTCAATGCTTGAATATTTGTTAAATATGAATTCTGGTTTTACTGGAATATCAGATGTTCAAAGAGAATTAATAAAATTGATTGCTCTGGGATTATCTGATAAAGAAATTTCAGAGAAACTTAAAGTTGCGCAATCAACAATACGAAATCACCGATATAAATTAAGAGAAAAGGAAAAGCAAGCAAAATTATTTTTAGCTATGATGGATTTGCTTTCAAAAACCACAAATAAGAAAATTAATAAAATTGGTAAAGAGACTATATGTGATGCTTATAAAACAGCAACTACTTTAGATGATAGGTATAATATAACAGATAAAGAAAAGAAGAGTGTTATTGAAACTTATATGAATGAAAATGGTGGTTTAAAGAGTTATCCAGCTAGAGAAAAGAAAAAGATTATTGTGTTAGAAGAGATATCAAGAAATTTTTCAAAAGGAAAGCAATATTCTGAAAAAGAGATAAATAGGATTCTAAAGAGAGTGTATGAGGATTACGTAACCATAAGAAGAGCTTTAATAGAGTATGGTTTTATAGAAAGAAAAAAAGATGGAAGCAGCTATTGGATTAAGGAATAAGTTTTTATGCTAAAGTGGAATTGGTTAGATGATAATAGGTCTAATTTTTGATATAATAATTTATAGAAAAATTAGTAGAGGGGGATATATATGGCAATTGGAAGAAGTAAAGTAGTAATAGTTGGAACGGGTTCTGTTGGGGCAGCGGTAGCATTTGATATGGTAATGAATCATGTTTGTGATGATTTAATACTGATTGATATAAATAAAGAAAAATCATGGGCTGAAGCAACGGATTTGCAACATTCTCTTGGATATAGCGGAAGTAAGATGAGGGTAAAAGATGGGGGGTACGAAGAATGTAATGATGCAGATATAGTTGTAATTGCAGCTGCATTACCTTATATTACAGGGCAAACAAGATTAGATATGTTAGAAAAAGCTGCAGGAATAATGAATAATATAGTCCCGAACATCATGAAAAGTGGATTTTCAGGCATAATAGTTGTAATAACAAATCCTGTTGATGTTATGTCATATTACGTGCACAAACTTTCGGGTTTGCCAGCAAGTAAAGTCATTGGAACAGGAACAGCTCTAGATTCAGCACGTTTGAAATATCATTTAGCTGATGTTATGAGTGTTGACCCACAAAGTGTTCATGCTTTGTGCATGGGAGAACATGGAGATTCACAGATAATTCCATGGAGTCAAATTACAGTTGGGGGTAAAAAGTTTTTAGATATAATCAGTGACAATGAAATGAGATTAAAAGGTTTTAATTTAAATTCAGTAACGGAAGATATTAAGAAAATAGCATATCGTATTGTGAATGCTAAAGGTGCAACTACTTTTGGTATTGCAGCAACTACTGTTCAGATTGTAAAAGCAATATTACGCGATGAAAATAAAGTTATTCCTGTATCAGCTATGCTTAATGGAGAGTATGGGGAAAGTGACACATATGCAGGTGTTCCAGCGGTTTTAAATAATCAAGGAGTGAAGGAGCTTGTTGAATATCACTTAGTTGAAAGTGAAAAGGCAGAATTAAAAGAATCTATTGAGATTATAAAAGACTACAATAAAAGACTAAAATTATAAAATATGATATTTAATATTTTTGTATAAATGATATTTTATATAAAAAATTGAGAATGAAAGCATTTCTTTTTATAGAAATACTTTCATTCCTAAAATTTATAATCGTTCTTCAATTTATTATGTTACGATTTTAGTAAACCATATTTAATCTAAATCTATTAGTTAAATAATTCTATGATCCCGAGACTTATAAGTAAGAGTCCTGAAATTAACGGAGCAAATTTACCTAAGAACTTGCCTAAAATATGGTTTCCAGCTCTTTCTCCAAGTTTAAGTGTACAAATACTTAATATAAATGTTAATATGACTGTAAGTTCTATATTAACGCCTGTTACACTTGCAGCAACTCCTGTACCAAAGTTATTAAATGTTAATGCAAAAGCTACCAAAAAAGCTTCTTTTTTATCTATATCTCCTGATTTATCTAAATCTGATTTTTCTGCATATTCAATCATATCATTAGTATTCTTTAAAGCGAGTTCTTTTATTTTTTTATTATTTATAAGTTTAAAAATACTTTGAATTACAAAGTATAATCCTAGAATTATGATAATTCCAGCACCTAAGCTATTTGATAAAAAGCTTGGTAAAAATTTAGATACATATATGCCAAGTAACATAGATAAAAATGTTCCAGTAGAAGTTACAAGTGCTACTATAAGATTTGCAGTTGTGTCTATTCTTATTTTTTTTATTCCATATGCAATACCTATAACTAAATTATCTAAGTTAGAAGATAAACTAAATAATAAAGCAGATAAAATTAATATCATATATGTCATTCCTTCTTAATTATTACTTATATTTAATATATGGTTGTAAATTTGTGTGGTGATTAAGAATTTTTAAACGAAATTACGTTTAATTACTAATATCTATTAAATACATAAAGATATTTAAGTTATATTTTATAAGATGTCCATACAAAAATGTGTAGATTAAATTAATAGTGGGAAGAAAACTCTTCTAAGGCTCTGGAAGACCGAAAAGAAGAGTTTTTATCTTTTAACATGTTAATAGACTTAATCACAAAGCACTCCTAAAATATTACTATTAAGCTTGGCCAGTAAATGTTAAATATAAGAGAACCATATTTAGTGATATGATTATAGCTGCGATGATAATACCTAAAATTCTTACCCAATTGCGATTTGCCATAATACCCATTAAATCCTTACGTCTAGCTATAGTTAGCATTTGTATTATCGGAAATGGCAATATGAAGCTAAGTGCTACTTGGCTTAAAACAAGGGCATTCATTGGATTTATTCCAAGTGCAATTATAGCCAATGCAGGCATCATAGTTATAAGTCTTCTAATATTAATTGGTATACTTAAATTCACAAAACCCTTCATAATTGTTTGACCTGCCATAGTACCCACAGCAGATGATGACAAACCTGAGGCAAGTAATGCTATTCCAAAAGCTCCGCTAGATAATGAACCTAGTAAAGGTTGTAATGATGCATGGGCTTGCTCCATTGTATCAACAATTAATCCATTTTTATTGAATACAGCAGCGGATACAATAACCATTGCAGCATTCACTATAAAGGCAATATTCATAGCTATTGTTACATCAATTTTTTCCATTTTTAAATGTTTTAGCTTTCCTTCAATGGATGTATCAGTTCCTCTATGCTGGACCAAATGTGAATGAAGGTATATTACGTGAGGCATAACTGTTGCACCAAGCATTCCTACTGCGATTAATAATGCCTGACTATTTGGCAGTGATGGAATTATTGTATGAATTCCTACTTGAAACCAATCAGGTTTGGCAAGAAATAATTCTATTGTATATGCAATACAAATTACTGCAACAAGAATTGATATTATTATTTCTATAGTTTTTTGGCCATACTTTTCCATATAACAAATGAAGAATGTTATTATTCCTGTAATAATCCCAGCATATATCATTGGTATATGGAACAATAAATATAATCCCAAAGTTCCACCTAGAAATTCTGCTAAGTCAGTTGCCATTGCACCTATTTCTGCAACAATCCAAAATACCCAATTTGTTTTTTTAGAAAATACTTTGGCACACATTTCTGGAAGGTTATGGCCTGTGGCTATTCCTAATTTTGCAGACATTATCTGTAAAAAGATAGCCATTAAGTTACTAAATAGAATTACCCAAATTAACGCATAGCCAAATTCCGATCCTCCACTAATATTAGTTGCAAAGTTTCCAGGATCTATATATGCTACACTTACAATAAAAGCTGGACCTAAATATTTTAATAGTTGCCTAAATTTACTAATATTAGCACTCCTGTCTTTTTTAAATGGAACAAATCCAGTGACAGATACATCAGTGCTTCTTAAACCTCTTTCGTTCTCCAAGAAAATACATCACCTTTCTTACTTTATTTTTTTATGTGTCTAATTTTTTAATCTTATATGTAATTAAGATAGTTATTAACAGTTAACTTTCTTAGCCTAGTCTAAATTATTTTATATTATAAGTTATGCAATAATATTCTAAATGTTACAGTAAAGTAACTTTTTCGCCATTAAAGCATATAATTTATTAAGTAGATTATTACGGGGAGCGAGTAAGTATATGGGCAAAAATGATTTCTATACTTTTAACGAATATATGAAGAAAGAAGACAGCAAGCTAACTGCGTCCATGGAAGATTATCTTGAGATGATATATAGATTGTCATTGAATAAAGGGTATTTAAGAATTAATGAACTTTCAAATGCACTTAATGTTCAACCTCCTTCTGCCACAAGGATGGTACAGAAGTTATCAGAGGAAAGACTTGTAAAGTATGAAAAATATGGGATTATAATACTTGAAGAAAGTGGTAAAGAACTTGGCGCAGCACTTCTTAACAGGCATCATATTATTGAGAATTTTCTAAGGATACTTGATATTCCTGATAAAGAAATATTAGATGAAACAGAAAAGATAGAACATACTGTAAGTAAAGAAACATCAAAATGCTTTCAGGATTTTGTACAATTTATAGAAAGTAATCCTAGTATAGCTAAGGCTTTCAAGGAGTATAGAGAGTCTATAAAATAGAAAGATGGAGATCGGTTATTTAAACATTAATAAAGATAAATCAGATAGCAAGTTAAATCTTAAAGGCTTAATTTATTATCTGATTTATTTATGTTGCTTTTATTTGAGCTTGAGTAAATATAATTAAATAGTAAATACAGTTTTTAGTGTTCTATAAATAAAGGTGCCTGTTGAAATTGTATTATATTTAAAAAAGTGAGCTACAAACTGCATTTTTGAATATTCTGTTTTATAAGTGGAAAAAACTTAGTTAATTGTTTTATGTGTATATAAAAATCTTTATTATTAACTGTATACATAATAATGTAATTAATTAACATAGACTATATAAGAAATATATATTCAAAGAATAAGGGGAGAAAATTTTCGATGGTAAAGTGTAAGAATCTTTTTGAAAATAAAAATATTGAAATTGTAGAATCAAGAGGGGGCGTTAAGGTTCTTGAATATAAAAAGGATTTGAGTGTAAGCACTACAACTGCAATGGCAGCATATTTTGCTTCAGAGATGAATGTTAGAAAAAGACAGGTTTTAATTGAGTTGAATGGTAATGCTTACACAATAAGTTCCGGAGTAATGCAGTGGACAGCAGGATCTGTGAGTATGGCTGCTGATATTAAGGGAATTGGTGATTTTTTTGGAAAAGCTATATCATCAAAGGTAACAAAAGAGTCTGCTATTAAACCAAAATATCAGGGAAATGGTTTATTGATGTTAGAACCAACATATAGGCATATTTTGCTTGAGGAAGTTTCGGAATGGGGAGGGATGGTTTTAGATGATGGACTTTTCTTAGCGTGTGAGTCTAAGGTTCAGCAAAAGATAGTTGCGAGAACAAACATTTCTTCGGCAATGCTTGGGAATGAAGGACTATTTAATTTGTGTCTAAAAGGTGAAGGGATAGCCGTGCTAGAAAGTCCTGTTCCAAGAAGCGAATTAATAGAATTTATATTAGATAATGATGAGGTGCGGATTGATGGAAATTTTGCAATTGCTTGGTCTAATTCTTTAGAGTTTAGAGTTGAAAAGTCTAGTAAAAGTTTAATTGGATCTGCAGTTTCAGGAGAGGGATTAGTTAACGTATATAGGGGAACAGGAAAAATACTTATGGCTCCAATATCATAGAAATACGGATGTGAATATTTAATTGTAGAAGGATTGGTAAGAAATATTATAATCACCAATCCTTTTGCTATTAAGAAATTAAAAGGTAAGTCAAAAATAATGTTCATTTGGGATTAATAGTAAACAGGATAATATAAAAAGTTAATAGAATAATAAATATAAATATTAAGATTGCTTAAAAACTAATATTCGGAATAATTTTACATACGAGGAATTATAGCTATATTATTAGATTTTTTTTGCCCAAAACATATAAAAACACGAACATTAGATAAATAAAAATAAAAAAAATACATAAAATATTTAATTTGCTATTGATTTATAGTCCAAAGTATTGTAGCATTAAGTATGTAAAATAAAGAGCTATATATTACGCACTGAATATATTACATTTTATTTATTCTATGCTTTAACATTCGATGATTGTATGGAAATTCAAAAAGTAATTTATTAGTATGTCATATATAAATAATGAAATTTTACCCGTATATGCTTGAAAATAAGGTTCAAGCGTTTCTACCGGACTACCGTAAATTGTCTGACTATGGGTGTTTATAGGTACTTGTTACTTGTAAGCCCCTTTGTAAAAAACAAAGGGGCTTATATTTTACAAGAAATCTTTAAATTCTTGTTATTATCTTTTATATTTTTTTCAACGTTAGTGCATCCTACTAACAGATGTATTATTTTGGAGTAGCAGTGTTAATTTGTGTAGCTCAAAAATAGGAGGAATCTATATTGGACAATGTATTAAAAAAATCGGTAAAAACAACGGAGGAGAACGGTATGTTAGAAAAAATATTTCACTTATCAAAAAATAAAACAACTGTTAAGACAGAAATGTTAGCGGGGTTAACAACCTTTTTAACTATGGCGTATATCTTAGTAGTAAATCCTAGTATCTTAAGTCAATCAGGTATGGATGTATCAGCTGTATTTACTGCAACTGCATTGGCTTCTTTTATTGGTACTGTAATTATGGCGCTTATTGCTAATTATCCATTTGGTATGGCACCAGGTATGGGATTAAATGCTCTTTTCACATTCACAATTTGTTTGGGAATGAAGTTCTCTTGGCAAACAGCTTTGGCAGCTTCATTAATCGAAGGATTTATATTTATGGCGCTTAACATATTTAAAATTAGACAAGTAATTATTGATAGTGTTCCGCCAACATTAAAATATGCAATTAGTATTGGTATTGGTTTCTTTATAACATTTATAGGTCTTCAAGATGCTAAGATGATTGTTGCTAATCAAGCTACATTAGTTGGAATAGGAAATTTAAAAGATCCAACAGTTCTTTTAGCTGGTCTAGGTGTTATTATAATATCGGTATTATATTATAAAAATATAAAAGGTTCATTCATTATTGGAATGTTTTCTGTATATGTATTAGGAATGATTTTTGGAGTTGCTAAGGTACCTACAGGAATAATATCTATGCCACCATCAGTTGCTCCAATATTTATGCAATTTGATTTTAAGAGTGCAATGGTGATTGGTATAATACCAGCAATTCTTTCTATGTTATTTATAGATGTTTTCGATAGTATAGGAACTCTAATTGGTTTAGCTTCAAAAGCTGGATACTTAGACGAAAAAGGTAATGTTAAAAATGCAGATAAAGTTTTAACAGCTGATGCTATTGGGTCTGTAGTAGGTGCATGTTTAGGAACATCTACACCAGTTGCATTTGTTGAGTCAGCAGCCGGTATTGCTGAAGGTGGAAGAACAGGACTTGCTGGTCTTACAATAGCTGGATTATTCTTCTTGTCATTATTCTTTTCACCAATTTTAACTGCTATACCAGGTTTTGCTACAGCGCCAGTTCTAATAGTTTTAGGTGCAGTAATGATGGAACCAATAGCAAAGGTTAATTTCTCAGATTTCACTGAAGGAATGCCTGTATTCTTGACATTGATATTAACTCTTTTAACATATTCAATTACAGATGGGTTAGCATTTGGATTTGTTTCGTATGTGTTAATAAAATTATTCACAGGTAAATCAAAAGATATTCCTGTACCAATGTATTTTATTGCCTTAGCATTTGTAGGATTATTCGCGCTAATGTAATAATAAATAAGAAGAGCCTCATGGTGTAAGAAAATTCACCATGGGGCTTTTATAAATTAATTACCATGCTATTAGTATTCTATACTATTTGTTGAAAATAATAATATTGCTTTGTCTTATTATCTAGTTGGCAATTTTAATTTTATATTGAAGATATTTTTAAGGACGTCCGAAGATTTATAATTCCATACGTAACTTTACATACTTCTTAATATATTTTACGCATTTCTCGAAGCCGAGCTTGCTGGTATCTAGAGACAGATCATAGTTTTTTACGTCCTCCCATTTATTTCCAGTGTGGTAATAGTAGTAGTCACTTCTATATTTATTTAATTTCTTAATTTCCTTAATTGCTTCTTTTTCAGAAGCGCCAAGGATATCCATTTCATGCTTAATACAGTAATCTTCTGATGCATGAATAAAAATTTTAAATATATTTGGTTTATCCTTTAAGATATAATCAGCACAACGCCCTATCACAACATAAGATTCTTTATCGGCTAATTCACGTAATACCTTAGCTTGATAATTGAACAAATTGTCATTTGAAGTAAAATCATTACTTTCAGGTGGGATTAATTCACCATTATATACTTTCTTTGAAACCTTATATAACAAACTATTTTTTACACCTTCGTCTGCATTGGCAAATAGAGCTTCATTTATACCACTGTCATCTGAAGCCAAACGTAATAACTCACGGTCATACATATTTATACCCAAATCTTTAGATAACATTTTCCCTATTGTTGTCCCACCGCTTCCACAAGTTCTTGTTATTGCAATTACAAACTTATCCATATAATCTCACTCCTTCCCTATATAGAAATTATACCACATTTTATTAAATTATTTAAGTGCGGCTTGAGCTATCTGAATATCTTCATCAATGCTTCCACCACTAACACCAATAGCACCAATGATATTTCCGTTACTAACTATTGGTATTCCTCCACCTAAAATACAAAGTTCGCCATGTCCAGTATTTTCTAAGCCATAAAGAGGTTTGCCAGGAAGCGCTAGTTCATTAAATCTTTCAGTAGACATTTTTAAAGCAAGTGCAGTATATGCTTTATTAAAGGAAACTTTAATACTTATTAAGATTGAATTATCCATTCTATGCTGGGCGATAAGATTTCCACCATCATCAACTAATGCTATAACTACTGGAACATTTATTGACTCAGCTTTTCTTTCTGCTTTTTCAAGAATTTCTTTTGCCATTTTTAGTGTTAGCTTAGGCGTCTTTATAGAACTAATTAGATCACTCGATAACTTTTTTATTAATTCTTCATTTATCATATAATCGCTCCTATAAATATTATTTATATAATGTATTTAAGTTAAATTACTCCAATAATATTATATAATTTAACTAATTTTGCTACAGGTAATTTACAATTGTATAATAAGTAAAGTTCAGACTATACTTAAATTTACTTATTTTTAGTTACAAAATTATTACTAATAGTCCTTAGGGATATGCTAACATTATAAACAGAGTGGTATCAAAAAAAATGTGTTTAAAATTACAATTTCTTCGAGAGGGTGAAAAAAATGAAGTTAAATGATTTGCAGATAAATAAAACTGATTTAATGAGGATAATTCAAGAAACCGTTCCAGGAAAACAAATTACAATGGCTCATGTAATTGCGAGCCCAGACTCAATTATTTATAAGAAGCTAGGATTAGACCCTAAAATTGATTATAACAGGGCAGCTATTGGTATTCTCACTGTTACTCCAAGTGAAACTTCTATAATAGCTGCAGATATAGCAATAAAAGCGTCGGCAATAGAGATTGGTTTTATTGATAGATTTAGTGGAACTTTGATTATTACAGGAACAATTTCAGATGTGGCAATTGCTTTAGAGTCTATCTTAAACTATGCAAAAAATACACTAGGGTTTAATGTTTGTAATCTAACAAAGGCATAGGTGGTTTTATGAGAAAGATTATGTTAGTTGGAAGGACAGGCTGTGGTAAAACTACTTTAACTCAAGCTTTAAAGGGAAAAGAGATTACATATCATAAAACCCAATATATAAATAATTTTGATGTTATTATAGATACTCCTGGCGAATATGCTGAAAATAAAAAACTAGCACGAGCGTTAATACTATACTCCTATGAAGCTGATGTAATTGGACTTCTAATGAGTTCACTTGAAGAATATTCTCTTTATAGCCCTAATATTGCAGCAGGAGCGACTAGAGAAGTAGTTGGAATTGTGACTCAGATAGATAATAAGAATGCAAGAGCAGATTTAGCAGAAGCATGGCTCAGCCTTGCCGGTTGTAAAAAAATATTTCATATAAGTGCATATACAGGAGAAGGAATACCAAATCTTTTGGATTATTTAAAAGAAGATGACGATATACTGCCTTGGGAAAAGTAGCATATAGAAAATGTCTTAAAATTACATGTAAAGGTTTAAAAAGTGCAAATTTTATTTAAGGAGAGATCTGAATATGAGAAAAATTTTGATGTTAGCTGGCGATTTTACTGAAGATTATGAAGTCATGGTACCATATCAAGCCTTGGAAATGTTAGGTTTTAAAGTTAATGTAGTTTGTCCGGAAAAGAATGCCGGGGAATATATAAAGACTTCAATACATGATTTTGAAGGACATCAAACTTATACTGAAAAGCTTGGACATAACTTTCTATTAAATATGTCTTTTGATTATTTAAAATTAGAAGAATATGATGGATTATATATAACAGGGGGAAGAGCACCAGAATACCTTAGACTTAATACACGGGTTATTGATATTGTAAAATACTTTATGGAATTAAAAAAACCAGTAGCTGCTATATGTCATGGAATTCAAATATTAACAGCGGCTGATATAATTAAAGGAAGAAAGTTAACTGCGTATCCTGCTGTTAAGCCAGAAGTAGTTATGGCTGGAGGAATATTTATAGATAAAAATCCAGATGAAACAGTGGTAGATGGTAACTTAGTAACTGCACCAGCCTGGCCAGGAAATACAGCCATCTTGAAAGATTTTTTAAATGCTCTCAATGTGAAGATTCAATTATAGTTTTAATTTTACAATATTTTAGTTTGAATTGTATTACAACGATTTCATACCTCTAATATATAATGAACTTGCACGAAATAAATTTTTACGATTTTTTTGAGGAGGGAATTATAAATGATATCTAAAGGGTTTTCAAAACCAACTGAGAGGGTTGAAAGATTAAAAAGAATGATTGTGGATGCAATTCCGTATGTAGAATCAGAAAGAGCGGTTCTTGTAACAGAATCATATAAGGAAACAGAAGGTCTATCTCCTATATTAAGACGTGCTAAAGCCGTAGAAAAAATATTTAATAATCTACCTATTACTATTCGTGAAGATGAATTAGTAGTTGGTGCAATTACTAAAAATCCACGTTCTACTGAAATCTGTCCAGAATTCTCTTATGATTGGGTAGCTAAAGAATTTGACACAATGGGAGCAAGAGTTGCAGATCCATTCCAAATTCCGAAAGAAACAGCAGCGGAATTAAGTGAAGCATTTAAATATTGGGACGGTAAAACTACAAGTGCACTTGCTGACTCTTATATGTCTCAAGAAGCAAAAGACTGTATGGCAAATGGAGTATTTACTGTAGGAAATTATTTCTATGGTGGTGTCGGACACATTTGTGTTGATTATGGAAAGATTTTAAGAAAAGGGTTTAAAGGCATTATTGCTGAAGTTATTGAAGCAATGAGTAAAATGGACAAGAAAGACCCTGATTATATAAAGAAACAACAATTTTATAATGCTGTAGTAATTTCTTATAGCGCAGCAATAAATTTTGCACATAGATATGCTCAAAAAGCTAGAGATATGGCAGCTGCAGAATTAAATCCAACTAGAAAAGCAGAATTGTTACAAATAGCTGCTAACTGTGAAAGAGTACCTGAAAATGGTGCAACAAACTTCTATGAAGCTTGTCAATCATTCTGGTTTATTCAAATAATGGTTCAAATTGAATCTAATGGACACTCAATTTCGCCAGGACGTTTTGACCAATATATGTATCCTTACCTTAAAGAAGATAAAAATATTTCAAAAGAATTTGCTCAAGAGTTAGTTGATTGTATTTGGATTAAACTTAATGATATCAATAAAACTCGTGATGAAATTTCAGCTCAAGCTTTTGCAGGTTATGCTGTATTCCAAAACCTATGTGTTGGTGGACAAAATGAAGAAGGGCTTGATGCTACAAATGAAATATCTTACATGTGTATGGATGCAACAGCTCATGTTAAATTACCAGCGCCTTCATTCTCTATCCGTGTATGGCAAGGAACTCCAGATGAATTCTTGTTAAGAGCTTGCGAAGTTGCAAGATTAGGGCTTGGCGTACCTGCTATGTACAATGATGAAGTTATAATTCCAGCATTAGTTAATAGAGGTGTTACTCTTAGAGATGCACGTAACTATTGTATTATCGGCTGTGTTGAACCTCAATGTCCAAACAAGACAGAAGGCTGGCATGATGCAGCATTCTTTAATGTAGCTAAGGTATTAGAAATTACATTAAATAATGGTAAAGTAGGCAACAAGCAATTAGGTCCTATCACAGGAGATATAACAACATTTAAGAGTATCGATGATTTCTATGCAGCATTTAAGAAGCAAATGGAATACTTTGTTTACTATCTTGTTGAAGCAGATAACTGTGTTGATTATGCTCATGCTGAAAGAGCGCCATTACCATTCTTATCAGCAATGGTTGATGACTGTATTGGAAGAGGCAAATCTGTTCAAGAAGGTGGAGCAATTTATAACTTTACAGGACCACAAGCTTTTGGTATAGCAGATACAGGAGATTCCGTATATGCAATTCAAAAACATGTATTTGAAGATAAAACTATTGAAATGGATCAATTAAAAGCAGCATTAGATGCAAACTTTGGACATACTGGCGTTAATACAGTTAGTACAAGCAATAACAATGCCGATGTTACTGAAATGCAGATATATGAAGCAGTTAAGAGAATATTAAGTAATTCTGGATCAATTGATATATCTGAAATTCAAAGTAGAATCTCTTCAGAATTTACTTCACCTAAAACAACAGTTTCGGGAGATTTTGATAATATAAGAAGACTTCTTGAAAGTACTCCTTGCTTTGGTAATGATATAGATGAAGTTGATATGGTTGCTCGTAAATGTGCACAAATATACTGCTTCGAAGTTGAAAAATATACTAACCCACGTGGAGGACAATTCCAAGCTGGAGTTTACCCAGTATCTGCAAATGTATTATTTGGTAAAGATGTTGCGGCATTACCAGATGGTAGATTAGCTAAGACTCCTCTTGCTGATGGTGTATCTCCTAGAGCAGGTAAAGATTGTGCAGGTCCAACTGCAGCAGCAAATTCTGTTGCTAAGTTAGATCACTTTGTAGCATCAAATGGTACACTTTATAATCAAAAATTCTTACCATCTGCAGTTGCTGGAGATACAGGATTACAAAACTTTGCTTCTGTAATAAGAAGTTACTTTGATCATAAAGGTATGCATGTTCAATTTAATGTAATTGATAAGCAATTATTATTAGATGCTCAAAAGCACCCAGAAAATTATAAAGACCTGGTTGTTCGTGTTGCAGGCTATAGTGCTCAATTTACTGTATTAGCAAAGGAAGTGCAAGATGACATTATAAATCGTACTGAACATTCACTTTAAGCTTATTTGAACATAATAAGTAGGCCAAAATTTTATCCCTTATAAGTTTTATTTGAAAAAGTTACACTTTATAAGGTTAGGGGAGATGTGCATGATGGATACAATTAATTATAGTATGGAAGGAACAGTATTTGATATACAGAGATTCTCTATACATGATGGCCCAGGAATTCGTACAATAGTTTTTTTAAAAGGATGTCCTTTATCATGCTTATGGTGTAGCAATCCTGAATCACAGAAAATTAAACCTGTCATAATGTATCAATCTGCGAATTGTATTCATTGTGGAAGATGTATTTCAGCCTGCAAAATAGGTGCAATTAGTGTTAATAATAAAGGTTTTATAAATAGAGAAATTTGCACAGCATGTGGTGAATGTAGCAATGTTTGTCCAACAAGCTCTTTAGTCTTAAAAGGTAAAAAAATGACGATTGAACAAGTTATAAAAGAACTCAAAAAAGATGCTATAAATTATAGACGATCTGGTGGTGGAATCACTTTATCAGGAGGAGAACCACTAGTGCAGTCAGATTTTTCAAAAGAACTTTTTAAGGCATGTAAGGCACAAGGTTGGCATACAGCTATTGAAACTACAGGTTATGCAAATTCAGAAACTATTGAAGAAGTATTTCCTTATATAGATTTAGTGCTTATGGATATTAAGAGTACAAATCTTGAATTACACAGAAAATACACAGGAGTTTCTAACGAAATAATTCTAAATAATGCAAAGAGAATTTCTGAAATATCAAAAATGGTAATTAGAGTACCATTAATACCAGACTTTAATTCTTCAATGCAAGATATTTTGGAATTATGTAGGTTTACTAAAACGTTGAATAACATTGATACGATTCATTTGTTACCATACCATACTTATGGTGAAAATAAATATGAACTCCTTGGAAGAGATTATCTTATGAAAGACTCACGGTCATTAAAAGAAGATGAGATTGAAGTCTTAAAAAAGATTATTGAGGATCAGGGGATTAAATGTATTATTGGTGGTTAAAGATATAATTTTAGAATGGAGGAGTCAAAATGGATCAACAATTGATTGAAAAGGTAATGAAACAGGTTTCTAGTGAACTTGGAATATCTGTTAAAAATCAAAATAATGATTCTCAAAATATAAGCAAAAATACTAGTGGAGGAATAGGTGTTACTGAATTTGTAGGTACTGCAATAGGCGATACTATTGGACTAGTAATTGCAAGTGTAGATCCACTACTTACAGAAACTATGAAATTAGGAAAGTACCGTTCAATCGGTATCATAGGTGGAAGAACCGGAGCTGGACCTCAAATTATGGCTGTTGATGATGCTGTTAAAGCTACAAATACAGAAGTTATTTCTGTTGAATTACCTAGAGATACTAAAGGCGGAGCAGGTCATGGAAGTTTAATTTATATAGGAGCTGATGATGTTTCAGATGCTAGACGTGCAGTTGAAATTGCACTTTCAAGTCTAGATAAATATTTTGGAGATGTGTATGCAAATGATGCAGGACATTTAGAATTTCAATACACAGCTAGAGCAAGTTATTGTTTAGAAAAAGCTTTTGGAACACCACTAGGCAGAGCTTTTGGAATGGTTTGTGCAGGACCAGCTGCAATTGGAACAGTTTTAGCTGATGTTGCTGTAAAAGCTGCTAATGTTGATGTTGTGGGTTACTGTTCACCAGGAAACGGAACAAGTTTCTCAAATGAGGTTATATTAACTTTCAGTGGTGATTCGGGAGCTGTAAGACAAGCTGTAAGAGCATCAATTGAAGTAGGTAAAAAATTACTAGGTGCGTTAGGTGATGAACCTAAATCAACTACAACACCTTATATTTAAGTAGAGAACCCAAATCTGTGATTTGGTGTGAATCACTTACTCAGCGAGTGAATACGAGTCGAGTTTCCTTATCAATATAATATATTAAATTCAATATTTTCTATATAAAGTTAAATATAAAAAAACAAAAGTTTACCTAAAATTTAAGGAGGTATTTAATATGAATTCAGATGCATTAGGAATGGTTGAAACTAAAGGGTTAGTTGCTGCAATAGAAGCAGCAGATGCTATGGTTAAAGCGGCAAATGTTAATCTAATAGGATATGAAAAGATAGGCTCAGGTCTAGTAACAGTTATGGTTCGTGGTGACGTTGGCGCTGTAAAAGCAGCAACTGATGCAGGGGCTGCATCTGCTAGATTAGTTGGAGAAGTTGTTTCTATTCATGTTATTCCACGTCCTCATATGGACACTGAAAAGATTCTTCCTAAATTCGTATAACAAGATTTTAAATTATAATGAGATAGTTATGCAAAAAGAAAATATTACAGTAATTGCTTTTAGAGCTTAGGAGGGATAACGTGGAAATAGATGAGAAAAGACTAAGAGAATTAGTGATTAAAGCCATACAATTGCTTCAAGCCGAAAGCTCTATACAGAATTTGTTTATTCCCCGAAAGAAACTGTATGTGATATTTACTGAAGAGTGGAATAACAAGTATTCATCTCTATTTGAAGAATTAGATAAGCGAAACGAATATGAAGTTTATGCAGTATTACCAGATGGAATATATAATGCTTTTCACCTAAGTAATTTGAAAAAATTTAGTGTATGTAAATCCGTAATAAGTAGAAAGAATGCTGACTTTGATGAATCATCAGAATATCTCACGGTATTTCCAGTAGTTCCTAGAGAAATCGTAGTTAAAACAGCATTATGTATTGATGATATTTTTGAAAGTAGATGGATTTTTAAAAGTATGGAAAAGGGACAAAGAATTATTTTACTCAGTTCAGGACTTGAAAAATTTACTGGCAAAGAGCCACCTAGTTATATTAATAAGATATTAAATTATTACAAGACTTTGTTGGAATTTAATATTGAAATAACAAAGGATATTTTTCAAATTGAAGAATATGAAAATAAATTTATTGAAAATAGTTCCGTGGTCTATGAAAGTACAGAATATAATGAGGTTTTAAATAATAAAGATGGCAAAAGAATAATTACTGTTCAGGAAATAGAGAGATATAAGAATGATAAAAAATTATTCTTATATTCAGGAGATATAATAACTGAGTTAGCTAAGGATAAGGCAAAAAATTTAAACATTCAAATTATTAGAAGAAGTTAGAGTATATTCAAAGGTATCGTTTAGTATAATAAAGATTTTCATAGAATGCGAGATTACTCGTATTTTATGAAAATTGTAAAAAGATGCACACATTAATAAAGATTAAAGTGAGGTGACAAGATGAAAGAAGCATTAGGTTTAGTTGAAACAATAGGTTTATCAACTGCTATTTTAGCTGCAGATGCTATGGCGAAAACGGCTAATGTTAATATAATTGACCTTGAAAATACTAAGGGATCCGGGTACATGACGATAAAAGTTTCAGGAGATGTTGGAGCGGTAACAGCTGCAGTTACAGCAGGAAGACAAGTTGCTATTGAAAACAACGCATTTGTTTCATCTAAAGTAATTCCAAGACCTTCTAATAATATAGAAAGCGCTTTTTGTCAGCCTAAAAAGGAAGAAGATACTTCTTCTATCACAGAGAATAATATAACTGAAGAAAGTAATGTAAGTGAAGAAAATAATATTATTGAGGAAAATAATACTGTTGAAAACAAAGAAGATTTAGAAAATCACGTAGTTGTATTAGAAGAGGCTTTAACTGAGAAAGTTGAAAAGCTGGAAGATAAACAGGAAGGAAATACTTCTCAAAGTGAAGAGACAGTAGTTGAAAATAATGAAGACATCAATCAATCTGAAGAAGATGGCATTCAACTTAAGCAATCTGATATAGAAATTTCTCAATCTCAGTCAGAAGAAAAGAGAACTAGAAAAACTAGCAGTAGAAAAAAAGGAAAATAATAAATATCACTTTTTAAGCTGTTAAAGGAAAGGACTGTGATTAGTATGTATATGGCAAAAGTTGTTGGTAATGTTGTAGCTACAAGAAAAGATGATTCATTAGTTGGATATAAGTTAATGATTGTAAAGAGAATAGATGTAAAAGAGAATTTTATTGGCAACGAAGAAGTTGCAGCAGATTATGTCGGAGCAGGTATAGGGGATTATGTATTACTTTGTAAAGGGTCAGCTGTACGTGTAGAGAAACAAAAGGTTGCTATTGATATGGCTATTATTGGAATCATAGATACAATTGATGTCTAAAATGCATTTATTCCATAATCAAGAGAGGAGGTTAACATGGATATAAATTATAAATTTTTTAATAACGAAGAATTAAAAAGTGGTGTTTTTTCTTCAGTGAACGATGCAGTTTTAGCAGCGGTAGGTGCATATAATCAATATAGCAAATTTACTTTGAATGAAAGACAAGAGATTATTGATTCTATTAAGGAAAAGCTTTTATCTAGGGTTGAGGAAATAGCTTATATGACAGTTGAAGAGACTGGAATGGGGAATGTGCATGACAAAATTGAGAAACTTATTCTAGCGATTAAAAAAACACCAGGAATAGAAGACTTAATTACTGAAGTGAGAACAGGAGATAATGGGATGACATTATATGAACTATCATCTTATGGTGTTATCTGCGCTATACATCCATGTACTAATCCATGTGCCACATTAATTAGTAATACAATAGGGATGCTGGCAGCAGGAAATGGAGTTGTTCATTGCCCACATCCAAGAGCAATAAAAGTGTCAAAATATGTTACGGAGATGATCAGTGTTGCAATAAGAGAAAGATGTGGAATAGATAATTTAGTTGTAACCTTAAATGAAAATTCAATTACTTGTACTAATGAAATTATGACTCATCCAGATATTTCAATGGTGGTTACGACAGGTGGTAATAATGTATTGCGGCAAGCAATGGCATCTGGCAAAAAAGTTATTGGAGCTGGACCTGGTAATCCTACGACTATTGTTGATGAAACTGGTGACATTAAAAAGGCTGCAAGAGATATTGTAAGGGGAGCTTCTTTTGATAATAATATAATGTGCATTTCAGAAAAAAGCATAGTGGCTGTTTCAAGTATTGCTGATTTATTAGTAGAAGAGCTTGTTAGAAATAAGGTATATTACGTAGATAATGATGAGGAAATGCTTAAACTCACAGTAGCTACATTAACAAGCGACATGACCTTAAATAAGACTCTTGAAGGTAAAAGTGCAAATGAGATTTTAAAGGCTGCAGGAATTGTATGCGAAAGAGATATTAAGCTTATTGTAGTTAATACTATAAAGCAGCATCCATTTGCAACAGTTGAAATGCTTATGCCACTTGTACCATTAATAAGAGTAAAGAATTTTGAAATAGCTTTGGATACAGCACTTGAAATAGAACAAGGATTCAGGCACACAGCAACAATTCATTCTCAATCAATTGAAAGATTAAATGTAGCAGCAAAAGTAATGCAGACGGCAGTATTTGTTAAAAATGGTGCTTCACTCGTAGGAATTGGATGTAATGGTGAAGGTGATACCAGCTTTACAATTGCTACAATCACAGGAGAAGGCACTACTACAGCAAGGCATTTTGCAAGAAGAAGACGATGTTCCCTAACAAATGGTTTTTCAATTAGGTAGGAAAGGAGAGGAAGTTTTGAAAAGTGTGTATATTAAAACAAAAATATATTCAGGAGAAAATTCTCTGAAGCGCCTAGAGAAATTTAAAAATACAGACATCTGTGTGGTATGTGATCAATTTCTTGTGAAAAACGGCAGCGTAAAAGGTCTATTGAGTTTTATTAATGACAGTAATAATGTTTCTGTTTTTGATGAGGTTATTCCAGACCCGCCACTAAATGTAATTGGAAAAGGTGTTGCTCTTATTAAGAAAAATAATCCTAGCATAGTTATTGCGTATGGTGGAGGCTCTGCTATAGATACAGCAAAGGGAATTATTTATTTCGCAAAACAGCAAAACTTTATTGATAAAGTTAATTTTATAGCAATTCCAACTACAAGTGGAACTGGATCTGAGGTAACGTCAGCGACAGTAGTTACTGATACTGAGACAAAAACAAAGCATATTATTTTTGATGATGTGATGCTACCAGATGAAGCGATCTTAGATGCCAATCTAACAGTTTCTGTTCCAGCAGACATTACTGCAAATACAGGAATAGACGTTTTAACTCACGCAATAGAAGCATATGTTGCAAAAGATGCAAATGTATATTCAGATGCATTAGCTGAAAAAGCTGTTGAATTGGTCATTGAATCTTTAGTACAGTGCTATAAACAAGGTAATGACATCGCAGCAAGGAAAAAAATGCATGAAGCATCTAATTTGGCAGGTATGGCTTTTAATATAGCGGGTCTTGGTATAAATCATAGCATTGCTCATCAATTAGGAGGTAGATTTCATATTCCACACGGACTTGCCAATTCAATCTTGGTGAATATTGTAATAGATTATAACTGTGAAGATCATGAGATTTTAAAGAAATACGCTAAATTAGTTTATAAAACTGGTATGGTGGAAAAAGCACAAAGTGATGAATTCGCAGTTGAAGTTTTAAAAACATATATTAAAACACTGACGAAGATTATGAACATGCCTCAAAACTTAAAAGAGTGTGGTGTAGATAAAAATGAATTTGACAATGTAAAATCAATTATAGCTGAAAATGCACTAAAGGATGGATGTACACAAGCAAATAGAAGAGAAATTACAAAATTTGGTATGGAAAGACTGATTCAATTAGTGTACTAACCTAATCTTAGTATGATAGAATATATTTAGAAAAATATATTCTTGTGATGTATGAAGGAGTGGGTTAAATGCATGAATTCCATGATAGAACAAAAGGTGAAATCGTTGACAGCAATATGCAGATTGATGAGAATTTAATTAATAAATTTAATATAATCAATTTATTCGGCAAAGAAACATTAGAAGATATACAGGAAAAGATATCTAGAGCAACAGGCCTTGCATTTGTTACTGTTGATTATAAAGGTGAACCAATTACCAAAATGACTTCTTTCACAGAATTTTGTAGCGAGATTAGAAAAAATAAGAAAGCAGAATGTGTCTGTAAGTCTTCCGATGCTTTTGGTGGAATTCAGGCAGCAGTTACACAAAAGAATTGTGTATATTTTTGCCCTTGTGGATTACTTGAAATTGCAATACCTATAATCGTTAGAGGCCATTACCTAGGTGGCTTTATTGGCGGACAAGTGAGATGCTTAGATGCACCTTCAGGAGTAAGTAAACTTGAAAATGTAATAAAACATTCTCAAAATTATAGGGAAGATAAGCATATGTTAAGTTTGTTTGAGTCTGTTCAATTATATGATTATGAAAAATTTATGAGTGTTGCGGAATTAATTTCTCTTATTATAAATCAATTGGGAGAGAAAGAAGCATATAGATTAATGCAAAAAAACTCATTAAAAAAGGAAGTTGAGGAATTAAATAATTCTAAAAAAGAACTTGAAATAGAAAATGCATTGAAAAAAAATGAACTTATAAATCTCAGAGCTCAATTAAACCCACATTTTTTAATCAATGTTTTGAATTCGATTTCTAATTTAGCAGCTATTGAAGATTCACCTAAGACAAATGAAATGATTGTAATGTTTGCAGATTATTTAAAGCAGAGTTTAGGTAGTCAAAAGAGCTATACAAATTTATCAGATGAATTCGAAAATATTGAAAAATATTTAAAGATTCAGAAAGTTAAGTATGGAGATTTGCTTCAATATTCAATTAACATGAATGAAAAAATGCATTATCAAAGAATCCCAAGCCATATTATTATGCCATTTGTGGAATATGCTGTTTTTTATGGAATTGCAACAAAGAATAATGGCGGAAAAGTAGCGGTAACTTCTTATTATGAAGGTAAGGATGTTGTTATATGTATTTCTGACAATGGATCTGGATTTAGTGATGAGGCAATAGCTAAGAAATTCAAGATATATAAAGGTGGTTATGAGGGAGAATCTATTCAGATAAGCATCTCCAATGCAAGAGAAAAGCTCATAACATTATTTGGTGAAAAGTATGATACTTTTATTGAAAATACTGAAGGAGAAGGTACAAGGAGTATTATAAGATTTCCAATAAAATTCGAAGAAAGGAATGTCTAGATGTGTATGGAGTATTAATTGCGGATGATGAACCACTAATGAGAGCATCTTTAAAGGTTATGATATCTAAAGTTGAAGGATTTGAGGTCTTATATTCTGTTGGTAGCGGTGAGCAGGCAGTTGAGATATGTAAAAATAATAAAATAGATATTGTTTTTATGGATATCATGATGCCTGGTGAATCAGGGATAGAATCTAGTAAAAAGATATACACCATTAATCCAAGTACCACTATTTTTATTGTATCATCTTATAACAGTTTTGATTTTGCAATTGAAGCTTTAAAAACTAAAGTTAAAGAGTATATATCAAAACCTGTATCCTTTTCTCAAATAGAAAAATTATTGAGCAATTATAAAGATGAGAATCAGAATGTTAAAAGTGAGATAGAAGGGAATAAGTATGACAGTCTACTTTTAATAATTAAAGAAAAAAATTACAAAAAAATGTATTATGAAATTCCTAAGATAATAGATGAGATGTGTTCTTCTAAAAAGTCTGATACAAAGTTACTAAGAGAAGAATTTATGCAAATAGGAGAAAATCTTATTAATTCTGTCCAACTGCTAAACAAAAAGCCCAAAAAGCTTAATGAGCTATTTCCGATGGAAGAAGATTTAGGCAATGAGAAAAGATTTTTCGAATTTTGGTTATTCAAGGTTATGAATTATGTTTTTCAACAAAATAGCATAAAAAAGTATTCAATATTAAATGATGTGTTTAGTTATATTGAAAATAATATTGAAGAAGAGATTGGATTAAATGAGATAATTAATAATTGTTCAGTAAGCCAAGGTTATTTAAGTAGAATTTTTAAAAGGCAGTTTAACATAAGTGTTATGGAATATTTGCATATGAGAAAGATTAATATGGCGAAAAGTTATTTTTGTTTTACTGATTTAAGTATTACGGATGTTGCATTTAAACTTGGATATAATGAGAGCAGTTATTTTAGCAAAGTGTTTAAGAAGTATGAAAATACAACGGTTTATAAATATAAAAAAATGTTGTAGAATCAGAAAATCAAGGTGGGTGGTAAAATATGAGCGAATATTTTGTTACATCAGAATCTGTAACAGAAGGACATCCTGATAAAATTTGCGATCAGATATCGGATGGAATCTTAGATGCGTATTTAGCACAGGATAATAATTCAAGAGTTGCAGTAGAAACAATGGTCTCAAAGAATACAATTATGATAGCAGGAGAGGTTACTTCAAATGCAAAGGTAAATATTGTTGAGGTTGCAAGAGAGGTTGTAAAAAATATTGGTTATACGAAAGAAGAATATGGTTTTGATTATAAGACCTGCCTAGTGTTTACAAATATCAATAAACAGTCTCCAGATATTGCTTTAGGTGTTGACAAAATAGAAGAAAACAGGAAGATTACTAAAGCAATATTAGGAGCTGGTGATCAAGGAATTATGTACGGGTATGCCTTTAATGAGACTGATAATTATATGCCATTAACGTGTGATCTATCTAATAAACTTACAATGAGGTTATCTAAACTTAGAAAAAGTGAAGGAATTCCTTGGATTCGTCCTGATGGTAAATCTCAGGTTACAATGAAATATGATAGTAATGGGAATCCAATTAACATTTCAAGCATAGTAATTTCAATTCAACATGATCCGGATATTGACTATGATTATATGAAAAATGTTATTGAATATGAGGTTATTCGTAATGTTATTGATAGCAAGTGGATTAAATATGATACGAAGATACATATTAATCCTACCGGAAGATTTGTTATAGGTGGTCCTGCAGGCGATACTGGTTTAACGGGACGAAAAATTATGGTAGATACTTATGGTGGAATTGGAAGACATGGTGGTGGAGCCTTTTCAGGAAAAGACCCCACAAAAGTAGATAGATCAGCAGCATATATGGCAAGGTATGTGGCAAAAAATATAGTTGCTGCAAAGCTGGCTGACAAGGTTGAATTATCCTTAAGCTATGTAATTGGAGAAGCTGAACCAGAAGCAATAACTATTAATACATTTGGAACTGAGAAAATAGATATTAAAGATATAAGAAAAATAATTAAAGAGACTTTTTCTTTTTCGGTTGCTAATATCTTAGAGCAACTTGATTTAAAGAAACCACAATTTTTTAATACATCCGCCTATGGTCATTTTGGGCGTGAAAATAAAAATTTTAAATGGGAAAAAACTGATAAAATGGAACTTTTAAGAAAGAAGGCAATGCAATGTGTTTTGGAAAATTTTAAATAGTATTTAAGGAGTTTGATGTTATGAATATCTATGCATTAATAGCAGCATTTGGTGGAGGAGCTTTAGGAGCACTTCTTGGATCAATACCTGCTTTTATTTTAACGGGAATTTTAGCAGTTGTTGGAGGAATTTTAGGATTAGCAGGTATTGCTGAACCAACGGTTGGAAATATTACTTTTGGTTCTTTTTTAGGTCCTCATATTGCATTTGCAGCAGGAGTAGCGGCAGCAGCATTTGCTGGGAATAAAAGAAAAACATTGAGCAATGCAAACGATGTATTAACACCATTATATTCAATTAATGATTATACAGTAATACTCGTTGGAGGCCTATTCGGAGTTATAGGTTTTTTATGTCACTATGTTTATGGTGCAGTATTGAACTTTAAAACAGACCTTCCTGCTATTTCTGTTTTCACCGTTTTGATGATTTCGAGATTAGTATTTGGTAAGACAGGTCCGGTTGGTAAGTATACTGGGGCAGGCAAAAGAGATTGGCTTCCTGATACAAAAACATTAGTTAATCATATTGTGCTTGGATTAACAGTTGGAATTGTTGTAAGCGGTATTGCTATATCAATGGTTAATTCGGGTGTATCGCCTAAAGTTATGTCTATGTATCCTATCGTTTGCTTTGGAATTAGTGCAACTTCATTGATTTTCTTGCAGACTGGTTTTGGAGTTCCGGTAACACATCATATCACTTTACCAGCTGCAGCGGCTACAGTTATGACAGGAAATATATTTATAGGTGTTTGCGTAGGAATTGCCTGTGCAATAGCTTGGTTAATTGCAGGAAAAGTTATTAACAGTTATTGTGATACTTATATAGACCCACCAGCTACAGTAATATTTATTTCAATGTTTATTATTAATGCGATGTTCATTTAGATTTATATGTTAAAAAATAAGGAGGAATTTATTATGAATAATGAAGCTTTAGGAATGGTTGAAACAAAAGGCTTAGTTAGTGCAATAGAAGCAGCTGATGCAATGACAAAGGCAGCGAATGTTATGCTTGTTGGATATGAAAAAATTGGATCAGGGCTTGTAACTGTAATGGTTCGCGGGGATGTTGGAGCAGTAAAAGCGGCTGTAGATGCTGGAGTTGCAGCTGCAAGAAATGTTGGCGAAGTGATTTCGCAACATGTTATTCCAAGACCACATATTGATACAGAAAAGATATTACCAAAAACTTTATAGAGTTTTTATAGGATATCTAGAGAGTGAGTTGATAAAATGCATAGCGAAGATGTAGTAAAGTTAATTACTAAAATAGTTGTAGATAAAATCAAAGCATTAGAGAATTATAAAATTCCTATTGGCGTATCAAATAGGCATGTGCACCTAAGTCAAAAGGATTTAGATATTCTATATGGTCTAGGATATAGCTTAACTAAAAAAATTGATTTGAAACAACCAGGACAATTTGCAGCTAATGAAACTGTAACTATTAGAGGTCCTAAAGGTGAATTTGAAAATGTCCGTATTTTAGGGCCTATAAGAAGTGAAAGTCAGGTTGAAGTTTCAATGACAGATAGTTTTAGGTTGGGGGTAAAACCTCCAATTAAAGAATCAGGACAACTAGAAAATACTCCAGGACTTGAAATTATAGGACCTAAAGGGAGTGTGAAAATTCCAAACGGAACAATCATTGCTTTAAGACATATTCATATGACACCTGAATATGCTGAGAAAATGGGAGTGAAAGATAAGGAAATTGTTGAAGTGGAAACTATGGGCGAAAGACATGGTATCTTAGGCAATGTTTTAATAAGGGTTTCTGATAAGTCTTCTCTTGAAATGCATGTGGATGTTGATGAAGCTAATGCTTGTGCTTTAAAAAATGATGACTTTGTTATCCTGCATAGGAAGTAAGCAGTTAGTTACAAATTAATTATGATAGGAGAGATAAGAATGTTAATAAATAGTGACATATTAACAGAATTCTCCAATTTGATTGCTGAAAATAGAAGTAATTCATTTGAAGGAGAGCTTAAAACGGGAGTAGACCTAGGAACGGCCAATATTGTTGTATCAGTTGTAGATTCTAATAATAATCCTATTGCAGGAGCTACTTACCCTTCTACTGTTGTTAAAGATGGAATTGTAGTAGATTTTGTAGGTGCTATAAATATAGTTAAAAGTTTAAAAGCTGAGGTTGAAGAAATAATTGGTAGGGAGCTTCTAACAGCAGCAACTGCTGTACCACCAGGAATTATTTCCGGTAATGTAAAGTGTATATCCAATGTTGTAGAAGCAGCAGGATTTGAAGTTATAAATGTTGTGGATGAGCCAACAGCGGCAGCTAGGGTGATAAACATTAAGGACGGTGCAGTTGTTGATGTTGGAGGTGGAACAACAGGGATTAGTATATTGAAGGATGGACAAGTGATTTTTACTGCTGATGAAGCAACTGGGGGTACACATATGACACTTGTACTTGCAGGATATTATGGAATATCAATTAAGGAAGCAGAAGAATTAAAGAAAGATCCTAAGAAAGACAAAGATATATTTCCAATTATTAAACCTGTAGTTCAAAAGATGGCGTCAATAGTAAAACGATATTTAAATGGTTATGATGTTTCAGAAATTTATGTTGTTGGAGGAGCTTCTTCCTTTGAGGAATTTAATGATGTTTTTGAAAAAGAAATAGGTATTAAAACTATAAAGTTTAATGAACCTTTATTAGTAACGCCTTTAGGCATTGCAATGAACTGTAATAGAGGATGAAAATTTAAAAAAGAGGTGTATATAAATGGATGTAGATGTAGTTTTAGTTGAAAAACTTGTTAGGCAAGCAATAGAGGAAGTGAAAAATAAAAACTTATTAAATTTGGATAAATTTGAGTCTGTAAAAAATTACGGTATTTTTGGAACTATGGATGCGGCAGTTGAAGCATCATTTGTAGCACAAAAACAATTATTAAATGCTTCTATGACGGACAAACAAAAATATGTGGATACTATAAAAGCTACTATCTTGAAGAAAGAAAATTTAGAATTGATCTCAAGAATGTCTGTTGAAGAAACAGAAATCGGCAAATATGAACATAAGTTAATTAAAAATAGAGTAGCAGCTGAAAAAACACCGGGAATAGAAGATTTAACTACAGAGGCTATGACAGGAGATAATGGACTTACTTTGGTTGAATATTGTCCATTTGGAGTAATTGGTGCTATTACTCCTACTACAAATCCTACTGAAACTATTATTTGTAATTCTATTTCTATGATTGCGGGCGGGAATACAGTAGTGTTTAGTCCACACCCAAGAGGAAAAAATGTTTCAATAAAATTAGTAACTATGTTAAATAAAGCATTAGAAGAGGCAGGGGCTCCTGATAATCTTATAGCAACAGTTAAAGAACCTTCTATTGAAAATACAAATATTATGATGGAGCATCCAAAAATCCGAATGCTCGTAGCAACTGGTGGACCAGCCATAGTTAATAAGGTTATGTCTACGGGGAAAAAAGCTATTGGAGCGGGGGCAGGAAATCCTCCTGTTGTTGTTGATGAAACTGCTGATATAGAAAAAGCTGCTATTGATATTGTTAATGGATGCAGTTTTGATAATAATGTCCCTTGTATAGCTGAAAAAGAAGTCTTTGCGGTTGATCAAATATGTGATTATTTAATACATTACATGAAACTGAATGGAGCCTATGAAATTAAAGATAGAGACTTGATTCAAAAACTTTTAGATTTAGTTACAAATGAAAATGGCGGACCTAAGGTTTCTTTTGTAGGAAAGAGTGCACCATATATCTTAAATAAGCTTGGTATTTCAGTAGATGAGAATATTAAAGTAATTATAATGGAAGTAGAGAAAAATCATCATTTCGTTTTGGAAGAAATGATGATGCCTATTCTACCTATTGTAAGAACAAAAGATGTAGATGAGGCTATTGAATGTGCTTACATTGCTGAGCATGGAAATAGACATACAGCTATAATGCATTCAAAGAATGTTGACAAGCTCACTAAAATGGCAAGACTTTTAGAAACAACTATTTTTGTCAAAAATGCACCATCTTATGCTGGAATAGGTGTTGGTGGGGAAGGAACTACAACATTTACTATTGCAGGCCCTACTGGTGAAGGTTTAACAACAGCAAGGTCTTTCTGCAGAAAACGTAGGTGCGTTATGGTAGATGCATTTAATATAAGATAATGTAGTCAGTATGATAGTATATTTCCCTTTATACTTTGTCACTATGTTTACCTAGTAGATTACTATTAGAAAACATACTTCATTGTTTAATGGGAAATATTTATCATATTATGGAATTAATATTTTCTCTCATATATCTTAAAGAAAAAATTTGCAATAAAGAGAAGATGTGTTCAGGCGGTACTTTTTCAATGAAATAGAATTGGAGTAGAGAAGTTATGGAAAAAAGCTTTATTGATTTAATAAAAGATGCTGGAATAATTGGAGCCGGTGGAGCTGGTTTTCCAACACATGTGAAATTAAATGCAAAAGTTAAAACCGTAATAGTGAATGGTGCAGAATGTGAACCATTGCTAAAGGTAGACCAACAATTGATGGATAAGAAAGGAGATGAAATTCTTTACGCATTAGACAAAGTTGTTGATGAGACCGAAAGTGAGGTAGGGATAATTGCGCTAAAAGGGAAATATAAAAGCGCAATAAATACCTTAAATTCAAAAATCAAAGATTATCCTAAATTACAACTGTTTATGTTGGAAAATTTTTATCCTGCTGGAGATGAGCAAATTCTTGTATATGAAGTTACAAATAAGATTGTGCCAGAGGGTGGAATCCCTCTAAATGTAGGAGTCATAGTAATTAATGTAGAGACACTATTGAATGTGTATAATGCAATTAATGGTATTCCTGTCACTGAAAAATATTTAACCATCACTGGCGAGGTTAAGAATCCAATAACAGTTAAAGTACCTATAGGAATTTCTATTGAAGAAGCAATTGAAATTGCAGGCGGCAGCTCTATAAGTGATTTTTGCGTTATAGACGGCGGACCAATGATGGGAAAAATAGTAGAGGATATTCAAAGTCCAATCAAAAAAAATACAAAGGGGCTAATAGTGCTTAAAAAGGAGCATAAAATAGTACAATCTAAAATAAAGAGTATACAATCTACCATAAGAGATGCAAGAATAGCGTGTTGTCAGTGTTCCTTATGTACGGAAGTATGTCCGAGACATTTGCTAGGGCATAAAATTGAACCATCTAAAATAATGAGAATTGCTAGTTATGGCAAGACTTGTAGTACAGAAATATCACCTACAAATACTTTTCTTTGTAGCGAATGTGCTATTTGTGAACAAGTGTGTATTATGGGATTACAACCTTGGAAGTTAAATAGATTCTTTAAAGGGGAATTAAGCAAAAACGGTATAAGAAATCCTCATAATAGGATACCCGAAAAGGCTGATGAATTTAGAAGGTATAGAAAATTTCCTGTTGAGAGATTAAAGCAAAGGCTTGACATAAATAAATATAATTCAGATTCACTTTTAGAAGAGAAAGAATACGATTTTCAAAAAGTTACAATATTACGATCACAACATATAGGGGCAAAAGCTGAACCTATAGTTAAAATTGGAGATAAAGTTCAAAAAGGTGATTTGATAGGAGAAATTTCAGATGGGAAGCTAGGAGCTAAGATCCATGCAAGCATAGATGGAATTATAAAAGAAATAACAGATGAAAGTATAGTTATAGTTAAATAATATATTCATTATTAATCTATGAAAGGGGAAGAGAAAGCAATGAGAAGGTCTATTGGATTACTTGAATATAAAAGTATTGCAAAGGGAATGGAAGCATGTGATGAAATGCTTAAATCTTCAAATGTCAAATTAGTTTTAGCTTCACCAGTATGTCCTGGGAAATACATAGTGATATTATCTGGAGATGTAGGGGCAGTTGAAAATGCTGTTAAGGTAGGGATTAATATTGGAGGCAGTTATCTTATAAGTGATTATTTGATAGCAAATGTTCATGAAAATGTATTCCCGGCGATTACAGGAACAATTGATATTGGAAAAATCGATTCGTTGGGAATTGTTGAAACTATATCAGCAGTAGCTTCTATAATTGCAGGCGACGTAGCATTGAAAGCTGCAAATATAGATTTATTAGAAATAAGAATTGCAAAAGGGCTTTGTGGAAAAGGATATATGTTAATGACTGGAGAAGTGTCCGCCGTAAAATCTGCAGTTGAAGCTTGCGAAAGTAGACTTATTGAAACAGGTGAAATCATAAGTACAGTTACAATACCATCACCAAGTAAGGAATTGATTTCAAGCTTGCTTTAGGAATAGGAGTGAATATAAAGTAAAAAAGATATACTTATCTATTTATTACTTCATATATAAAGAGATAGTCTGATAAACTTCATGAAATTAATGTATTATATCATTTTTATGAAGTTTATCAGACTATTCTCTACACGAATATATATTTTCATCATATCTCAATTTACCTATTAGAAATTTGCTTTATCAATAATAAATTCATCTAGCTTCTTTCCTTCTGAGCTAATTGCGCATACTTTAATATAATCACTCTCTATATCTACAATTAAATAATGGTAAACAGCTATCGGAGCAACTACTATTCCATGTTTACTTTTGTATTTATCTCTAAGCTTTTCGCTGCCACCACCAGTAATTATTTGATTAACTTTTCTTTTATAGCAGAAATCTCCATTACTAAATGAACCGTCTATGATTCTTCTTGAATAGTTATGCTCATGGCCCGAGAAGACTATATCTATATCGCAGTCATCAACTATTTCCCAAAAAGCATCTCTATAGTCTGGATATAAATCTAGACAGTGGCCAAGATGGGCACCTGTAGGAAATGCTGGGGAATGAATAAAAACAAGTTTATTTCTTATAGGCTTAGAAGCTGCTTCTTTAAACCAACTAAGCTGATCTTTACTAATTTTGTGAGTTGAAGCAAAATGGAAGGCATTAAGTATTATAAGCCTTGTATCTTCGAAATCCTTATAATATACAGTTTTATTGTAACCTTCTAGATAAGAGTTAGGGTTTAAGTCATTATAAATTTGGCCTAGGACTTTTTCAAATCTATCATCTATCGGTTCTATATTAACCTCGTGGTTGCCTACTATTGGAAGTAATAACTTATTTGGATGATAGTTCTCGATTATGTTTCGGAATCTATCTAATTGATAAGCTAGAACTTCTTCTTTGTTGCTTCCAGCAACAGTATCTCCACACACTACAATAAATTGTGGAGATGGTTCTATTTTAGTACTTTCGTTCATTTTTGTATCCGAAATCATCTAAACCTTTAATAATTAAAGCAGGATATATGACTTTCTTTTTCATTGCTCTAGCAGTGTCGATGAGCTTAATTTTATTTGAAGTAGTTATAAAAATATGAAATAGTGCGGCATCTAACCTTCTATATCCTACTGAATTCATGGATTCATACAGTTCAATAATTCCCTGTGAAATATTTCCCTTAAGAGGATTGGTTGATAAGAATTTATCTAGCTCTATTCCTTTAATGTACTCACGTACTATATAGTTCTCGCTAAAGGTATAGAGCTTAGGAAAATGTGAGTTTATTTGTGCCATTGCTAAAGTTTCTATTTCATCAGCACATACGTGTCTTTTCTTAAAAATTTTTATACACCTTTCTGAGTCGATTTTATATACTTTGCCTTGCGTGCCTGCACCTAGAAGTTGAAGCGTATTTATATCTAAACCAGAATATTTTGCTATAACAATCACCTTATCAATAAATTAGTGTCAATATTAGCATATGATTAAAAGGTTGTTTTGATATATTAAAAAATGTAGGTTTTATTCGTTTAAAGATTATATATAGTCATAATACTGAGAAACAATAATAAAATATTATCAGCATGCAATTTATAAGCGTTTTTAGAGGGGAGGAATTTTATGATTTATAATATTTTAATTGGAGGAGCAGCTGGGCTAGGAATGGAGACCATTTCCTCTATATTAGAGAAAGTTTTAAAAAGAAAAGGCTTTGAAATATTTACTATACAAGACTATATGTCAAGGGTAAGAGGCGGGCATAATTTTTTTCAAATACGCTTTGGAAATGAGCAAATAAATTCCCATTGGGATGATATCGATGGAATAATCGCTTTAGACAGAGAAACAATAGATCTTCACATCGGCAGATTAAAGGAAGATGGGTTTATAATTGCTGACGAGCAAATTAAGCTTGAGGATAAAAGATTCTTTGGCCTTACTCTTAAGGCTTTAGCTAAAAGCATTGGAAATCCAAAAGTATATGGTAGCATAGCTTTGGGCGTTTTTGTAAAGTTATTTAATTTGGATTTAAGTGGCATTAAGGAAGTGTTAGCAGAAAAGTTCAAAGAGGGAATCGCCAATAAAAATTTCAATGCATTTGAAAAAGGATACAAGCTAGTTGCAGCAAAGTATCAAATTGAACCTAAGAACAATGATGAGAGTATTTTAATTGGAGGAAATGATGCTGTTGCTCTTGGGGCTATTGCAGCAGGATGTAAGTTTTATTCTGCTTATCCAATGACACCATCTACAAGTATAATGAATTATCTTGCTTCAAAGATGAATGAAGCAGAAATTGTGGTTGAACAGGCTGAAGATGAAATTGCTTCAATAAATATGGCTATTGGAGCCTCTTATGCAGGTGTTAGAGCAATGACAGGGTCGTCTGGAGGAGGATTTGCGCTAATGGTAGAGGCAGTAGGCTTATCCGGAATGCTTGAGGTGCCTCTTGTAATAGCAGAGATACAAAGGCCTGGGCCTACAACAGGTTTGCCAACAAGAACAGAACAAGCAGATTTGAAATTTGTTATAGCCTCATCACCAGGGGAAATACCTAAAATGGTAATAGCATTAAGGGAACCAGAAGATGCATTTTATCAAACTATAAGAGCATTTAATCTTGCTGATAAGTATCAAATACCAGTTATTTTACTTGGAGATCAGTTTTTAGCTGATAGTATAAGAACTGTAAAGCCTTTTAATTTTAATAAGATTAAAGTAGAAAGGTATTTAAAAGATGATGAATATATAAATGCTAAAGATTATAAGCGTTATGAATTAACAAAGACAGGTGTTTCGCCACGTATAACGCCAGGTAAAATACCAGGATTGACAGTATTGGTAGATAGTGATGAACATGATGAATATGGACATATTACTGAATCAGGTGAAGTAAGAAATAAAATGAATGATAAGAGACTAATGAAAATGGAATATTTAAAAGAAGAACTTTTAGAACCTGAATTCATCGGTGAAGAAAATGCAGATACTTTAATTTTAGCATGGGGATCATTATATAGTCCGGTTAAGGAAGCTATAAAACTTCTTAATGGACGTTCAGGAAATAATAATAAATACTGCTCATTAGTATTTGGGGATGTCTGGCCTTTACCTGAGAAAAATCTTAGGAAGTATGCAAAAAAAGTAAAAAATATAATAAACATAGAGCAAAATGCGACAGGACAACTAGCAGGACTTATTAGAGAATATACAGGTATTGAATGCAATAGCAGTATCTTAAAATATGATGGAAGACCTATTTCATCTCAAGAAATATACAGTAAGCTAATTGGAGGTGAGCAATAATGAATAATGAAATATTTCTAACATCAGAAACAGCTTGGTGTCCAGGATGTGGGGATCATAATATTCTTGATGCTCTAAAGCAAGCACTTATAGATTTAGGTAAGGCTCCACACGAAGTGCTTATTGTTGGTGGAATAGGTCAAGCTGCTAAAACACCTCAATATATAAATACTAATGGATTTTGTGGCCTTCATGGAAGATCATTACCACCTGCAGTTGCGGCAAAGATTGTAAATAAAAGATTAACTGTAATAGTAAATACAGGAGAAGGGGATTCTTATGGAGAAGGAGGAAATCACTTTATTCATAATATTAGGCGTAATGTAGATATAACACATTTTGTTCACGATAACCAAATATATGGGTTAACAAAAGGACAAGCATCACCTACAACTGACATCGGACATGTAACAGATGTTCAGCCAAATGGGTCAAATAACATTCCTATGAATCCAGTAGCGCTTGCAATAACGCTTGGTGCCGGTTTTGTTGCTAGAGCATTTAGTGGAGATAAGGAGCATTTGAAGAAAGTTATGATTGAAGCTATTAATCATAAAGGATACGCTCTTGTTGATATTTTACAGCCATGTGTGTCATTTAATAAAGTTAATACATTCCAATGGTATAATAAAAGAGTTTATAAGCTTGGAAAAGGATACGATCCAAGCAATAAATTGAAGGCTATTGAAAAATCAATGGAATGGGGAGACAAGATTCCTTTGGGAATTTTATATAAAGAAGAGAAATCAACTTTTCATGATAAAGTTAGCTTTTTAAAAAATGGAGAATCACTTGTTGAAAGTGAAGTTAAAATAGATAAGATCAAGGAATTTATGAAAGATTTCCTATAAAAATGGCATAGAAAAAAATTAATGATCAAAAGTAATTACATTTTAGTAATCAAGGCCCGATTTTTATTAGATTGGGCCTTTTAAATACGAATGATCGTTATAAATAACATATATTTTTTTAAGCAGATAATTTCTAATGAAATCTGAGTTTCTATTTTAATAAATGTTATATTTTTATATTACATTTATCGAAATAGATGTAAATGAAAGCATATTATTCAGGTTTTAAATAAAAACTTATAGAGTAAGATATGCTATAATTATGATAATAAAACTTAAGGAAAAATGTGGAGGAAAGCAAAATGAATACAGATACATTAAGAAAATATGCAGAGCTCGTTGTTAAGAAAGGCATAAATTTACAAGATAAGCAACAATTGCTTATAAATTCACCAATAGAATGTGCAGAGTTTGCTAGACTGATAGCAGAAGAAGCCTATGAAGCTGGTGCTATTAATGTTATAGTTGATTACAATGATGAAGAACTTGCCTTGATAAAATACAATAAGGCTCCTATGGAGAGTTTTAAAAGGGAGCCAAAACATGCTGTATTATCAAGAGAGCAACTTATAAAGGAGAAAACTGCATTTATAAGTGTTTCTGCTAGAGATCCAGAGCTATTAAGCGGAGTAGATCCTAATAAGATTTCCACTTTAGCAAAAACAGCAAATAGAGCTATGAAAGATGTTAGCGCTGCCATGATGAGTAATGAAGTTCAATGGTGTGTTGTTTCAATACCTACAAAGGGATGGGCAAGAAAAGTATTCCCTGATTTATCAGAAGCAGATGCAGTAGAAAATCTTTGGGACTCAATTTTTAGTATAGTAAGAGCTGATAAGGAATCACCTATTGAAGCGTGGAATGAACATTTAGAAAAATTAAAAAATAGAAAAGATTATTTAAATGAAAAGAATTTTAAATATCTTTATTATAAATCAGAAGGCACAGACCTAACTGTAGAACTTCCAGAAGGACATCTATGGTTAAGTGGTGAAGAGAATTCTAAAGATGGTATTAACTTTGTTGCTAATATACCGACAGAAGAGGTATTCACCCTTCCAAAGAGAGATGGAGTAAACGGCTATGTAACTAGTAAAAAGCCACTTAACTATGGAGGAAATTTGATTGATAACTTTAAGTTGACATTAAAAGATGGTAAGATAGTTGACTTTACTGCAGAAAAAGGAGAAGAAATATTAAAAGGATTACTAGATACAGATGAAGGGGCTAGATATTTAGGTGAAGTTGCTCTAGTTGGTTATAACTCACCTATATCAAATTCGGGACTAATTTTCTTTAATACATTATTTGATGAAAATGCATCATGTCATTTTGCTTTTGGAAAAGCGTATCCAACTTGTCTGAAAGATGGTGACAATATGTCGGAAGAAGAACTAATAAAAAATGGAGCTAATGATTCATTAACTCATGTAGATTTTATGGTAGGTTCGGAAGAGCTTGAAATAATAGGTGAGACTGCTGAGGGAGAAAAAATCCAAGTATTTAAAAACGGTGATTGGGTTATATAATTGTATTATCTATATAGATTATTAATGCAAAAAATTGACAAGAAGTTAATTTATATAAATAAAGATAGGCATTTATTTAATTTGGCGAAGATTCAGTGTTTTGTTATTCTATTGAAAAAATCAAAGTTGTTAAATTTGGGCCTAATAATTAAAAAGACTGTTAAATATCTAATAAATTTTGATATTTAACAGTCTTTTTAATTATTGGGGATTTTATATTAATTCATAAAAGTTGCTATTTATACAAAATGGGCATAAAAAAATACCATTGACTTTCCATATAGCCGATGATAGAATTAATTGTTAGAAAGATATTTAGATTATCTATATATAATAATCATAACATATTTAAAAAGAGAAGTCAATACTTAAAAATAAAAAAGTTTGGATGGTGTTATTTATGAAAAATTATCTTATGTCTATTTCTGATTCTATAATAAGTAAACAAACTTTTGAAGAGATTTTGCAGTGTAATGAGGAAACAGTGGAATATGGATTAAAGCTGAGTGAAGAAAATGTTAAAGAGATAGTTGAGATAAGAAGCGAAGCTTTAAGTAAGAATGGCAGAGTTGAATTTGGCGGAGGTATAATAAAACAAATAATATCAACCTTTTGCGATTCGCCATATATTTCTCAATACAATTATATTGAAACTATAGAGGAGCTAATAGAAACATTTTATTATTATAAAAATGAAACTATGGAAGAAATAGGTGACATTGAATTAATTAATTTAATGAAAGGCTATTTCGATAATGAATGCCAAGGATCTTTAGAGCTACTTAGATATAAGTATTTGGATACTATAGCTCATAATATTAAATATGGGGTTTCTGATTATTTAAATGTGGATGGAGATGAAGAGCTATAGTGGATAATTATATTATTGACAGAAATGATACCATTGAAAATTTATTAAGTAAGGAACATTATTTTCAATCGTTACTACAAGTATTTCATTCAAATGATATATTAAATAATAAAGAACTAGAAAATATTCAAGTTCAAATATTAGATATTTTAAGAGAAACTGCAAATTATTATACAAAAGCTGAAAGCTATTCGGTAAGAGTTGAAGTTGCAGAGCAAATAATGTTATCAATTTATTATACTATAGGTAGCTTTCTAAAAGGCAAAACATCAATAAAGGAAAAGATTACGTTAATAAAAGAAAATGCAATGAAATATTTGTTTTCTGAAGGGGAAAAAGTTTTAAAGACTAAAATAGAAGAAAGTAAAGAACTATTAAAGAACGTGCAAAAAAGTAAATTAAAAACAAGTAATTATGCGTATATAGATACTATAGATTACGGGATTTCATTATTTTTTATAGAATATGATAGTAGGTTTGCGGCTCATGAAATGCAGGGATCTATAGATTATCCATTAGCTATAGATGAGATGGAGTTAGTAGGAATAGAATATATAAGCGAATATTTAAAAAAAATAGACTTTGAAAATCAATTTTGTTCCCACTTTGATAGCTATGAAATTGAAAATTTGCTTAAAAGCTTTGATAAAAATTCAGATCATATATTAATAAATATCTTTGAATTGGTTCTGACTAATTATTTAGGATGTATGGTATTAGGGAAGAGAGGAATAACTCTAGATATAACAGATACTGAAAGACGTTATCTTAAAAATAAGTTAGGAGAGCTGAAAGAAGAGGAATTTAATGAAGTAATATCTAGGATAGTTGAAGGTATTTGCCAGGAGTTTAATATAAATGATATAAATTTTATTAATTATATAAATAAAACTATTTACAAGATTATGCCAAGTATTAAGAAGAATATTGAAAATAATAAATTGGAAAATACATTTATCACATTTAAAAATGAAGATGAAAATTTAATTAGATATGAAGATGGAGAAAGTTTAGAGAACAGCAGATTTAAGGATATAACTGAAGAAATTAGAGATTGTGATAAAGTGGATGATAAGATACAAATTATAAGGAAGGAAATTCATAGTCTTAGAGACTTAGTAGATGTTCTTGGCTCTGATTGCATATTTGATTATGAATTCATTGAGATATTTAAGGTCTTAGATGATTTTGAAATATCACTGTTACTTAAGTATATTCCAAATGATTCAGTTATGGATGTGGATTATGGAACTGAAAGTGATAAGGAGTGGCATGAAAAGCTTGAGGAATATCTTGATATGATTAATGAAGAGAAAAAAAGTAAAATAATTACTGAATCCTTGAATATTATATTGTAATACTAGTTTAGGCATATATAGGCAGTGATCTATGTCTCAGGTTTATATCACGAAATATATGCTGACTAAAAATAAGAGATATGTATAATATGATTATTATTTGGAGCTATTGATGATAAAAATAATGTGGATTATTATGTTATTATAAATATATTTCTGTTAGATTAAAATATTAAGTATAAGGAGTAGAGAAAGATATGAGATTAATAATGAATGCAGATGATTTTGGTATTTCAAAAGCAATTAATTTAGGCATAATTGAAGGATTCAAAAATGGAATAGTAACATCTACCACATTAATGTGTAATATGGAGACAACGGAACATGCAGTTAATTTGGCGAAAGAAAATTCTAAATTAGGTGTAGGAATTCACCTGGTACTTACCGCAGGAAGACCTTTATCAAAGAATGTGAAAACTTTAGTTGATAGTGAAGGAAATTTTTTAAAATATGATAAGATGGTTGAGTCAGCGTGTATTGAAGATATACGAAGGGAATTTAGAAAACAATTTGAAAAGTTTTTATCTTTTGGGATAGTTCCAACACATATAGATACACATCATCATGTACATTCTATTGAGAGTGTTTTTGAGGTAGTTGCTGAGTTAGCAAAGGAGCATAATATACCAATTAGACATATTAAGGTAATTGGAGAAGAAAAGTATGAAAGCATTAAAACAACAACTAAGTTTGTTGATAGTTTCTATAATCTTTCTATGATTGAACCCCAAATGTTAATAAACCTTTTGGAAGATAATATTAATGTAGATTCTTTAGAAATTATGTGCCACCCAGGATATCTTGATTCTAAGATTCTTAGTAGTAGTTCATATGCATATCCAAGAGTAAAGGAATTAGAAACATTAACTAATAAAGAAGTAATAAAGTTTATTAATGAAAAAAACATTGAATTAATAAATTTTAAAGATATATAACTAAAAATTATTATCATATATAAAGCAAAGCATTTAAAGGTGTAGATTACTGGGAAATAGTAGTCAAGGCTTTTCGTAAAGATATTATTAAATATATTGATAGATAGTATTTTTACCATTAAAGTGCTTCTGGATTTAATAAAAACACAACTGTACTAGTACAGTTGTGTTTTTATATTATTGAATAGAGGATTATATTGAGTTACTATATAGAAAACAGATCTGTTAGAATTTTATGTAAATAAGAGAAAATACAATTTTTATATAAAGCATAGAAGAGGAAATTTCCTATAAGAGCATTTAAATAAATTACTTAAAGAATAAAAAATAAGTATACCAATATAAACAAATTCTTAAATTATTAACTAAAAAATTAAAAATGATTATGCTTATATTTTATAATATATAGGAGGATATCTGATGGGAAAAGGAATTAAAATAGTAACAATTGGTGGGGGATCGAGCTATACTCCAGAATTAGTGGAAGGATTTATAAAAAGGTATAATGAACTTCCGGTAAGGGAATTATGGCTAGTTGATATTGAAAGCGGAAAAGAAAAATTAGATATTGTAGGGAAATTAGCTAAAAGAATGGTTAAAAAAGCTGGCGTACCTATGCAAATTCATTTGACTTTAGACAGAAGAGAGGCACTAAAGGATGCGGATTTTGTAACTACACAATTAAGAGTTGGTCTGTTAGATTCTAGGATTCAGGATGAAAGAATACCATTAAGCCATGGCGTAATAGGACAAGAAACAAATGGTGCAGGAGGTATGTTTAAAGCATTAAGAACAATACCTGTGATTTTAGATATAGATAAGGATATGTCAGAGCTATGTCCAAATGCATGGCTTATAAATTTTACAAATCCTGCAGGAATGGTAACAGAGGCTCTTCTTAGGTATGGAAATAATAAAAAAGTTATTGGATTATGTAATGTTCCAATTGGAATGGAAAAAGCAGTAGCGGACATGCTTGAAGTAGATCATAGCAGAATTACTATGGATTTCATGGGATTGAATCATATGGTATTTGGTAGAGAAATTTATTTAGATGGTGAAAAAATTACTGATAAAGTAATAGACTCACTAGCAGAAGGTAAACTGGGGTCAATTGTAAAAAATATTCAAGATTTAGAGTGGAATCCAGAATTTATTAAAGCTCTTAGAATGATGCCATGCCCATATCATAGGTATTACTTTCAAACAGCAGATATGCTTGAAGAAGAATTAAAAGAATTTTCTAAGGGAGAAACTAGAGCAGAAGTAGTTAAGAGATTAGAAAATGATTTATTTGAACTATACAAAGATGAAAATTTAGATATTAAGCCACCGCAATTAGAAAAAAGAGGTGGAGCATATTATTCAGATGCAGCTTGCAGATTAATTAACTCTATTTATAACAACAAGGGAGATATTCAACCAGTTAATACTAAAAACAATGGGGCTATTGAAGGAATAGAGAATGACTCGGCAGTCGAAATTTCATGTATTATAACTAAGGATGGGCCTAAACCTATTGCTATGGGAAAATTACCAGTAAGTGTGAATGGATTGGTTCAAACAATAAAATCATTTGAACGTTTAGTAGTTGAAGCAGCAGTTGAAGGGGATTATCATAAAGCACTTCTTGCATTAACTATTAATCCATTAATTCCATCAGAGAAAATGGCAAAAATATTATTGGATGAATTACTAGAGGCACATAAAGATTATTTACCACAATTTGCTTAATATTATAAAAGATTTAAGGGAGAGAATATAACCCTTAGATCTTTTATTATTGTATTTGTGATAATTTTAATATTTCATCATAAATAATATTTAATGCTAATTTCAAATCAGCAGAATTAATTCTAGCAATACTAAGTCTTAGACTATTGTCAAAATTCTCTGTATTATAGTATGATGCTGAATTATGGGCTAGAAAGATATTTTTGCTTTTTAAGTTGTCTAATAATTTATTACAGCTGATATGAGGAGCTAATCTTATAGTAGAATAATAACCAGAACTTCCGCCAAGTATCTTAACTAAATTTGAGTCCCAAGTAGAAGTTATTTTCCTAAATAATTTTAAAGTGTCCTTTAAATTGTTAGAAAGAATAGTTACATGCTTATTATATATAGAGCTTTTTATATATGATTCAAGTGTTGCTTGAGACACCAATGATGGCATATAATATGAAAAATAATATGAGTATCTCATCCATTCCCTAAAGCCATTAATTAAATCATCAGGAATTATAGCTACACCAATTCGTATATAAGGTATTGTCTTTGAAAAGCTTCTAAGGTATATACAATTCCTAAAATCCGAGTAATAGTAAAGAGGTGAATATCTTGACAAGGTGCTTAAATCTGAAAAATAATCATCTTCGATAATATATACATTGTAAGTATGGGCAAGCTTCATTATTGCTTTTCTTTGATTTAATGAATAATAAGTGCCTAAAGGGTTATGATTTCTAGGAATCGTATAAAAGAATTTAATATTTTGGGTTTTAAATATTTCTTCAAGTTTATATAAATTAATTCCATTCACATCTCTTTTTATAGTTTTAACTTTCATATTCTCATACTTTAAAAAGTTTATATAATAAGTATAAGATGGATCCTCGATAAGTATAGTATCATTGCCGTTTGGAAATTCCATCTTTGAAAAAAGAGTTAATACTTGTAGAATACCTTGAGATAGAATTAAATTTTTGCTTTTAGAATATATATCATCCTTCATAAGTAAATCAGTTAACAGTTCACGTAGAGAAGGAAGTCCTTCTAAATCCATATTTAGAGACATGTTGCCATGGAGCTCTAAGGCTGAGTTTAGACAATGCTGAATGTCCTTTATTGGGATATTGCTAACTAAAGAGTTACCAGTCGATAGGTCATAAATATTAGTTTGATTTGTATTAAATCGTACAAGGTTATCAGCAACGTAAAATCCACTCTGAGGTGAAGAGTAAACTATATGTTCATTGCATAGGTTATCGTAGGCTTTAATCACAGTTCCTTTACTGCATTTGTATTCTTTGCAGAGGGATGTAATTGATGGTAGTTTAGCACCTTGAGGCATTTGATCAAGTATTATTTTTTGTTTTATATCACATGAAATTTGTTCGTATATCTTCAACAATTTAATCCCCCCCTTAAATTTTTATAAAATTAGTTTAACATATATAAAAAATTTTATAAATAATCTCTAAATGACTATTCGAAAGCATAATATATAATTTCTATTTGAAAATATTACATGATAAGTTCACTTAAAAATAATTTGAGTACTTATAGGACGAAAAATAATGTGATGTTGTATTTAATGTTAATAATTATATATATTAATACATTTATTTGTATTAAGTTTAAAAATTCGATATTTTAATGAAAGAGTATGTTATAATTTTCTTGTTAAAATGGAGCATATTTAAATAAAATATTGAAGTTGGAAATGAGATAAGGTAGACAATATATAGTAAAAAGTAATCGGTAAATTATATATAGTTAATAAGTAGGATGATTTGTTTAAAAATAAACTATTTAGTATTAGTAGCTTAGGAGAAAACAATGGAGAAGAATTCAGTTAGATATACTAGAGTTATAAAAACGATAAGAAAAAGATATATATTAGCATTGTGCATAATTATTTTTGCATTATTACTAAGCCAAATAATAGTGCAATATAATATAAATAATGAAATGAGCTATTCTAGAATAATAAATATTGCAGGAAGGCAAAGAATGCTTAGTCAAAAGATTTCAAAAGATGTATATGCTATTTATTTATCAGAAAATAAGGAAACGGAAGATTTATATATAGATGAATTAGCTTCAGCTTTAGAAATATGGGAAAAATCTAATACTGATTTGCAAAGAGGGAATATTGAAGAGGGGATTTCGAAAATAAGCAATAAAAAAATTGAAGATATGTTTTTAGCTATAAAGAAACCACATGAGGCAATGATTAATAGTTCTCATGAGATTATAGATATGGTAAAGGGCAGTAATTATAACAAAAGTGAATTTTCAAGTAAAATGCAAATAATCCAGGATAATGAAAAGGTGTTTCTTAAAGGAATGGATGATATAGTTTTTCAGTATGACTTAGATGCCAAAGAAAAAATTTTAATGATAAAGAATATTGAAATTATTTTATTAGCTATAACATTGATACTAATATTATTCGAAATTTTATTCATATTTGCTCCGGCAGAAAAGAGCATAATTAAGGCTTTTAGAGATATTAATGAAAGCCGAAAGAATTTTTATAAACTATTTGAAGTAGCGCCTGGGGCGATGTTTTTGGTAGATTATGATACAGAAGATGTAATCCTTATAAATAAGCAGGGGAAGGATTTTAAAAGCAAGTTATTTGGAAAGGATAAAAAATTAAATATAAGAAATATTACATTTTCCAAAGTTGAAAATAATGATGAGTTGATTAAAAAAATAAAACTTAATGAAAGACTTGAAAATCAGGAGATGGTTATTACAACTGAAGCAGAAAAAAATATAGCAATGCTTATATCATCTATTAAATTATATTTTGGTAAGAAAAGTACCATATTATTGGCAATTGCTGATGTAACAAATCAGAAGAAAGAAAAAGAAAATTTAAAAAAACTAGCCAACATTGATGAACTTACTGGGATTTTTAATAGAAGATACGGATTGAGTATCCTTGAAGATAATTATATGAAAGCGAAAATTGAGGGTGGAGATTTTTCTATATGTTTTATTGACATTGATGGTCTAAAGTTAGTAAACGATAAATTTGGGCATGATGAAGGTGATTGGTACATAAAAACAGTTGCCAATTGTATTAAAGAAAACATAGGAGAAAATAATTCTGTATTTAGACATGGTGGAGATGAATTTATTGTTATTTTTCCTAAAATAGATAGTGGACAAGTAAACGAAATTATTGATAAAATACAAAAAAGATTAAAAATAATAGAAGATTCAGAAGGTAAAACATATAAACTAGAAATAAGTTTTGGATTAACTAGTTATAAGCTGAATGAAGCAGATAATTTAGAAGAGCTGTTAAAGAAAGCTGATTATAAAATGTATGAAAATAAAAAATTAAAAAAAGTTTCTAGGTAATGAAATATATGCCTCTTATAATCTCAATGAAGGAGGTATATATTTCATTATAAATCTGGAACACGTGTGCAAAAAGCGTTATTTAGTTAAGATACATATGAAAGGCAAGCTACATGCAAAAGTGAAGATTATATAATGAATAAGAATTTAAGCATGGTAGGAGAAAGTAAAAATGATAAAATATTTACAATCTAAAACTCTTAAAATGGCATTATCAGCTACAATAGCAATTATTATATCAAATTATGTTGGTTTACAATTTGGAGTGACTTCAGGAATTATTGCAATCCTAAGTATTCAAGATACAAAAAAAGAATCTTTATTAGTTGCAGGGAGAAGAATAATTGCTTCTGCATTAGCCATTCTTTTGTCGTTTATGCTATATTTATTACTTGGAAATAACCCAATCATATTCGGATTATTTTTAATTATATTTATACAAACAACAATAATTTTAAAAATAGAGGAAGGAATGGTAGTTGGATCTGTATTATCAACACATTTACTTACAAGCACAAATATAAATATTTCATGGATTATAAACGAAGCACAATTAACTGTAATAGGAATTGGAGTAGCAATGATGTTTAATTTATATACCGCATCATTGGAAGAACAATTTGAAAAAAACAAAGAAAGAATAGAAGATTATTATAGAGCTATATTATCAGATATGGCAGTAAGCCTTGTTACTCAAGCTGTACCAATTTATGAAAAGCAAATATCAGTGAGCGTTGAGGAATTAATTAATAAGTCTAAATTTATGGCGCAGATAATAAATAATAACCATTTATTTAAAAAAAATGATTATTATTTGAGTTATATAGAGATGAGAATAATACAGCTAGATACAATGAAAAGAATGAAGAGGCATTTCTCGAGATTTTATATGACTTATGATCAAACTAGAATATTATCAGAATTTACAAATGAAGTTGCAATGAATCTTAAGGAAGATAATGATTGTGTAGAGCTTATAGATAAACTAAATTTGCTTAGGAAAGATTATGAAAAAATGGATTTGCCTAAAAATCGAAACGAATTTGAAAATAGAGCGTTATTATTTCAGTTTTTGAATGATTTAGAAGATTTCCTAGTTATTAAGAAAGAATTCAAGGAATCTTTTCAAAATAAGTAGAAATTATAAATATAACTTACTAAAATTAGTTTTAATGCCATTAATGGTAAAAATATTGGTATAAATATTGAAATTTATCAAAAATAAGTGTAAAATTATGCATATCATATGCATTGATAATAGCACACTTGCCGAAAGGTAGGGCCGCAAAGCTATGGGTCTAAAGAAATTCATTTTCAATGATTGCCAGGTTGCCAAAATGTAGTTATATAAACATTAGTCATTTGTTTATTTTTGGTGCCTATTAATAATTAATAGGTACCTTTTTATTTTGATACAAAATCATTGAAATATGTGTATATGGTAACAATTTAAATAAAGAAAGGTTAGGTGTAGTAAATGAAAAAGTATCAACTGTCTTTGGACAAAGCAAAAAAGGAGATTAATATAAGGATATGGGGAATGTTTGAACCAAACGATGCTAATAGTTTTGTTGAAGATTTTAGAAAAGAACTATCTCCTATACAAACTTCAGAATATGTATTGAATTTTGACGCAAGAGAGTTAAACGTTTCAAGACAAGAGATGTTACCAATGTTAGAAGGATGTTTTCAAATGTACAAGGCTTGCAAGTTTGTAAAGGTTATAGCAAATGTTGGTAGCAATATTACTTTAAAGATGCAATTATCAAGAATAAGTAGGAACACTGGATTGGTAATTGAAATAATTTAAAATGATACATAATTTATAATATTAAATTGAATTACATTAGCTAGGAGATTATTATGGGAATAAGACTAAGTTGTATTGATGTTTGTCATGCATCAGAAGTTGTTTCAAATGATATTTATTTAAAACATTTTGAAAAACAAGATAAAGATGTAGAACATTTATTAGTAGATATAATGGGTAGAGATAAACGATTTATGTTTAATGAACAGGAGACAACTTTATCTCTAGCAGTAAAAGTAGCAAAATCAGTATTAGATAAGGCTAACTTGACAGGTAGTGATATAGATGTACTAGTTTATTCATCTATATTATCGGAATATGTAGCACCAGCAACATCTATTTTAATACATAAGGAATTAAATGCAGGAAGAAATGTAATGTGTTTTGATATGAATGCTAATTGTGCTGGCATGACTGTTGCATTAGAGAATATGTCAAATTATTTAGAATCGTCGAAGCGAGCTAAAAGAGCATTAATTATTGGTTGTGATGATGTTGATTCATTAGCTGACCCAAATAATGAGCTTTGCTATGGAAATTATGGACATGCTGCATGTGCAATAATTTTAGAAAAAGTTGAAGAAGAGTGTGGGATAGTTGATGCAGAATATTATATAAACACAGAGGAAAGTCATAACATTATGTATCCAAGTGAAGGATTCTCTAATTTTTTCAAATCAAAAGATGTAAGCGAACTTTATTTGAAATGGTTGCCATTTGATGGTGGGGCATGTGTTTATCCCGCAGCAGAGATTGCTAAAAAGATGCTGAAGAAAAATGGCTTAGAAAATGAAGATATTAAGATGTTTTGCTTTTCTCAGTTTGCGTTTATAAATATAAAAAATATAAGACAACTTTTAGATATAGGAGAAGATAAGAGTATCTATATAGGAAATAAATATGGATATACTGGAACTACTAGCCCTTTCATAGCATTGTATGAATCGATAAAGGAAGGTAAAGTTAAAAGAGGGGACTATGTAATTTTCTGGACTATTGGATCTGGTTCTCAGAGTATAGTTATGTTATATAAATATTAATATTAGAAAACGCACTTCATAAATATAACCTTCTGTAGTAAAATCTATAGAAGGTTATATTTATGAGTTTGATGCTATCATATGAAATGCAAGTAAATATACTTCGGATAAATATATATTAGAATATCACTAATTTAAGAATAAATACTTATAAAGAATTTAATGAAGTAGAAATATATATGTAGATAGTGTTAGAACTTAAAAAATACTATATTAATTAAAGAATAACAGGGGAGATGGTTTGATAATGTACGATTATCCACTATATAGGCCTCCAAGTGAAAGTAATAGTCTTATAATACAAGTAACTTTAGGGTGTTCTCATAATAAATGTAATTTTTGTAATATGTATAAATCTAAAAAATTTACAATAAAATCTTTGGAAGATATTAAAGCAGACGTAAATTACTTTAGAGAAATGTATTCTTATGTAGAAAAAATATTTTTGGCAGATGGTGATGCTTTAATCATTCCAACGGAAAAATTAAAAGAAATATTAACGCTTATAAGAAATACATTTTCTGAATGCAGGAGAGTAACGCTTTATGGGTCACCAAAATCAATATTAGGTAAAACTCATCAAGAGTTGAAAGAACTTAAAGATTTAGGTTTATATATGATATATATGGGCGTTGAAAGTGGAAGCGATGAGGTTTTAAACGATATAAATAAAGGAGTGAGTAGTAACGAGATAATTGATGCTGCTAGAATAGTTAAAAATGCTGATATCTTACTATCAGTAACAGTTATAGCTGGAGTTGGTGGCATTGAAAAGAGCGATATTCATGCAATCAAAACAGGCAAATTAATAAGCGATATGGCTCCAAATTATTTAGGCGTATTAACTCTTATGGTTGAAGAAGAAACGGATTTGTATAATAAAATATTAAGGAAAGAATTTAAACTTCTAAGTGATAGAGAAATATTAAATGAGATAGGGATATTAATACAACATATTAATGTCAATGAATCAGTTACATTTAGATGCAATCACGCATCAAATTATGTTTCTCTAAGAGGAAGTTTACCAGAAGATAAAGAAAAATTGCTTAATCAAATTAACTACTATTTAAAAACTAATCAAATAAAACAAGAGGAATATAGAAGATTGTAAGCAAACAATTGAAGTTAATAATCCAGCATTCGATGTTATTGGGATAAAATCTATTGATGGAGCAGGAGAGTTTAGGAGTGATACAGATGGTAGAATGCAGAACTTTAAGGCAGCGATTAAACAGTTAAAGGATATAGGGCATACTCAGTATATAAAAAATATAGATGAGAATGATATTAGAATAATTGGAGCTGTAGTGGTTGGAAGTCCAAAAGAACTAAAGGCAATCGAGAACAATCCTATTATAAAACATGCTGTCTTAGGTACTGTGGTTGATAAATATTAATTAAAGGGAAAAATTTAATTTTAGTAGTAATAGTGTAATAGTTGATTATAAAAGTAACTTTTGGTTCTAGACTGAAAGTTACTTTTTTATTCTATATGAATTCATATTGTAATGAAATCTGTGGACATTGTGTTCCTTGTGGGTGCAAGTTATGGAAAAGGCTGATTCACATTTTTAAGAATGTATATATTTTTCAAGCTAAGGTTAATATAGTAAATGATTTTATGAAATTAAAATATTAAGTATATTACAGGGAGAGCAAAGTATGAGCATGTTTAGAACAAAGTTAATTGATAATATTATAGGGCTTGTTGAAAAATGTTACTACATTATATTAATAGTTATATTGTTAATTGCATCCTTTAATATATTTTACAATTTAGGTGTCATTCCTATATATAGCTGGGATGAGGCACGACATGGTGTTAGCGCTTATGAGATGATAAAAAATAGCAATTATATAGTAAATACATATGCTTATAAAAATGATTATTGGAATTTGAAACCACCAATAAGCTTTTGGGCAATAGCTATGGGATATAAAATTGCAGGATTTAATGCTTTAGGACTAAGAGTATTTTCTGCATTTGCAGCAATAATAACTATAGTACTCGTAGCAATTTTTAGTTTCAATATATATGGGAGATTGACATCTCTGATTGCGACAATTGTTTTAACAACAACAATACCATTTATTACAGAGCATTGTGCAAGAACCGGAGATGCAGATGCCATATACGTTTTATTTTTTACAATATCAGTAATGTCTTTAATTTTAATTGAAAGGAGTACTAAATGGCTATATGTATTTGGATTATCATTTTCAGCAGCTTTTTTAACTAAAAGTTTCCATGCAGGTAATATCTTTTTTATAGGAATATTATATTTAATATTTAGTAAAAATTTATTTAAATTAACATTAAAGCAAATTCTGGCATTAGTATTAAGTGCATCTTTTCCGATTCTTATATGGGCAATCTTGAGATATTCCAATGATGGAATAGATTTTTTTAAGACTATGATAGAATTTGATTTGCTAGCAAGAACATCAAGACCTTTAGAAGGGCATATTGGCGGAAAGTGTTACTACATTGAACATTTGCAATGGTCATATTTTTACTGGAATCTTGTATTTGTAGGTGTTAGCATGGCATATTTAACTATAGCCCATAGATATATTACGGATAGGAAACTAATAAATTGTAATTTGATAATATGGCTGTCGATGATTATTCCGTTTATATTATATACTATTTCAAAAACGAAAATTTCATGGTATGTTTTACCGATATATCCTGCCGCAGCAATATGGATAGGATATGCATCAGGTTTTATATTAAAAGAGCGTAATAGAAATTTTGCTACACAAATAGTATTGGTTGCTATGATTATATTATCGATATATAAAAGTGAAGAAGTTATAGTAACTAGAATTTTAAATCCAAAAGAGGACTTGAGTCAAGAGCTTATTAAGGAAATCGGAAACTTGCCAGAATATTATGGAGAAAAAATATATGTAAATCATTTTGAGCAAAGCTATTGGCTGGATAGTGAGCTTTATGCAGATTTGACTCCGCTAGAAGGTGGTATAGAAGGATTTTTGAAAGATAATGAAGATAAAACATTATTGTTTATTAAAAAAGAAGATTTCGACTCACTTGGAAATGAAAAAGATAATTTAAAAGTTATACTTGAAAATGATGAGGCCTATATTTTTGCAAAATAATATAATTATGGTTTTTGTTGACGAAATTCATTACGAATTATACAATAGAAAAAGTGTTTTATTTAATATTATATATATAAAATTTAAAATTGAGTCAGGAGATGACTAGCATGAATGAATCAACGCAAAAGAATAAGGAAACTGTTATTCCTAAAGGTTTAAAAAAAGAAATAGGACTTATTGAAGCTATTACTATAGTTATAGGTGTAGTTATAGGGTCAGGAATTTTCTTTAAGGCGTCATCAGTATTTAAAAATGCAGGTACCCCAACTCTGGGAATAATGGCTTGGCTGATTGGTGGATGTATAACTATAGCTTCAGCTTTAACCGTTGCTGAAATTGCAGTAGCAATTCCTAAGACAGGTGGAGTTTTTGTTTATATTAAGGAATTATATAGTGAAAAATGGGCATTTTTATTTGGTTGGATGCAGACTTTAATCTATGTGCCAGGGGTGGCAGCTGCATTATCAATAGTTTTTGTTACTCAAGCAACGTATTTTATTCCAGATCTAACACCAATGATGCAGAAAATATTCGCTATATGCATTCTATTTTTTGTAATGGCTTTAAATGTTCTATCATCAAGACTTGGTGGGAAGGTTCAAGTAATTTCTACAATTGGTAAGCTTGTTCCAATAATTTTTATTGTTATATTTGGATTAATAAATGGTACAGCTCATGATTTCTCGACAACTGTATTTGCTTCAAATACATCAGGAGCAGCAGGATTCGGAGCTGCAATACTGGGGACTCTATGGGCTTACGACGGATGGATTAGCGTAGGAAATATGGCTGGGGAGCTTAAAAATCCAGAAAAAGATCTCCCAAAGTCAATAATAATGGGATTAATAGCAATAATAATAGTGTATATATTAATTAATGTAGCAATAATAAATATAATGCCAGTTAACGATGTAATACTTTCTTCCAAGCCAGCTTCAGATGCAGCGGTAATATTGTTTGGAAATATGGGAGCTGCCTTAATCGCAGTAGGCATAATGATTTCTATTTTTGGAGCGCTAAATGGATATCTAATGACAGGGGTTAGAATACCTTTTGCTATGGCTCAGGATAATCTTTTCCCTTTTCCTAAATTTTTTGGGAAAATCAATGAAAAATTTGAGACCCCTATAAATACATTTGCTTTTGAAGTATTACTAGCAAGTTTATATGTATTAAGTGGATCTTTTGACAAACTTACAAACTTGGCTGTGTTTGTAATGTGGATATTTTTTGTTATGTGCGTATGTGGGATTTTTATATTGAGACGTAAACATAAAGAATTAAAAACTTCATACAAAGTTCCTTTATATCCAATTGTTCCATTGATCGGAATAGTTGGTGGGCTGTACATATTAATAAGTACTTTTATAACAGATTCATTAAGTGCAATATATGGAATAGGAATAACTTTAATAGGTCTTCCAGTTTATTTTTATATAAGAAAAAAATATAAAAGAGATTAATATTATATTGCAATACAGACTAAGTAATTAAAATCAATCGCTTAGTCTGTATTTTTTATCCTTAATTATGTAAGAAACAATTATGGTTTTATTATTAAGCACCTTTAGTAATATTTTCATTAATGGTATTGGTCCATTTTCCACAGCGATCTCCAAAGCATCCTATTATTATACTATCATCTTCTATTCGTACAACTTCGCACCGATTAGAGCAGACTTCACATTCAAAGCTAGTGGATATAAAACTAGAATCAGTAATATCAAAGCCTCTAAAGTTAGTAGCGCCGGTCTTGTCAACAGTTTCTTTAGCAATAATTGCGGCACCTATGGCGCCCATAACATTATAATGTTCAGGAATGTATACTTCACATCCTAAAGCTTTTTCAAAAGATGCCTTCATACCCTTGTTAGCTGCTACACCACCTTGAAAGAATATTTTAGGGCATATTTCTTTTCCTTTCCCAATATCATTGAGATAATTTCTAACAAGGGCTTCGCATAACCCGTTTATAATATCAGGCTCATTATAACCAAGCTGTTGTTTGTGTATCATATCAGACTCGGCAAAAACTGCACATCTTCCAGCTATTCTTAGTGGAGTTATTGATTTTAAAGCATAATCTCCGAACTCTTCTATTGGAATTCCTAATCTTTCAGCTTGCCTATCAAGGAATGATCCAGTTCCAGCTGCACAGACATTGTTCATCGCAAAGTCTATAGCAACTCCATCTTTTAATATTATTATTTTTGAATCCTGTCCCCCTATTTCTAAAATTGTCTTAACATCGTTATCTATAGCAAGTGCAGCACATGCGTGAGCTGTTATCTCATTTTTTACTGCATCTGCTCCAAGGATAGAGGATGCGATTTGTCTTCCACTACCTGTAGTACCAACAGCTTTAATTTGTTCATCATCGTATTTCTCTTTCAAGATTTTAAACCCCTGTTGGATCGCATTTATTGGCTTTCCTTTTGTTCTTAAATATAGTTTATCTACGACATTCAGATTATTATCTAAAAGAACAATGTCAGTACTTACTGAGCCAACATCAACACCTAAATAATACATTTTTGCTTTCTCCTTTCCAATAGATCTAGGAATGCTTCTATTCTTGTAATATATCCTGTTTCACCCGTCATTTCGTCAACTACAAGAGTTAAAATAGGGAAATTCTTATCTTTAGATATGGAAGGAAGCACAGCTTTGCAAACAATTTCTGGCATACATCCCATAGGGAATATTTGTATGGCACCATCAAAGCCATCATGTGCCGCCATTACTGCTTCTCCAATGCATTCTCGTGCGTGTCCTCCAATATATAATGGAAGATATTCTTTAGAAGCTTTTCGTATGTCTAAAGAATTCATTCCAACAACTGACATAATAGAGTTTTTAGCCCACCAGCTTGGCGTAAGTTTTCTTTGGGTTGAAACTCCATATTCCATAAGTTTATCCTCAATAAAAAGGTTCGAAAATGGCTCTATTATTGTATAGATTTCTCCTATTATTGCTACTTTTATTGGATTCCTATCACTACATATCTCTAGGGAATCTAGTCTTTTATCATATTTGTTTAGTATTTTTATCATATCATTAGGACTATTACTATTTTCGGCATCAATTTTACAATTGCTTAAGAGTTTTTTACATTCATTTTTATTTTTTTCATACCCTGCTAAGTAATGTGCTTTTGCCTCTATTTTATCTATTAGATTTAAAACTTTAAATCCTATGCGTAATGCATTTAGCTTTTGCGGCATATTTTTATTGCTGCTAGATGAGATGGAAGATATCCTATTTAGAAATTCTTTTGGGCCTATTTCTGACGGTTTATCTAATACAATAAAATTTAAATTATGTCCTAATTTTTTTAGAGTGTTTATTTGGAGTTCGCAATATTCTCCATATCTGCAAGGTCCGCAGCTTCCAGTAATTATTATTGTATCTGCGCCTTGTTCGATTCCCTGTATGTAATTTCCCATCATAAGTTTAAATGGGAGGCACATATCATCTGGAGAATACATAGATCCTATTTCTAATGATTTTTTACTGTTGAATTCCGGAATTATATAGTCTATACCAAGAGTATCAAACACTGCTTTAGTAACCAGATATGTATTTCCTAAATGAGGCGTCATAATTTTCATAACATTACTTCCTTTCTAACATGTCGACAAAGGCTTCTATTCTTGTGTCAAATCCAGATTCTCCAGTATGTTCATCGACTTTTAATACTAAGAAAGGAAAATCTTTCACTTTTTGTTTTATAAGATCTATAACAACAGAATCAATACCACAAGCAAACGAAGATATGTATACTATACCGTTAATTTTTTTATTTTCTGCTAAGTATGTAGATGCCCCATAAGCATTTTTTGCAAATGTCCAGAAAGGTCTTTTAAATAATTCAGTTGTTTTGTCAGCAATAGAGGCTTCGTCTATAAATTCTTCCGTTATGATACCAACACCTAATTTATTTAATTTTTTCACTAAGTTCATATTCACAAATTTATCATAAATATTGTAAGGATGGCCAATTAGAGCTATATTTAATTTATATCCATCGCTTTTAATTCCTATTTCATATTCATCTTGTGCTATTAAAGCTTTATCATAAGCATCCCGAATTCTTTTTTTGTTTGTTGTTATTAGGCTTCCAGTTGAAACTATCCATTTATATAATTTTTCTTTTGACGTTGCATAAATAGGAACCATAGTAACTTTTGGCATATTGGGAATGCTATTTATGATCATTTCAGGTAAGCCGCAAAATTTTGGACAGATAAATTCATGTTCACTTAATTGCATAATTCTAGGGATAACCATTAAATCACATTTATCTTTTATTGCATTTACATGACCGTGAAAAATTTTAATAGGCAAACATGCTTCATTTACACAATTCTTTACACCTTCATCTAATATTGTTTTGTTTGTATCTGGTGATCTAACAATATCTGCACCAAGTTCAGAAAAGAACTTCTCAAGGAAAGCAGAATATTTGTAATTTAATAATCCATTGGGAATTCCAACCTTCATATACATTTCACTCCTATAAAATTCATGCTCATTATTATATTTTTTTCAAAATTACTAGAATTATTCATAAAAATTGGATTAATTTATATTTTACTTTAAAGTTTTACATTAAATTATTAAAATACCATTTTATCTAATATTAAAAACAAGAAAGTACTTTTAGATATATCTATATAAATTGTTGTAGATGGTATTTTTTTATAGTATACTTACTTGGAAATTTATATATTTAAGGGATCTATAATAACTTTTGAGTTCTTGACCTCTTAAGTTCATATTTTAAGATCTATGTACAAGGAAGGAAATGACATAAATATGAAAAATAAATCACATATAATTCCATACTTTACTGCTATAATAACTAATTTTATTTTTGGATTAAGCTTCTTATTTTCGAAGCAAGCATTAAGTGTAGCTACGCCAATAGAATTACTTTCGTTTAGATTCTTAGCAGCTTTGCTAATAATGACAATTTTGATATTTTTAAAAGTAATAAAGGTAAATTATAAAAATAAGCCTATGAAATGGCTTATTATTTTGGCTGTTATAGAGCCTATAGTTTACTTTATATTTGAAACCTATGGAATTAAGAAAACATCTTCGTCTTTAGGCGGACTTATGATTGCTCTTATACCAATAGTTGTGACAGTTTTAGCTGTGTATCTATTAAAAGAAAAACCATCTCCTAAGCAAATCGTAAGTATAATACTTTCGGTATCTGGAGTAATACTGATAATTCTTATGGAAAATTCTAATGATTCAGGAGGGAGTACTCTATTAGGAATTATCCTTCTAGGAGGAGCTGTATTTTCAGCTGCATTATTTAATATAATAGCAAGAAAAATATCACGACAATTTACAGCGATTGAAGTAACATACTTTATGATGCTTATTGGAGCTATATTTTTTAATATTGTTTCAATTACTAATCACGTGATAAATGCAAATTTATCAGAATATTTTATACCATTAAGAAGTATAAACTTTATAGTATCTATATTATATCTTGGAATATTATCTTCAGTTGTAGCATATTTTCTGGCTAATTATACGCTTTCTAAAATGGAAGCTTCTAGATCAGCTGTATTTGCCAATATATCAACTATAGTATCTATCGCAGCTGGTGTGCTCGTATTACATGAAAACTTCCAATTATACCATGTAATAGGATCAGTGATGATTCTAGTGGGTGTATGGGGAACAAATTATTATCAAAAAAAGCTTAATTCAGAAGAGTTTACACCAACTGTTGGTTCTTTTGAACAATAAGCTATATGAATGTATTAGTCTTCTTTCTAATGGATTAAAGTTAAAATTTTCAAATTCTTCTTTAATTATGTAAAATATTCTGGTAATATTTACTATAGAGGGGGATGAGAAAGTTGGATAATTTTAAGGTGAAATTAGTTACTTTCGTACTTGGTTTTGCAATAGTGTCAAGTTTGGCTCCAGCAATACGTGTACAAGCATCAACATTAACACAAAGCACTTTAAGCAGCCAGGCAATGACCGCTATAGCTAACCTTGATAAAAAGAAAAAGACAATAGTGGTTGATCCAGGTCATAACTACGGTGGTGATCTAGGAGCTGCATCTACAATTAAAGGCATAACGTATAAAGAAGTAGATTTAAATATGCAGGTTGCATCTAAGTTAAAAACGGAATTAGAGAAAAGAGGATATAATGTTGTAATGACTAGATATCCTAAGGAAGTACAAACGATAGGGACCAATCAGAGTCTTAAAGATAGAATTACAATTGCCAATACAGCAAATGCAAGTTTATTTGTAAGTATACACCATAATGCTGTAAAGGATGCTCCAGACGCAAAAGGGGTAGAAGTTTATTATAGTTCGGCACAGCAAAGTCAAAATTTTAAAGGTGGGGTATCTCCTAACAAGTTAACGATAAGTAAGAACGTAGCAACAGTTATTGATAACAATATTGTTAAGAAGTTTAATTTTAATGATAGAGGTGCAAAGGATAGCAGACTATTCATAAAAAGCACAAATATGCCATCAGTAATTGTGGAAGCAGGATTTATAACTAACGAGGAAGAGGCGAAAAGGTGTTCGGATCCAGTGAGTCAGCAAAAATTAGCAGAAAACATTGCTGAATCTATAAAAACTGTTATATAAATATAATAATGAAAATGAAGAACATGTTTTGGTATTAAGTTGATAAATACTTATATGAAACATGTTCTTTTTAATGTGAATACACTAATATATAGTTTTTAGATATATTGTTGTAATTTTATTTTGAATTATAAATGAAGATATTCTATAATTAAGCTTCATTCGCAGAATATAAAAGATCATTTAGCATTTTTTCAGTGAATGTTCCATTACTTAAGGTAGTAAATCTTCCTATAGGAATATTTTTAAAGTAATTTATAAGCTTTTCTTGCGCATTTGTATCAGAAGTTATGGATTGAGCAGCGCTGCTTAATAAAGGTTCTACAATTGCCTTAGTTTTTGGATTAATGAGAAAATCTTGTGCGAGTGTATCTCTAGTATAATTAGTCTTAGGTAGATATGGTGACTGAACATAAATGTTTTTAGATAAAGGAAGATCTCTAGAAGATTTACCAATTAAAATTTCATAAGGACCGCTTTCAATTACCCAGCTATTTGTGTTTATATCATAGTGAGAAAAATCTTTTGTATCAATCAAAAAACTCACCTCTTTTTCTTCATCTGGAAAAAGAGATACTTTTGTAAAGGCTTTTAATTCTTTTTCAGGTCTTAAAATGTTACTATCAGTATTCTTTATATATAACTGTACAATTTCTTTACCAAAATATTTTCCAGTATTTTTTACTTTAAGTTTAATTTCTAATGTATCATTATCAGTTAATATATCTTTATCAAGAGTTAAGCTGCTATATTTAAAAGTAGTATAGGACAATCCGAATCCAAAAGGAAATTCAACATTCATATTTTTTTTATCATAATATCTATAGCCTACAAAAACCCCTTCTTTATACTGTAAATTATTTTCTGAATCTATATAATCTAAATATGTTGGAGTGTCTGACAATTGTATAGGGAAAGTAGTTGGTAATTTACCGGATGGATTAGCGATGCCAAATAGGATTTCTGCAAGAGCACCTCCACTTGCTTGTCCTGGAAGCCAGGTTTCTAAAATAGAATCAGCATATTTGGCCCAAGATGATATAGTAACTGGAGATCCATTGCTAAGTACTACAATTAAATTTTTCTGGACTTTACCTATTTCCTTAATTAATTTCACTTGATCAGTGGGGAGATCTAGGTTTACATTGTCAGCATATTCTTTATCATAGTATTGTGGAGTTCCTACAAATAATATAACTATATCCGCGGTACGTGCAGTTTTTCTTGCATCTGCAAGAAGTGTGTTATCATCATCTTCTGAATTTTTAGAAGTATTATAACCTTTTTCATAATATATTTTGACGGAACTTCCGACGAGTTTTACTATTTCATCATAGGCATTTTCAAACATTATAGGTATGACGTTAGAATTACCATCACCTTGACATCTTGTTTCTTTTGCATATTCTCCAATTATCGCTAATTTCCTATTTTTTAACCTATCTTTTTTTAAAGGTAAAAGATTACGTTTATTTTTCAAAAGGACAATGCTATCTTCAGCAACTTCTCTTGCTAAATCATTATGTTTTTCTTTGTCATAAATATTGCATTCACATTCTTTTACAGGTTTAATAACTTTAGATATAGTATTTAATATATCTTCAATAGCATTATCAAGGATTGATGAATCTAAAGTACCACTAAGTACAGCTTCTATAATTTGTTTTGTATTATTAGGTGAGTTTGGAAATTCTAAGTCTAATCCAGACTGTAATGAATTTATTATTGAATTTACTGCATATAAGTCTGATAAAACTAATCCGTCAAAATTCCATCTATTTCTTAAAATATCGATTAACAAATAGTCATTTTCGGTACAAGGTATTCCATTTATTTTATTGTAAGCAACCATTACAGCGAAGGGATTAGAATTTTTTATTACCCGCTCAAAGTTTGATAAATAAATTTCATTTAAAGTCTGTTCATCAATTATGTTATTAATATTTTGTCTATGTGATTCCTGGTTATTTCCAATGTAATATTTAACACATGCTCCAATACCCTCACTTTGGATTCCATTTATAAAAGCTGCACCCATTTCACCACTTAGAACTGGATCTTCTGAAAAATATTGAAAATTTCTTCCGCTTAATGGAGAACGTTGAATATTTACAGCAGGACCAAAGAGAATATTAACATTTTCAGCTAAGCATTCTTCACCAATAGCTTTTCCGACAGAATAAGCAAGATTAACATCCCAAGTTGCGGCCAAGGCAGTAGGCGTAGGAAAACACGTAGCTGGAACAGGGTCATAAGAATTTCAGTTTATTTTTGATAATCCATAGGGACCATTCGCAAAAGTTATTGAAGGAATTCCGAATCTTTCAATTTCTTTAGTTGCCCAAAGGTTTTTTCCAGAACAGAGAGATGCTTTCTCTTCTAAGGTCATTTCATTGATTAATTTCTTTATATCCACTCAGATACCACCTTATCTTTCTTAATAGTATTAATTTATACATTTGAAATTAAATTGCAACATATTTTAAGGAAAATTTAGCTCTCATTATTATATATTTAAAGTAAATAATATATATTACCTTTTACTTCTTTTGTTATTAATGTATGATATAGTTGTGGATGTAATTGTTTTTTAAGGAGGTAAGAATGGAAAAGAAGGCAGTTTTTTTTGATATAGATGGGACACTATATAATCGTGAAGTTGGTGTGCCAAAGAGTACAATAGAAGGTATTAGGCAGCTAAGGGAGAATGGTCATCTTGCTTTTATATCAACTGGAAGGGCAAGAGCAATGATTTCACAAGATCTAATTGATATTGGGTTTGATGGGATACTCGCATCTTGTGGTTGTTATGTAGAATATGATGGAAACGTAGTTTATAACATAGATTTGGAAAAGCAAATAGCTGATAATGCAATAAGTGTTTTAAAAAATAATAAAGTATTTTGCATTCTAGAAGGGCAAGATTATTTATATATGGATGAAGAGGAATTTATAGATGATAAAAGATCTTCAATAATGATGTTTAAAAATAAATATAGGGAAAAAATAAAGCCAATAACAGGAAATGAACATAGTTTCAATAAAATTACATGCAGAACATATGAGAATAGTAATTTTAAAGAAGCATATTCAATAATAGAAAAGGATTTTGACTGCATATGCCATAGTTCAGAATTTATTGAATTAGTACCAAAAGGATTTTCTAAGGTAAAGGGAATAGAGGAGATTATAAAGCGTTTAGAAATTGATATTGAAAATACATATGCATTTGGTGATAGTTTAAATGATATAGATATGTTGAAATATGTTAAATATGGAGTTGCAATGGGAAACAGTAGTCCTGAGATTCTTGATGTTGTAAAATATAAAACAGATAATATTGAGAATGATGGTATTTATAAAGGATTAAAACAGTTTAAATTAATATAACCTTATAATTACTAACTGAGTATGATATTAAAATCATGTCACTAGTAATTTTAACAGTACTAATATAAATTATATATTTTTCACTGTATATAAATTTATTTAGAATTAAAATATAAGTAAAATTAGTTGAGAGTTATAAGCCCAATATAAACAACTATCCAATTAGAGAGAAATTGGATAGTTGTTTTATTATTTATACTGGCTTATTTCACACTTTATGTTTGATTTGATAAAAAGTAATATTGTGCTAAAAAATTATTGTAAATATGAAACATAGGTATAGTAAGAATATACAAATATACTTAATTTTTAGAACAAACAGACAGAATAATACAAGCATTGACTTTTAAAGATAAATCATTTAAATTATAATCAGATAGTTGTTTACATAATACAACCAATTTATGCAAGTATTTCACCTATAAACGTTTGCAGATAAAATATGCTTGCAATTATTTTTAATATAATTTATAAAAGGTTATTATTTAAATAGATTGGAAGAATTATGTAGTAATATAGATTGAAATATTAATTATCTTAATAAAGTTATGATAAAACGGGAGGGTATTATTTATGAAAAGAATACTTGTAGTTGATGATGCTGCATTTATGAGGCTATCTTTAAAAACAATGCTTGAAAAAAATGGTTATGAAGTTGTTGGGGAAGCCGAAAATGGTCGTAAAGCTGTTGAAATGTATAAAATGCTAAACCCTGAACTTGTGACAATGGATATTACGATGCCTGATATGGATGGCATTGAGGCATTAACTGAAATAATGAAATTTGATTCAAAGGCTAAGGTAATTATGTTAAGTGCTATGGGGCAAGAAACCAAAATTAGGGAAGCTGTAATTCAAGGTGCTAAAGGTTTCGTAGTAAAACCATTTAAAGAAGATTATCTTGTTAAAGCATTAAGCAAGTTTTAAGAGTGTTTACTAAGGAGGACAAGCATGGATACTAGAGAACCGATGCTAGAAATGTTTATATTCGAAACATTTGATATGATAGAACAACTTCAGCAACTCATTATTGATAGTGAAAAGAATAAGAGACTAGAAACAGAAGCTATAAATGAAATATTTAGAATAATGCACACAATTAAAGGTTCTTCTGGGATGATGATGTTTGATAACATTTCTAATCTTTCTCACACTATAGAAGATTTATTCTATTTTATTAGAGAATCAAAGCCAGGGAAAATAGATTATTCAAAACTTACAGATTTAGTTTTAGAAGGAAGCGATTTAATAAAAATAGAAACAGAAAAAATAAATAATAATAAAGACACAGATGGAGATTTTACTTTATTTATAGAGAAAGTTAAGGGGTTTTTAAAACTCCTTAAAACATACGATGAAAATTCAGAAGATTCGGGAAATGGCGGGTCAGATGAATTAGTAAGTGAGGAAGATGTAGAACAAAAATATTACTTAAGCACTGATAGGGTAAATTCAAACCTTAATTTATTTAGTTCTACTTTGTTTTTTGATGAAGAATGTGATATGGAGAATATAAGATGCTTTACTGTTGTGCATCAGCTTAAAGAGATTTCTGAAGTTTCATATTATTATCCTGAAGATATTATTGAAAATAATGATACGTGTGAAATTATAAAGAAGCAGGGATTTAAAATATTTTTCAAGACAAATCAAAGTATTGAGGATATTAGAACACTTTTGATGGAAAATGCTTTTTTGAATAATGTTGATATAAACAAATTTTATAGTGAAATTGAATTCAGTGAGCAATTTAGTAAGAAGAACGAAAAACCACAAGAAGATATTATAAAGTCAATTAATAATATAGTTAATGATACAAATGACAATGAGAAAGTAGCTTCTAAAAGCTTATCGTATAAACAAAGTTTAATTAGCGTAGATGTAAATAAATTAGATAAGTTAATGGATTTAGTAGGAGAATTAGTTATTTCAGAAGCGATGGTAACTAAAAATCCAGAAATATCTGAATTGCAATTGGATAGTTTTAATAAGGCAGCGAGGCAGCATAGAAAAAGGCTTTCTGATCTTCAAGATGTTGTTATGTCAATAAGAATGGTATCACTTGCCCCGACATTAACTAAAATGAATAGAATAGTTAGAGATATGTGTAAGAAATTGAATAAGGAAGTAGAACTTGAAATAATAGGACAAGAGACAGAAGTAGATAAAAATATAATTGAACATATAGGTGATCCATTAATGCATATAGTAAGAAATTCAATGGACCATGGAATAGAAACCAAAGAAGAGAGACTTGCAAATGGGAAATCTTCAATTGGAAAAATAACTATTGAGGCTAAAAACACTGGTGGAGAAGTTTGGATTATCATAAAAGATAATGGTAAAGGCCTTAATAAAGATAAGATATTAAAAAAGGCAAAAGATAATGGACTACTAAAAGTAAAGGAAAACGATTTGACAGATAGAGAGATATATTCAATGATTTTTCTACCTGGGTTCTCAACCAAGGAAAATGTTACAGAATTCTCAGGACGTGGAGTTGGAATGGATGTGGTTACCAAGGAGATTGAGAAAATTAGGGGGATTGTAACAGTTGATAGTATACCTGGTGAAGAAACAACAACTTCGATAAAAATTCCGTTAACTCTTGCGATTATTGATGGTATGACAATAAAAGTAGGAAAATCAGTTTTTACCATTCCTGTTACTTCAATAAGGCAATCATTTATTATTAAAAGGGAAGATATTATAAGAGATATAGATAATAATGAAATGATATTAATAAGAGGAGAATGTTATTCCATATTAAAGCTTCATGAGTTCTATAATATAAAAACTAATGTAGTAAATATAGAAGATGGTATTGTAATTATGGTTGAAGATCAAGGTAAAGCAAAATGTATTTTCGCAGATGAACTTATTGGAGAGCAACAAGTTGTTATTAAGGCACTTCCAGAATATATAAAAAAGGTGAAAGCAATAAGTGGTTGTTCATTATTGGGAGATGCAACTATAAGCTTAATATTAGATATATCTGAAATTGTTAACTTATAAAATTGCGTTATGGGAGGATTAGAATGTCAGAGTTAGTGGATGTAATGATTGAAAATGAAGAAGATACTCAAAAGGATAAATACCTAATATTTTCGATCGGTCAAGAGTGCTATGGAATTGATATTAAATATGTAATAGAAATAATAGGAGTTGAGCCAATAACAGAGGTGCCGGAATTACCTAAGTATATTAAAGGTGTAATAAATCTAAGAGGAAAAATAATACCAGTGATGGATGTCAGGATTAAACTGAAAAAAGAGGAAAAAGAATATGACGATAGGACATGCATTATTGTAGTTGAAATTGAAAATATAGATATCGGTTTAATAATAGATAAAGTTATAGAGGTTGCCAATATTGATGAAAGTAATATTTCTCCTCCTCCAAAAGTAAATCTAGAGAAACACAATTCAAATAGTTATATAAAGGGTATTGGAAAGATTCAGAATGAAGTAAGGCTTCTTATAGATTGTAATAGGCTTTTAGAAGATGATGAAATAGAAGAATTAAAGAATGGAGAAAATTAATAATTGTAAGAGCATATTAAGTAAGTTTAAATGAAATTACGTTCAGATAAAATTTGAAGAAGATGAGAGGTAAAGAATATGAAGTGGTTTTTGAATTTAAAGATAAGGAGTAAAATTTTAACGGCGTTTTTAGGAATTGTTATATTAATGGGAATTGTAGGATCGGTGGGGATTTTTAATTTACAAAAAATCAGTAAATTAGATAGTGATCTATATGAAGACAACACAAAAGCTATTAGTTTTGCCAGTACTATACAGGTAAATTTACAAAAAAATAAAGTATTGTGTAGAACTTTGTTAATTGAAACTGATACATATAAAAATAATGAAAGTAAGAATATAATATCTAAAAATGATGAAGAAATAGATAAAGCTATGGAAGAGCTTAAGCTCACCCTTAAAGATCAAGAATTAGTTAATGAATATAATAATTTAAAAGTAAATATGGATAAATACAGACCACTTAGAGATAAATTTATTGATTTAGCGTTGCAAAATAAAGATACAGAGGCTGTAGGTATCATGAATGGTGATGCAGGCATATTCTCTAGTAATATTGATAATTCAGCTACCAAACTTATTGAGCTAAAAGAAGCAGAAGGTAAAGTGAAGGCTGACATTAATTCAAAAGCTGCGAGTAGTGCAATTATTATAATGCTTGTAGTAATTTCTATGGGAATAGTTATTGCCTTAGTATTCGGAATTATAATATCGGGATTAATTAGTAGACCGATAAATAAAGTATTAACTATTCTTGGTGAAATGAGTAAAGGGCATCTTGGTGAAAGAGTGGACATATCAACTAACGATGAAATAGGACAAATGGCTAAGGTTATGGACTCGTTTTCTAACACATTACAGAATGATGTTATAGGGGCTATGAATAAAATAGCTAAAGGTAACATGGATATTAATATAGTTGCGAAAGATGAAAAAGATGAAATAGCTCCTGCATTAAATAAGGTTGTAGAAAATGTAAGGATGCTAGTGACAGATGTAAATATGTTATCAAATTCGGCAATAGAAGGAAAGTTTGAAACAAGAGCTGATGCAGGAAAACATGAAGGAGATTTCAGAAAAGTAATAGATGGAGTAAATGGAACTTTAGATACTGTAGTAGATAAGGCTGTTTGGTATGAGGCTATTATAGATGCTATACCTTTCCCAATTCATGTTACAGACAATGATATGAATTGGACGTATATGAACAAGTCATTTGAACATTTAATGATTAATCAAGGTGTCATTAGAGATCGAAAATCTGGTTACGGGTTGGCGTGTAGTCATGCGGGGGCTAATATATGTAATACTGAAAAATGTGGTATAAAACAGCTACATAAGGGAAAATCAGAAAGTTTCTTTGAATGGTGTGGCATGAGCAATAAGCAAGATACGTCTTACTTAAAGAATAAAAATGGTGAGAATGTAGGATATGTGGAAGTTGTAACTGATTTAACACCTATTATTAGGGTAAGCGATTATACAAAGGGTGAAGTTAAGAGACTTGAGGGAAATCTAAAGCTTTTGGCATGTGGAAATACTAATTTTGACTTAAAAATTAAAGAAGCAGATCAATTTACTGATGAAGTTAGCAGACAATTTGAAGGAATATCTAATAGTTTAAAAGATGTTAAGCGTGCAATAGATAATCTTATATTTGATGCCAAAATGCTGTCAAATGCTGCGATAGAAGGAAAATTAGATATAAGAGCAGATGAAACAAAACACAGTGGAGACTTTAAACAGGTTGTAGAGGGTGTAAATCAATTGATTGGAGCTATGGTAGAACCAATTAAGGAAGTTACAAGTGTTATGAGTGAAATATCTAAAGGGAACCTTGATGTTCCAGTAAGTGAAAATTATAAAGGGGAGTTTGGAATTCTAGCTAAAGCTGTTAATGAGACCGAAGATGGATTAAAACGTGTTGTTGGAGAAATCTCTGATATAATAGGACAAATCTCACAAGGTAATCTCAATATTGAAAATGTAAAAGAGTTTCATGGTAATTTTAATAATATATCAGTTTCTCTAAATACAATAATAGACTCGTTAAATTCAGTTCTTAGTGAAATAAATAATGTGTCAGAACAAGTTTATACAGGTGCGAGCCAGGTTTCAGACGGTAGTCAGTTATTATCACAGGGAGCTACAGAGCAAGCAAGTGCGATAGAACAATTGACATCGTCAATAACCGAAATTGCAGCACAAACTAAGGAAAATGCTTTTAATGCGAATCAGGCTAAGGAGTTAGCTCTTGAAGTAAAAGTAAATGCAGAACAAGGAAGTAGGCATATGAATGAAATGCTTAAATCTATGGGTGAAATAAATGAATCTTCAGCGAATATTTCAAAAATTATAAAGGTAATAGATGAAATAGCATTTCAGACCAATATACTTGCGCTAAATGCAGCAGTTGAGGCCGCAAGGGCAGGACAACATGGAAAAGGCTTTGCAGTAGTTGCTGAAGAAGTTAGGAATCTAGCAGCTAGGAGTGCAAATGCAGCGAAAGAAACAACAGCTCTTATTGAAGGTTCCATAAAGAAATCGGAAAATGGAACTGAAATTGCTAATAACACAGCAAAAGCTTTATACGAAATAGTTGATGGGGTATCTAAAGCAGCGACTCTCGTATCAGAAATAGCAGCGTCTTCAGATGAACAGGCTACTGGAATATCACAAGTAAATTTAGGAATAGAGCAAGTATCACAAGTTGTTCAAACAAACTCAGCAACAGCGGAAGAAAGTGCAGCGGCTAGTGAGGAACTTTCAAGTCAATCAGAACTGCTTAAAGATTTAGTTTCTAGTTTTAAACTTAAAAATGATAGCTCGAGAGGAAGAGTAAGCAAAAATAGTAAGAACTATATATTGAGACAATCGTATGATATTGGAGACAACTCGCTAGATAAAGAAGTGGCAGTTACTTCAAATAAAAAAAGAATAAAACTAAGTGATAGTGAATTTGGTAAATACTAATCTACAAAGATAAAGGTAGGAAGAGAAAATTAAGAGAAATTTTTGTTTTGCTTCCTACCTTAATTATATAGAATGAGATAAGATAAGTGGTTTATTCCTCTAAAATAAGGATAGTATTAACAGGAGTTAATATATCTAAAGGGAAAGGTTGGGGAATATTGTGAGGAATGAAAGAGAAAATGTGTATAAGTTTGACCGAGCACTGACAAAAGAAGAACTTTTCAAACTTAAAGAAGCAGCAGAGGCAGCCAATAGAGCTAAAGGTGAGTTTCTAGCAAATATGAGTCACGAAATAAGAACTCCGTTGAATGGAATAATAGGTATGACAGATCTGACGCTTTCAACTAATCTTACAGAAGAGCAAAAAGAAAATCTGAGTATTGTAAAAAGTTGTGCTCATTCGTTATTATCATTAATAAATAATATTTTAGATTTGTCAAAAATTGAAGCAGAGAAAGTTTTGATTGAGAATGTGAATTTTAATATACAAGTTCTTATTAAAAATGTAATATATACTAACTTGCCAAAGGCTAATGAAAAGTATATACAACTTCACTATACGATTGATGAGAATATTCCGCAAGTTTTAGTTGGAGATGTATATAGACTTGAGCAAGTATTAAATAATTTAGTTTCTAATGCTGTAAAATTCACAGAATCTGGATTTGTAATTATAAAAGTAAAAAAGATAAACAAAAGTAAAAATGAATATGAAATTCAGTTTGTGGTCGAAGATGTAGGGATTGGAATTAGCAGAGATGAGATGCAACACCTTTTTAAGAGTTTTAGTCAGGTTGATGGATCTATAACAAGAAAATATGGAGGAACGGGACTTGGACTTTCTATCTCCAAAAAACTTGTAGAATTAATGGGTGGTAATATAGAAGTAGAGAGTGAAAAAGGAGTTGGAAGTAAATTTTACTTTGCCATTAAATTAGAAAAGGCAATGGATGATATTGGAGAATTAGATCATCAAAAAATAAATGATGAAAATTCTAAGAGTGAAAAAATTCTCGTAGTAGAAGATGATAAGATCAATCAGATAGTGATTAAAAAAGTGTTGAAAGAGCTGGGATATATTAATATAAAGATTGCATCAAATGGAGTTGAAGCTTTGAAGTTTATTGAAAATTACAGATTTGATTTAATTCTAATGGATGTACAATTGCCTGAATTAGATGGAAGTGAAACTGTTAGGATAATTAGAAAAAATGAAATAAAAACAGGAGGGCATATTCCTATTGTAGCGATGACAGCCTATGCTTTGAAGGGAGATCGAGAAAGATTTTTATCACAAGGTATGGATGACTATATTTCAAAACCAATAGATATAAATAAACTTAAAAAAATTTTAGAAAGGACTCTAAAGAACATCGACTTAGAGGCAAAAAGCACCATTCAACTATTCTTAAGAAATACTACATATAATAATAGTCTTATTATAGTTGATAAAGAGATTAAGGAGACGTTGTTAAAATGGTTATATAGCATGGAGAGATATATTATTGAAGAAAAAACGCTAGAAGATTACATTAAGATTGAAAATATAGCTCATGAAATAAAAGAATATTGTGAAGAAAACAGTTTGAATAATATTAAGATTTTAGCATTTAAAATTGAACTTGCGGCAAGAAAGAAAGATGAGTTGGGAATTAAAAATAACTACGAGAAAATTACAAATAGTTTATAAGTTTTATACTATATATTTTATAAGGGGGCTTAACAGTGAAAATTTTAATAGTAGAAGATGATCTTTCAAGTAGAAAGCTTTTGTTTAAATTTATGTCCAAGTATGGTGAGTGCGATATCACACTTGATGGAATGGAAGGATTAGATGCCTATTTAATTGCATTAGATGAAGGCGAACCTTATGATTTGGTGTGCTTAGATATAATGATGCCAAAGGTAGATGGAGTGAAGGTTCTAAAGACTATTCGAGAAATAGAAAAGCAAAAAGATATTGAGAATAATAAGAAAGTTAAAATAATAATGACAACAGCTCTAAATGATGCGGACTTAGTCAAAAGTATTTTTAACAATGGTTGTGAAGTATATGCGACAAAGCCTATTGATATAAAAAAATTGGATCTTGTAATGGAAAAATTGAACTTTAAAAAGATAGAATAAGGGTTTTAAGTATATTATTCAATGGGAAGTATAAAATATATCATAAATAGATAATTAATAAGATATTTATGTTTCAATGACAAATCTACATTATAAAACTTTTATCACACTAGGTGATAGATAACTAGCGAATGTAGAAATTTAATTGCAAAATGGATATTAGAGAATAATTATATTATTTAAGAAAAATTCTTTATTTTTCTTGAATAAAGATATATAATATTATTAGTTAATAATTATTATTTATAAGTAAAAATTATCGAAAAGATTTCAGGAGGATATGATATGAAGGTTATTGTAATTGGATGTACACATGCAGGAACAGCTGCTATTGTTAATTTAAAGGAATTATACCCAGATAGTGATGTCGTAGTTTATGAAAGAAACGATAATATATCATTTCTATCTTGTGGAATTGCGTTAAGTATAGGCGGAATAGTTACTGAAACAGAAAAGTTATTTTATAATTCGCCAGATAATTTGAGCTCTTTAGGAGTTAAAACAAAGATGAAACATGACGTTTTAGATATTGACTTTGATAATAAAATTGTTAAAGTTAAGAATTTAGAAAATGGTGAAATATTTGAAGATAGTTATGAAAAGCTAGTTTTAACATTAGGGTCTTGGCCAATAATACCTAAGTTTGAAGGCGGAAATTTACAAAATATTTTATTATGTAAGAACTATAATCATGCGAAAGAAATTGAAGCTAGACGTAGTGATGCAAAGAATGTAGTTGTAATTGGTGGCGGATACATTGGTGTGGAACTTGCAGAAGCTTTCAAAATTCAGAATAAAAATGTTACATTAATTGATGCTGAAGAGAGAATAATGTCTAAGTACTTGGACAAAGAATTTACTGATATTGCAGAAAATGAATTTAGAGATCATGGAATAAACCTAGTTTTAGGGGAAAAAGTTAAATTGTTCAAGGGAGATAATGATAAAGTTTCACATGTAGTAACTGATAATAATGAATATGAGGCAGACTTAGTTATATTATGCATTGGCTTTGCACCAAGCACTGCTCTTGTAAAAGGTAAATTGGAGACACTTCAAAATGGTGCAATTATGATTGATGAATATATGCAAACAAGTAGAAAAGATGTATTCGCAGCAGGAGATTGCTGTGTTGTTAAGTTCAATCCGGCTGATGATACACGATATATACCTTTAGCAACAAATGCAGTGAGAATGGGAACTTTAATTGCGCATAATATAGTTGAGCCTAAATTAAAGTATATGGGAACACAAGGCACATCAGGAATTAAGATATATGAAAAATGTATTGCATCTACAGGATTAACTGAAGAAGTTGCAAAAAATACAACATCATTTAATGTAGGAGCTGTTTCTGTTACAGATAACTATAGACCAGAGTTTATGCCTACTTACGAAGAAGCATTATTAAAATTAGTTTATGATAAAGATAGTAGAAGAATACTTGGAGGTCAAATAATTTCGAATTTAGATTTAACACAATTTATGAACACATTGTCAGTAGTAATTCAAAATAAAATGACTATAGAAGAACTTGCAATGACAGATTTCTTCTTCCAACCACATTTTAATAAACCTTGGAGTTTACTAAATATAGCTGCTTTGCAGGCATTAAAAAATATATAGTAAAAATTCTTATAATAGGTGTTAAATAAAAAAATCATTGGCCATAATTTTGTGGCAATGATTTTTTTACTTTAAGTAGATACTAATTATCCAAAAGTCTTATATTTTTTCCTATTATCGCAATGCCCTTTTTTATATTTTCGTCACTTACTCGACCAAATCCAATTCTAAAAGTATCATAGCCTTTTAAGCTTTTTTTTCTATGGCTAATAGGCTTGTTATCATCTGTTTTAGTATGAAATTCTACATTATCATTGGAATTTTCATAAAAAATATCACCAGGCATAAATAATACATTATCTTTATAGCAGAGTTCTAGAAGAGTTCTTGCATTTATGTTGTTCTTTAGCTTTATGAATACATGAAGGCCACCCTCACCAGTTATATATTCATATGGAATATATTTTTCAACCATATCGAGTACAAGATTGTATTTATCTCTATAATATTTTCTTACATTTTTAACATATCTGTTGAAGGCACCACTTTTTAAATAATAGAAAAATGCGCTTTGATCTAAAAAAGAAGAATGAATATTTCTTCCACGTTTTACACTTTCTAAAGTTTCTATAAGCTTATCATCTGCGAATATCCATCCTATTCTAAGACCTGGAAACAGTATTTTAGAAAGACTTCCTATATATATGACTCCATTACCAGTTCCACATAGTGATGCTATTGGATCAATTGGGGAGCTTGAGTAGAGTAATTCTTCATTAAAGCCATCTTCTATTATAGGAACAGAATATTTTCTAAAAAGTTTATATATTTCCTTTCTTCTTTCAGTTTTAGTTACTATTCCAGTTGGATTATTGTAAGACGGAATCAAATATCCGAACTTTGGATTATATTTACTTAAAGCACTTTCAAGAGATATCAAATCTAGGCCTTCTTTATCCATTTTTACTTGAACTATCTTTAATCCATAGCTTTTCATAATTTTTAAAGCTGTATTATGTGTTGGTTCTTCGCATAAAATAATATCACCATTATTTGTTAGCGAACTAATTACTATATCAAAGGCTTCGGTAAATCCATTAGTTACTAAGATATCTTTGTTATTAGTATCAACTCTTTTATCTCTCATATAATCTAAAAAATAATCTATTAATGGCTTATATCCTTTAGCATAACCGTAATTTAATAGATTGGCTTCCTCGTAAGTCCAAGCATCTAACAGAGATCTTTTAAAATCATCAAGATTAAAGAGATGACTTTCAGGAGAAATGGATTTGAATGATATCATTCCCTTCTTATACGGCAATTCACTTTTTATGATATCAAACTTCTTTAAGGTAGTTCCATAATTGTTAATCCTTTTAGAAAAATCCACATTATATTCATAACTTTCATTTTCACTTTCTATGGAGATAAAAGTACCTATTCCTCTTTTTGTTGTTATTATTCCTATGCTTTCTAATTCCTCATAAGCTGAAATTACAGAATTCCTACTTATATTCAAAAACTTACTTACTTCCCTTGTAGATGGAAGCTTACTATCTTTTTTTAATTCACCGTTTTTAATGCCTTGTTTTATATGTCTTTCAATTTGAATATAAATAGGCTCATCTTTATTTATATTAAGATTAGAAAATATCAATGCTGAATCACCTCACTACTTTAGATAAGCAACAACAAATTTAATAAGAAAATACTTAATGTTTAAATTATATTGTTAATACTAATATCTAATGAATTTTATAAATGCAATTAAACTGTATAGAATTAATTTATTTCAATTATTTTAGATTTACCATACTATTTCTTTTGTGTCAATAAAATGGTGCGATGGTTATTAAAAATAAAGATATGAAGATATTAAATAATAATATATATTAACTAGTAATATATTTACTGACTAAAGGAAATAAGTGTATAATTATATTATACAATAACGTGAAATATGATAAATGGCATGAAATACTGTTATAGAAAAATAGAAAAGGAGGTAATGTGTTTATGAAAGGGACCGTTGTATCAACATGGATGAAGACAAATAGAAAGTTGTTTGGAGACTCAATTGTCAACGAAGCAATGGATTATATAGGTTGGGGAACAACAAAAATATTTTCACCTATTGAAAATGTAGACGATGGAGAAGTTAAGAAAATAATATCATACATAGCTAAATCTCAAAATATAGAGGTAGGAACTCTTTGGAGAAAAATTGGACAAGATAATATAAAAGCTTTTAGCCATGATTATCCAGCATTTTTCAAACATGACAATGTATATTCATTTTTAAAGTCGATGTTTGATGTACATGTAGTGATGACAAAAAAGTTTGCAGGAGCGAAGCCACCTTTGGTATCTATAGAACCAATATCGAGTAGGGAAGCTATCTTTAGCTATAATTCTTCTAGAGGAATGTTTGACTATTTTTTAGGTATGCTTCAAGGGACTTGCGAACACTTTAACGAAAAAGTGGATATAAAAGAAATATCAAGAACGAGCAGTGAGCTTAAATTAAAACTTACTTTTGAAAGAGACGTATATTACAATAAAAAATACTTTTTTAATAGAGTTTTTTCTTTGGGTATTATAAAAAGTTTTGGGGCAAAGGCAGGAGTATTTTCATTCGTAATATCGGCTATAGTTTTTTTGATAATGTTAGGAATAAATGATATTACAAAGGTTTTAATAGGAAGCTTAGTATCCGGTTTAGCTACATTTGTAGGTGTTTCTTTAATTATGTCACCTATAGGAAAAATAAAAGAGGAAATAGAACGAATAATTAAAAATGAATACAATATTGATGGAAAAATTACCACTAATGATTTCTTTGAAGAAATTTATGATTTACTTAAGGAACATAAAAAAGTAATTCAGGCAGATTTCGTTGGATTTAAAGGTGTTACAGATGAAATGAATACTTTTGTAAATACAATAAACAAGATTTCTGATTCGATGAATCATACTTCAACAGAAATAAGTGGCGTTGTTGAACAGGTTGCGAATGGGGCTGTTACACAAGCTCAGAATACAGATAAAGCTGTACAAGCACTTAATGGAAACATCGAAGCCTTAAGGAATATAGTTGAAAACGAGAATGAAAATAAATCAGAACTTGAAGATGCCATGCTTAAAATTAATAATAGCTATGAAAATGTTGAAAATGCAAGTAAAAATATTTTGAAATCTTTACAGAGTTTTAATGAAGTTAAAGAGAAGGGGACACAGCTTGAAGGAAGGGCTAAAGATATAAATAATATTGTATCTATAGTATCAGGAATAGCAGAACAAACTAATTTATTAGCATTGAATGCATCCATAGAAGCAGCTAGGGCAGGAGAACAAGGGAAGGGGTTTGCTGTTGTTGCAGAATCAATAAGAAAACTTGCTGAACAGTCCAAAGAGGCAGTACTTGATATTAACTCTAATTTAGCTCAATTTGTTAAAGAAATAGGTTTCTTAGTGGATCACATAGATGTTCAATATAATGTATTAGAAAAAGAAACCAATAACTTAGACGTCGTACGAAATATTAGCTATGAAGCTAATCAATCAGTACAGAGTGTAGCAACTTCTATGATTGAGACTATAAGCAAGTTAAATATTGAAGCTGATTCTATATCTGATGTATATGATAGTATAGAGTCGTTAGCAGCCATTGCGGAAGAAAATTCAGCATCATCGGAAGAAGTAAGTGCTAGTGTAATAAATTATACAAATGAGATAAAAAAACTTATAGATAATATATCTGATTTTAAAGGTATTACAAAAACCTTTAAAAATGATCTAGAGAAATATAAAATTTAAATTCATGATATATAAAAATACCTACTAAAAGAAAATCATTTACTTTTAGTAGGTATTTTTATTAAATATTAATTGAACAACTTGGTTGTAAATTAAGAGTAGCTCCAAATTTTTGAGAAGCTGTTATAAAGCATATTAGAGCAATAAGCTCTGAAATTTCTTTTTCAGAAAGTTCATTATTTAAAGGGATGAAATCCTCATCGCTAACTACAGAATTTTTTGAAAATGAATTTGCAAATTTGGTAGCTACTAAAATCTTTGAATCGTTTATGTTATTGAATGGCTTACCTTTAGCCATACAATATTCACAGCCATTATTAAATGCCAAAGTACGTCTTACCTGTTCTTTTAATTCAGAAGTGAATGTATTGGTAGAGAAAAGAAAATTCTCTAAATCGGACCACTTTAACATAATATCTTTATTGTGTCCTAATAGTTTTTGAAATGGTGTATTTCCTTCTTTTGAAAAATTGATTCTTGCCATAATAAATCTCCTTTTATATAATATTAACAATTAATATTATATAGGAGTTATAGTATTATTTACATTCTAGATGACATATAATACTAATGATAAGGTTATATTTGGAACAAAAAATATACTAGGAGCGTTACATATGAAATTTGATGAAATAGATATATCAATATTATCAGAGTTGCAAAGAAATAGTAGGTTATCAATAAGAGAATTATCTAAGCGTATAAATTTATCACCTCCCTCCGTTACAGAGAGAGTGAACAGACTTCAAGATAGCGGTATTATAGAAGGCTATACAATTAGAATAAATAAGAAAAAGCTGGGATTATCAATTGATTGTATAATGAAGATTACAATGAAGAACGGAGAATATAACAAATTTAAAAATTTTATTAAAAATCATAAACGAAGTGAATGGGGATATAGGATAGCAGGGGATGGATGTTTCTTAGTAAAATTATCTGTAAAGAATTTAGAAGAGATAGAAGAGTTTATAAATGATATATCAGAATATTCACTGACAACAACAATTATTGCATTTTCAGAAGTAGAAATAGATAATAACATAAATAAGTTTATGGAACATATATAAATAAATAGTTATTAATAAATATGCATGAACTTACATATGAAGTTTTAATAATAGCTAGGAGATACAGTATGTATATAGCAAATAATAATATTATTCAAAAAGGGTTTAGTGGATTTTCTTTGAAGATAATCGCATTAGTATTAATGACAATGGACCATATGCATGAATTCTTAGCATCGACTGGAATTCCAATTTGGTTTAATTGGCTTGGGCGATTATCGGCTCCACTTTTTTTCTTTACAATGGCAGAAGGCTTTTTTTATACAGGGAATAGAAAAACTTATGTTAAAAGATTATATTTATTTTCAATAGTAATGTCTTTAGGAAAATTTATTTCATGGAAGATATCAGTTGATGATCCATCATATTTTCCAGTGAGTAATAATATATTCGAGACATTCTTTTTGATAGCATTAAATATATTACTAATTGAATATTTAAGAGATGAAAACAAAGATTTGTATAGGAAAATTTATATTATTTTTTTAGCGATAATGTTTGAAGTTGTATTACCAATAAGTACTTATTCAATATTTTCAAAAAACATAGCTGGAATTATTATATCCTTTTTACCTTGTCCATTGCTTTGTGAAGGAAGTGTTTCATTTGTTGCTCTCGGAATAATATTTTTTTATTTAAGAAATGACAGAAAAAAAATGATGATTGTTTATGCAATTTTTTCAGTATCGTTTTTTCCATTTGCGAGTTTTTCATTTAAGAATATATTTTATGGTTACAATCAGTGGATTATGATTTTCGCTATACCGCTAATGATGCTTTATAATGGAAAAAAGGGACGAGGATTAAAATATTTATTTTATTTTTATTATCCTATCCATATATTCATATTATTTTTATTGGGAGGAATTACACATATAAACTGAAGTTAAATAATGGCTTATGAAAATGCAAAATGGAGATCGTGTTCAAAAGAATAGGATCTTCATTTTGTTTTTTTATTTCTAGGATATGCTTTTTTTATATTTGCATAGTACACAAGCTAATATGTCTAAAAAGATATCTATTGATGCTATGTGAAAAAGTTATTTAGGGCAATTAAAATACTCGTTAAAAAAAACACAAAGTATTCTTAATTTACTAAACATAAATTAAACTTACTTAATATTTTAAATTTTCAGACAAAATGATATTATCTAGTTACACCAAACAACAGCAAAATATTAAATATCAAATGTAAATGTTTAAATATAGAGGGGATGTTTTAAATGAATTATTTTGAAGAAAGTTTAAAATTACATGAAGAAAAACAAGGAAAGATTTCAATCACATCTAAGGTTAAGGTTGAAACAAGAGATGATTTAAGTCTTGCATACACACCAGGAGTTGCAGAACCATGCAGAAAAATTCATGAGAATCAGGAAAACGTCTACAAATATACATCGAAAGGAAATCTGGTAGCAGTAGTAACAGATGGAAGTGCAGTGTTAGGACTAGGAGATATAGGGCCAATGGCAGGAATGCCTGTAATGGAAGGAAAGTCAATTTTATTTAAAGAATTTGCAGATGTTGATGCTTTCCCTATATTAGTAGATTCTAACGATGTTGATGAGATAGTTAATACAGTTAGATTGATAGCGCCAACATTTGGTGGAATAAACTTAGAAGATATTGGAGCACCAAGGTGCTTTGAAGTTGAAGAAAAATTAAAGAAAGTAGTTGATATACCTGTATTTCATGACGATCAACACGGAACAGCAATAGTTGTTCTTGCTGGTGTTATAAATGCACTTAAAGTAGTAGATAAGAAGCTTGAAGATATAAAAGTAGTAGTAAATGGGGCAGGGGCTGCAGGAACTGCAATAGCTAAGCTTTTATTATCATCAGGAGTAAAAAACTTAGTTGCTTGCGATAAAGTAGGTATTTTATATAGAGGCATGGAAAAAATTGATGATGCTAAAGATGCTTTAGCAGAAATAACAAATCCAGATAATATAAAAGGAAGCCTTGCAGATGCTTTAATTGGTGCTGACGTATTTGTTGGCGTGTCTGCTCCAGGAATATTGAAGCCTGAAATGGTTAAAGCAATGAATAAAGATGCAATAATTTTTGCAATGGCAAATCCAACACCGGAAATTATGCCAGATGAAGCAAAAGCGGCTGGAGCAAGAGTTATAGGAACAGGACGTTCAGATTTTCCAAATCAAGTGAACAATGTTCTAGCTTTCCCAGGTATTTTTAGAGGTGCCTTGGATGTTAGAGCAAAAGAAATAAATGAGGAAATGAAACTTGCTGCAGCATATGCCATAGCTGGATACATTAAAGATGAAGAGTTAAATGAAAATAATGTAATTCCAAGTGCTTTAGATAAAAATGTTGCTACAAAGGTAGCAGAAGCAATTGCAAATGCTGCAAGAGAAAGTGGGGTTGCGAGAAAATAGCTGGATTCGATTTGTACATGTTATTAGAAAGTAAGAAATTAGAATTACTATATTTGTGACATGTACAAATTCTAAATAAAATACGATTATAACTAATTATATCCAACAAAATTATAAATTAGGATTGTTTAAGTAGAAGTTTATCATGAGACATATGTAAAGGTTTAAAGATAAAAAACAAGATTTTAGGAGGTATATATATGCAAATCCCAATTAAGAAAACACTTGATAAAATACCGGGTGGTATGATGCTTGTTCCACTTTTTTTAGGAGTACTAGTTAACACTTTTTGTCCGCAATTTCTTAAAATTGGTGGATATACAACAGCACTATTTAGTTCGACGGCATCATCAACAATTCTGGCTTGCTTTATGTTTTTAATTGGCTCACAAATTAATTTCAAATTAGCACCTAAAGCACTAAAAAAAGGTGCACTATTAATATCTGGAAAATTCATAGTGGGTGCTGGTATCGGTATAATTGTAGGAAAAGTTTTTGGACCAGCTGGTGTATTAGGTTTATCACCACTAGCGATTCTTTCAGCGCTAACAAATTGCAACGGTGGGTTATATGCATCTTTAGCTTCACAATATGGTGATGAAACAGATGTAGGTGCTTATGCTCTATTATCGTTAAAAGATGGTCCATTTTTCACTTTGGTTGCATTAGGTGCATCAGGGCTTGCTCAAATTCCATTTATGTCACTTGTTGCAGTTTTAATTCCAATAGGGATAGGAATGATTTTAGGAAACGCCGACCCTGATATGAGAAAGTTTCTTGGAAGCAGTAAGTTGTTATTAATTCCATTCTTCTCATTCCCATTAGGTGCAGGAATGAATCTTGATACAATTGTAAAAGCTGGAGGTCCTGGTATATTATTAGGAGTGATAGCTGCCTTTACTGGAATAGGGGCATATATACTTTTAAAATTATTTAGAGAAGAACCTATAATTGGACTTGCAACAGGATCAACAGCAGGAAATGCCGTAGCCACACCAGCAGCTGTTGCAGCGGCAGATCCAACATTGGCTGCAATAGCAACAATAGCAACAGCACAAGTTGCAGCGGCATGCGTAGTATCTGCTATTGTTTGTCCATTCATTGTTTCTTATGTGTTTAAAATGCTTAGAGCAAATAAAGAAAAGAAATTGAGCAGAGAAGCAGTAGTGCAATAAATAATTATTAGTATTGGGTTAAGAGCTATAGTATGAATTAATAAAATTAATTTTAATATTGAAAAATACTTGCTAAAGCTGATACCTACAGAGTATAATTTAAAAACAGGTTTTGTATCTGTGTTGATAATAATAACAATAGATGCAAATACTATAATTAAATATAACGTAGGGGAGGAAAATGTGTGAGTCATAAATTATTAATTATAAATCCAGGTTCCACATCAACTAAAATAGCAGTATATGAAGGTGAAAAGGAAATTTTTGAGGAAACACTTAGACATTCATCAGAAGAGATAGGAAAGTTTAAGTACGTAGTCGATCAACAAAGCTTTAGAACAGATGTTATATTAAAAATACTAGAAGACAATAAAATAAATATAACTGAAATGGATGCAATAGTTGGAAGAGGTGGACTTTTAAAGCCTATAGTTAGTGGTACCTACAGTGTAAACGATAATATGTTAAAAGATTTAAAAGAAAATGTTCAAGGAGAGCATGCATCTAATCTTGGTGCTATAATTGCCAATGAAATTGCGAGGTCTATTAATAAACCTGCTTTTATAGTAGATCCAGTAGTTGTAGATGAAATGGAAGATATAGCAAGATTTTCAGGAGTGCCAGAACTTCCAAGAAAAAGTATATTTCATGCATTAAATCAAAAGGCAGTGGCTAAGAGGTATGCGCAAGAAAATATGAAGAACTATGAAGATATAAATGTTATAGTTGCTCATATGGGAGGCGGTGTTTCGGTAGGCGCACATAAAAATGGGAGAATAATTGATGTAAATAATGCTCTTGATGGAGAAGGCGCATTTTCACCAGAAAGAAGTGGTGGTATACCATCTGGTGATTTAGCTAGAATGTGTTTTAGCGGAAAATATACTTTAGAAGAAATATTGAAGAAGATAACTGGAAAAGGCGGATTTGTAGCATATCTTGATACAAACGATGGGAGAATAGTTAGACAACTTGCATCAGAAGGAGACATGAAGGCAAAGTTAGTTTATGAAGCTATGGGATATCAAGTAGCAAAAGATATAGGTGCAGCAGCTGCGGTTTTATGTGGAAAAGTAGATGCGATAATTTTAACTGGAGGCATTGCCTACGAAAAAATGATGGTAGACATCATAAAAGAAAAAGTGGAATTTATTGCTCCAATAACTGTTTATCCAGGTGAAGATGAAATGCTTGCTTTAGCTCAAGGTGCACTAAGAGTTTTAAACGGGCAAGAAGAAGTTAAAGAATATAAATAGACTTCTGTATATACTAAAGATTAGAAAGTAGTTGAAAAGATAGCATTAGTATTACTATAATTATTGAGTATTAGTTTATTGGCTTTAATAAATCATGAATTAAGAGCGGATTCCTAGGGATACGCTCTTAACTTTTTGTGGGAAATTGCTTTGATAAATAGCAAGTAAACGTATTACTAAGGAAGTTGTACTATTTTGTAATAAGGAATTATTTATATATAATGTAAGTGAACTAAAATTTAGAATTAGATAGAGGAGATAAAATGAAGCTAAAAGGTAAAATAATATCTCTTGTAATAGCTATCCTTGTAATTTCAATTGGAAGTATAACAATACTTTCTTTTATTGAAATGAAAAAGTTATTAAGAGATCAAATAGATAAAAATATGTTGAATATAGCGGATTCATTTGCATCAACCTATGAAGTTAAAGAATATTTGAAAGGAAATAAGGCAATTCCGATTGATCTGTTAAATAGTGAGATAGAGAAGGCCCGTATAAAGACAAATGTAGAGTTTATCGTAATTATGGATATGAATGGCATAAGATATTCTCACCCAGATAAAAGTAAAATAGGGGAAAGATTTGCTGGTGGAGATGAAGATAGGGTATTAAGCACAGGAGAGCAATATATATCAACAGGAAGTGGTACACTTGGTATTTCTGTAAGAGCATTTGCACCTATTTATGATGATAGTAATAAGCAGATAGGTGCAGTTGCTGTTGGTATGTTGTATAATAAATTTGATAACGAAGTCTATACGAAAATGTATAAATTTATTCCTATAATATTAATGGGATTAATATTGGGTATATCGGGAGCTATAGCTCTATCTTATAATATAAAGAAGTCAATATTTGGACTTGAACCAGAAGAAATAGCCTTGGCTTTAAAGCAAAAAGAAACTGTAATTGAAAATATAAAGGAAGGTATAATAGCTTTAGATAATAATGGATGCATAACGCTATTTAACGGGCAAGCTAGTAAAGTTTTACATTTGAAAGAAAATGATATAGGGAAGCCGATTACTGATTTTACCTACGAAAGTATGGCTCTAAAAGTTTTAAACAGTGGGAAATCTATGACTAATATTGAGATAAAAGTTCGTCCTGGAGTAAACGTTATGTGTAAATACAGTATTATAAGAGGATTTAAAAAACAAATTCTTGGATTAGTTGTAACATTTGAAGATTTAAGTGAAGTTAGAAAAATGGCTGAGGAGTTAACTGGTATAAAGAAAATGGCATGGTCACTTAGAGCACAAAATCATGAATTTATGAACAAACTTCACACAATCTCAGGACTTATACAACTCGAAGAATATGATGAAGTAATTAAGTTTGTTAATGTAATAGTGGAAAGTAAAAAGAATATAACTACTATAATATCTGATAAAATAAAAAATGTATCTTTGGCAGCGTTAATACTATCTAAATATAGTAAGTGTGAAGAAGCTAGAATCAATTTGATAATAGATGATGACTCAAGAGTAATTAAATTACCACAATATATGACATCAGAAGAGTTAGGATCTGTTGTAGGAAATCTAATAGAAAATTCTATTGATGCAGTTAAAAATGATGGGACTGGTGAAATATATATGAAAATTTTTGAGGAAGATGATCAAATGAAAATTATGGTAAAGGATAATGGCTGTGGGATACCAGAGAATATCAGAAATTCTATTTACAACATTGGAATCACAAGTAAAGAAGGGGAACGAGGATTTGGGATGTATATAGTGAAAAAGATCATTGATGAAGCTAAAGGAGCTATTAAATTTAAAGTTGATGATGGTACTGAATGGGAGATATCTATACCTATGAGGAGGAGTTAAATATATGATTAAAACTATGATTGTTGAAGATGATCCGATGGTAAGACAAATTAATTCTAAGTTTTTGAAAAAAATAGAGGGATTTTCACTGGAAAAAGCAGTTGCAAACCTTTCTGAAGCAAAAGAATTTTTGATGCAGAAGCAGGTAGATTTAATTTTATTAGATATTTTTCTTCCTAATGAAAATGGCATAGATTTGCTAAAGTGGTTAAGGCAAAATGAAATATTATCTGATGTTATATTAATTACTGCTGATAAGAGTGTAGAGAGAGTAAAGGATGCTTTTAGATATGGAGTTGTAGACTATTTGATAAAACCCTTTACATTTGAAAGGTTTAACGAATCTCTCAATATTTTTAGAGAAAGATTAAATAGCTTTGAAAATAGCCAGACTATGGAACAAAGCGATCTAGATAAGTTTATTTTGAGTAATAAAAATAAGAAAACAAACAATAGTGAAACAAAACCAAATCTAGAAAAGGGCTTGAACAAGTATACTTATAATTCAATTGCTAATGAGCTTAATAATACTAAAGAAGAGTATTTTACTACTGAGGACTTATCAGAAAAGTTAGGCATTGCAAAAGTTACTGTAAGGAAATACCTTGACTATATGAGCAAACAAGGCGAACTGGAGAAAATCATAGAGTATGGAAAAATTGGAAGGCCATTGTATAAATATAAAATAAAAGGTCTATAATGTTACGGTTTATGAATTCACGGATACTCTAAAAATTAGTAATAGAGTATCCTTTTTATATTGAACTAAAAAAAGTTTTCTACTAGCTGCATTTATTTCAGAAATTGTTTCGTTTTTCCCATCATGTATGCAACTTTAATCATTGACTTTTCATCTTTAGTCAGTTCTCTATTATACATTTTTTCAAATTGCTTTAATAAAGCTTCATTATCAATTACTTCTTTGGGTTCTGTAGTTCTTTTTGCTGGTGAAGGAACGTAAGTTTCAGGCTTCATGTATTTGTTATAAATACGCTTAAAAATTTCAGAAGTATAGTAAGCATCATTAAGTGCATCATGAAATTCACTATAAATTGGTATATTTAAAATCTCAACAGCATTTCTTAAACCAATTCTAGAATTTTTGGGTGCTTTAAGGTATTTTGAAGCATACTTCTGAATGTCAATATATTTTGAAATATATGAAGTAGATAGATTATAAAATCCCAAGTTTCTGTAGAGTTCCTTAATATCGCCAACGCCCCATACACACAGTAGTACGTCATCATCTCCAATGAACTCTAAAAAGGCTTTATGTACATTAGTAAAGTTTTTGCAAGAAGAAACTTTATCGTATGTTATTTTAGTTAAATTCTCAACATATGGATGAATGGTTTTATATAGAGTTGGTTTGACTAAGGAATTGAATTTAGACACTTCTTGAAAATTATTATCTAGTTTTATAGCACCAATTTGAATTATTTCAAAAGGAATAAGTGGTATGTTAGTATCATCATTAAATTTTGAAAAATTAATGTTATTGCAATCTTCAGAGGCATTACTTCTTTGGTTAAATTCTAAATCATATATTACATAATACATACTTTCACCTGCTTTTTGGTTAAGAATAAGAATACTATTTATATTATAGCCAATGAAGATGTGAATAATATAAACATAATAAAAAAGATTCAAAAATTTTTGAACCTTTTCAATATATTTATAATAGGAATTTATATTTATCAAAGAATTTTATCTATTATTCCATAAGATAAAGCCTCTTGAGCAGACATAAAATAATCTCGTTCCATATCTCTTTCAATTTCCTCTATTGGCTTTTTGGTTTTTTCACTATATATTTTATTTATTTTATTTTTTGTCTTTAGCAGCCATTCAGTATGAATCCTAATATCTGTAGCTTGACCTTGAAAACCTCCATGTACAGATGGCTGATGGATTAGAATCTCACTATTTGGAAGAGCATATCTTTTTCCAGGTGCGCCTGCTGCAAGTAAAAACGATCCCATACTTGCAGCTAATCCTAAACATATTGTTGATACGTCAGGCTTTATATATTGCATTGTATCATATATTGCCATTCCTGCTGTAATAGAACCACCGGGGCTATTTATATAAAAGTGAATATCACCATCTGGATTTTCTGATTCAAGAAATAGTAATTGTGAAGTAATTATACTTGCGGTAGAATCGCTTACTTGATCGCTTAGCATAATTATTCTTTCTTTTAGCAATCTAGAATAGATATCATAAGAACGTTCTCCTCGACTTGTTTGTTCAATAACCATTGGTACATAGCTCATAAAGATTCACTCCTTAAAAAATATTTTTGATGAATTCTAAACAGCCATAGAAAGGTAAGTTGTAGAATTCTTTCTTGAATGTATTGTTGTTAAATTTATTTTGTTTTTCCTAAATTCCTTAGGGGGGATTCCATAAAGCCTTTTGAAAGCCTTAGTAAATGATTCCTGATTACTAAATTGATATTTTAGCGCTATATCTATAATCTTATTTTCTGTAGTTAATAGTTCATTTGCAGCTTCCTCTAATCTTTTTTTACGAATATATTCAGCAACAGGTTCTCCAACCACTGAATGAAAAACCCTATGAAAGTGGTATTTGGATAAAAAGGCCTTATCTGCAAGTTCCTTTAGTTGTATTTTCTTATTTAGATTATTTTCTATATATTCAATGGACTTTTTTATACAAGCTTCATAATTCATGTAAGGCGCTCACCTCATTTAATCTTTTCCTATATTATATAGCAACATTTTATTTAAATCCTGTCTTTTTTTGCTCATTAAATATTTAAGAAACGATCAGAGTCAAGAGTTTATGTTCATTTTTAAATGATAGTTTTCAGTTGCTATGAAAAATTTAAATAATTAATAAACTAGATATAGTAATAATAAAAGAAGATAAAAAGTAATTATAACTATAGAAATGAATAACATGGAGAAATTTATGGGAAAGTCAAAGAAAGCCAATAGAATTGAAGAGGATAATATAATACAAATAAACAAGAAAAAATGTATTGGATGTACTGCATGCGCTTTTACGTGTGCTCAAGAAACTAAGATGGCGATATTAAAGGAAGTAGATTCAGGAAGGAAAACTGTGGATACTAAAAGTGGAGGATTTGGGGCTTCTGGATGTCTATATTGTGGACAATGTACACTTGCCTGTCCAACAGAAGCGATTGATGTAAGAAATGACGTAGATTTAGTTAAAGAAGCCTTAAGTAGTGGGAAATATTTAGTTTTAACGGCCTCTCCAGCAGTCAAAGCAACACTAGGAGAAGAATTTAATCTTCCAATAGGTACTTATGTTGGAGGAAAAATAGCTCCATCCGCGAAGAAATTAGGTTTTCAAAAAGTATTTAATACTGAATTTGGGAATGATATGACAGTTGTAGAGGAAAGTAGTGAATTCATTAAAAGAATTGCTAATAAAGAAAAACTTCCTATGTTTACGTCTTTCTGTCCTTCTTTCATACGTTACGCTGAAATATATCATCCAGAAATACTGGATAATATATCTACAGCGAAATCTCCTCAGCAGATGATGGGAGCAGGAATAAAAACATATTTTGCAGATGTTTATAATATTTTGCCTACCAATATAGTTGTTGTATCTGTACAACCATGTAGTGCTAAAAAATATGAGGCTGATAAAGAGGATATGGGGAGAGATAGTTACAAAGATATCGATATTGTTCTAACTGTAAAAGAATATGCAAATCTCTTAAAAGAGAAAGGCATAGATATAACTGCTATACCAGACGAAAAACCAGATGATTTTATGGGGGAATATACTGGGGCAGCAGCTCTTTTTGGTATGAGTCAAGGAGCAATGCAAGCAATTTTTAGAACCGTGATGAGTTATTTAAAGAACGATATATCTGAGGCTGAAAATATGATATTAAAACCAGTAGAAGGATATAAGGAAATAGAAGAAGTATCGGTTATTTTAGGTAATAAGAATTGTAAAGTAGCAGTGGTAAATGGTCTAAAAGAAATCGAAAAATTTTTAGTCAGTAACAAATGGAAGGAATATTATTTCATTGAAGTAGTGGCATGTAACGGAGGGTGCATAAATGGAGGAGGGACTCCTAGAATAGGTGCAAAGTCTCAAATTAATGAAAATCTATGCATATCGTGTGGTACTTGTATACAAAATTGCCCTGTTAATGCGATACAATATAATGTTAGAGGAAGGGCAGAGGTTAAAGAAGAAGAGTGTGTTGGCTGTAAATTATGTAATAACGTCTGCAGAGCTAAAGCTGTACAGGTAAAATGTTATAATAAATCCTCAAATGAGTTGTTAGGAAAAGATTATAAAATATTGAGAGCAGATATTCTAAGGAATATTGATAAAAAATCAATAAAAAGAGTGTCAGACGAAAATGAAAATCTTGAAAATATGTATAAGAGCTATATAGGAGATCCTAATAGCACAAGGGCAGAATCTTTGTTTCATACCAGCTATATTGATAAATCCAATGAATTTAGAAATAATAATACAAAAAAGAGACGAAGGCATTAACTGGATAAAGGAGAATGGATGACGAAAAACAAATAAGAAATATATTAAAATATATGGCATTTATTGTTGAAATATGTTAATATATAGTTATACAAAAGATATAAACCCTCTCCCATTTATACCCACAGATAAGATAGACTATTCATAAAAGGCTAGTCTATCTTATTTTTTTTGATATTTTACTTTATAGCTAAATTTTTATTATAGAATTCTTAATGAATTTATAAGTGTGCTTTTTTATTAAAATTTAATTTAATAATATATATTTATGTTGTTATAGCGTTTATCAAATCAATGATTATTATATTAGGGTTTACTAACGATGATATAAATAACATAAAGATAATATTATGGTAAAATAAATATGCAAAGTTAGTGAAAAAATATATTATAGTTTATGTTATAATTTATTAATTCATATCAGTAGTGATTTTGTTATTATATGCTTTTAGTGGAAGGAAATAACAATGAGTAGTGAAGAAATCCAATATTGTATTAATAAAATATCTGAATTTTTAGCAGTTAGAGATATTAGCACGTTAAATCCTAAGGAACTAGAAAGAAAATTTGGATTAAAAAAAGTTGATGTATTAGTCTTATTAGGGAATTCTATACCTTATACAGTACAGTGTGCTGTGAATGCATGGAAGAATAATATATGTGATAAGATTTTGATTAGTGGGGGGATTGGACATTCTACCCAAATACTAAGAGATGAAATAAGGAGAAGTTCAGAGTTTAATTCGATTGAAGTAGATGGTAGGCCGGAAGCTGATATATTTTTTGATATAATGACTAAAATTTATGGTGTTAACTCAGATAAAATTATTATAGAAAATAAATCTACGAATTGTGGAGATAATGCTAAAAAGACAATAGAATTATTATGGAAATTAAATATAGAATATGAATCTTTAATTTTGATTCAAGATCCTACTATGCAGCTTAGAACTTTTGCTTCATTTTCTAAGTATACATATAATAATGTTAAGTTAATAAACTATGCTCCATTTATTCCTAAGATTGATATAAATCTAAAATTAAGTAATATTGGAATTAATGGAATCTGGGAAGATAAAAGGTATTTGGAACTTTTGATGGGAGAGATACCAAGATTAAGAGATAATGAAAATGGATATGGACCTAATGGAAAGGGATTTATAGTCCGTGTTGATATACCAAGAGAAATAGAAGAAGCATACAATAGTCTAAAGACACCGATTAATAATGAAGATTTTTACCGTAGATGTTGATTTTAGCAATTAAAATAAAATACATAATATATGGAAAGAGAGTTGTAAGTTTATGAATGATATTTTAAATGAGACCATGCTGCTTTGCCCAGTTTGTAAGGAAAAATTAGTTAAGGATATTTCAAATAAGATGTACAGGTGCAGTAACAAACATACATATGATATAGCAAAAGAAGGGTATGTAAATTTGTTAATAAGCAATCAGAAAAGAAGTAAGAATCCTGGTGATTCAAAAGAAATGGTTTTATCAAGAATAGATTTTTTATCTAGAGGATATTATAAAGCACTGTCTGATAAAATAAATGAAATAATAGTTGATGGGATGTCAGATAAAATTATCAACAAATTGAATATTGTAGATCTAGGATGTGGCGAAGGGTATTACTTAACAAACCTAAAAGATTATATGAATAAGAAAAATATTGAAGCTAATTATTATGGCTTGGATGTTTCTAAAGAAGCTGTAAAATACGCAAGTAAACTAAACAAAGATTGTGTTTGGGCGGTTGGAAACAATTTTAACATACCACTTGGGGATAAAACAGTGGATTGTATTATTTCAGTATTTAGTCCTATAGATATTGATGAGTGTAATAGAGTTTTAAAGGATGATGGAATATTTGTTAGAGTTTTACCTAGAACTAATCATTTAATACAACTTAGGAATATTATTTACTCTGAGGTTCATTTAAATGATAAAGTTTATAAAGCAAATGCAGAAGAAAATGATTATATAGAAGAAGCTAATGTAACATTTGATATAACATTGAATAAAGAAGAATTATTGAGCTTATTAAAGATGACACCTCATTATTGGAAGTCTACACCAGAGAATAAAGAAAAGTTAGAAGATTATGAATCCTTAGTTATAACTATAGATATGAGAATAGGTATATTTAAAAAGAAAATTTAATTGAGTAAAACTTAATCTAAATTTAATGTAAGCTTATATAGGCAGTGTTTGTCTTAGGAGTTTTATAACTAATATATTAAATTGATCCTTTTGTAGGCAAAGATATAGAAACTGTACAAAATAGGTATTATAATATATATTAATATGCATAATAATTTACTTATAATTCATAATTATTAGTTTTATTATGATGCAAATTATTATTTGAAAATTAAAAAAGTAAATTTGATCACGGAGGAAACATGCCAGAAACAGTATTACTTACATTTTTTTTAGCAAAAATTAGAGGATACAAAATATGTCCGTTATTTAGATCATGGGCTATTTATCCCCTAATTGTATTTGAAATATTCACGTTTGTTGGACAAGTTGCTACTTTTTCTGGCAATTATGTGATTATAAGAACCATAGGGAGATTGACACCTATTTATTTAATTACATATTTGTTTTTAATATTAAAATATGAATTATACATAAGTTCGATAATTGGATCGCTTTTTATGATTTTAGGCGGCGCATTAAACGATATTGCAATAAAAACTAATTGTGGATTTATGCCAGTTTACCAATCATTATCACGCCTTACAGGACGTTCATTAGAGAATTTTCAAGGAATGAATGATATTCATATATTAGGAGATTCACAAACTAAATTAAAGATATTAACTGACTTTATAGACTTAGGATACACTATTCTTAGCGTAGGTGATATATTTATAAGAGTATTTGTGTTTTTAGTAATTTATAGTGCTTTAAAGAAAATTAATAATCAAGGGAGAAAAGAAGATGTTGAGATTAACAGTATTTGAATTTATATTTAGGTTAGTTCCAGAAGCATTTGTATTAATACTAGCAATGATAGCGTTATCTAATGTAAAACTTAATTCAAAAAGATATATAATTTCGAGTTTATTATTAGCAGTATGCGAATATGGAATACGACTTCTGCCTATAAATTATGGAGTGCCAACCATACTTGATATATTTGTAATGATTATTATTATGTGGAGTATAAATAAAGCAGATGTGGTTTTGTCTATAAAGTCATCATTAATAACAACTATAGTTTTATTTATGTGTGAAGGATTAAATATGCTACTATTAAACATTGCGTTTAGAAATAGTTTGGATGTTATAATGCTAAATCCAGTATTAAAAGAAATATATGGGTTACCATCTCTAGTATGTTTTGCAATTATAACATTAATTTATTATTTAAAAAAAGGAATGCTTAGAGATGTTTAAAATTGAGAATATATGCAAAAAATTTTCTGGTTATATTGCACGTGAATTAAATCTTAATGATGATAGAAGATCAGTAATAAACTATGGAATATTTGCTTTTGCCCAAATTATGATTTGCATAGCATTAGTTATGATATTTGGAATTGTTTTCAATGCAATGATTGAAGCACTTATCGTATCATTTACAACAAGTATGCTAAGGAAAAGCTCAGGGGGAGCTCATGCAAGTTCACCTGAAAAATGTGCGATTATAGGAACTGTTGTTAGTGTAGGAATGGGAATAATAGCGAAATATGCACATTTTGATTTGATTTTGATTATAGTGGTAGGAAGCATAATATTTGCATGGTCGTATTATATTATATATAAATTAGCTCCTGTTGATAGTGTGGCAAAACCAATTAAAAGTTATAAAATGAAAAAAAGGCTAAAAAAAGTGTCTATCATAACGTTGAGCGTTTACTTAACTATTGTATTAATTTTAATTTTGTCATATTTGCTAACAAAGAATCTTACTTTATTAACATATTCTTTGTGTATTTATATAGGCTTGTCGTGGCAGATTTTTTCTTTAACTAAAACTGGACATTTAGCATTGAGGTAGTTCGGACATTAAAAAACTAGGTTACTTAATTTAAAGGAGGTGAAGTTAATGAAACGAAAAATTTTAATGGTAGTAGCAACAGCAGCAACACTTATCGCATCAATTGTTTCTACTTCTGCATGTATATGGGGACATTATCAGCCAGAAGAGCCTAAGTGCTTAAGAGAAGAATAATTTACAAAGTGAGACCAGCATATTGGGTCTCACTGTAACTATTTATGAGGGATATGATATGAAGCGTGTAAAAGATGACAAAAAAAAACAAGTTAATGATATAATATCTGTAGTAAAATTATCTTCACTTTTATTCGTGGGTATAATTTTATGTAGAGAGTTTATTAAAAATACTAACTCGCAAGTATGGGAAATTAGTTACTATTATCAATATGTATTTCTTTGTGCTCCATTAATGATAATAACTTTAGTTTACTGCGCATGGACATTTTCAATAAAAAATAAGATTAGATGGAGGCATGGAACTATATTCAATAAAATCGAAATAGCAGTATTTATAATAGTGTTTTCGATAATTATATTTATATGTGGAGTAAATGAAAGCCAATATAAATTTTTGTATTTGTTTATAATAATAACAACAACAATTCAATATGGAATGAAACAAGGTATTATAGTTTCCTGTATTTCATCTCTAATTATTTTAGCTATGGATATATTTATGGAACCTAATGTAATAGTAAATACATATTTTGAAAATGATTTAATCTTAGCAGGAGTATTTATTTTGACTGCATGGCCCTTGGGATTCTATGTAAAGATAGAAGCAGAACATATTAAAAAGTTAGAGGAGTTAATAAATATTGATGGACTTACTGAACTTTATAATCATAGATACTTCTGTGACTCGTTAGCAGAGAAAGTTAAGAATGGAGATAGGAATAGCAAACCTGTATCCATGATTTTTATAGATATAGATTATTTTAAGCAATATAACGATACTCATGGCCATCAAAAAGGTGATTACGTTCTTAGAAGAATTGGTGAAATTATTAAAAGTAACATAGGAGAGGAAGATATTGCAGCAAGATATGGGGGGGAAGAATTCTCAATAATACTGCCTGATGCAAATGAGGAAGAAGCAATTCAGGTGGCAGAAAATTTAAGAAAAAAAATAGAGTGTACACGTTTTTATGGTGAAGAAAGTCAGCCTAAAGGGAAAGTTACAGTTTCAATAGGTGTATCAGTTTATCCATATAAAGCGAGAAATGATATAGAATTAATAAAAAGCGCAGATGATGCACTATACAGAGCAAAATTTTTCAATAAGAATAGGGTCGAAGCATATACATCAATTCTAGATGAAATCAAAAAAAATATAGATGAAAAAGATATTGAACTTGTCGCTTCGATAAAAACCTTGATTAGTGTTATTAATGCTAAAGATAGATATACTTATGGTCATGTAGAAAGAGTTGTAGTGTATAGTAGAATGATTGCTGATAAACTCAAATTAAGCAAAAGAGAAAAAGAAATTTTAATTTATGGCGCTTACATGCATGATATTGGCAAGATTAACATCAATAAAGAAGTGTTAATGAAAAAAATGAGATTAACAGATGAAGAATGGGAATTATTAAAGCAACATCCTGCTAATGGAGTTGAAATTATAAAATCTGTAGATTCACTTAAAGATATCATACCTTTAATCATAAGCCATCATGAAAGGTATGATGGAAACGGATATCCTAATAAACTAAAGGGCAAAGAAATACCTTATCTAGCAAGAATTCTGACAGTTGTGGATAGTTTTGATGCAATGACATCAAATAGACCATATAATACTAGAAAAACTTATGAGGAAGCTGCAGAGGAACTTGAAAAATGCAGCGGGACACAATTTGATCCTGAAATTTCGGCAGCTTTCATTGAAATAGTTAGAAAGAATGAGGGAGAGGCTTTTATAGAAGGCGTAAGCGATATAGGAGAAATACACATATAAATAAATCATAAATATCTATTTTAATCAAATTGCATGTTAATATTAGTTTTAGAAACTTAATAGTAGTAATTCACCTATTTGCTGTAAAAGAATAAGCTGTTTTTAGAAAGAAAGTTTATTAATGGAGGCAATTTGCATGGGTTACTATATTAAAGTAGAACCAGACGTTAAAGTTTATGTAGAAGATCTTAATGAAGAAGGAAGAAATACAATTGTATTTTTACATGGTTGGCCAGGAAGTCATAAATTATTTGAATACCAGTTTAATATCCTTCCTAAAATGGGATATAGGTGTATTGGGATAGATCAAAGAGGGTTTGGCGAATCAGATAAACCATACAGGGGGTATGACTACGATAGATTAGCAGATGATGTTAGAAGAGTTGTGGAAGTGCTTAATTTAAAAAACTTTACATTGTTAGGTCATTCTACAGGTGGAGCAATCGCTATTAGATATATGTCAAGATATGATAATGACAAAGTTTCTAAGTTAGTTCTTTGTGCAGCAGCAGCACCAAGCCTTGTTCAAAGATCTTATTTTCCTCATGGGTTACAGAAACAAGCCGTTATTGATATAATCAAAGGAACATATAATGATCGGCCTAAAATGCTTCAAGATTTTGGAGATATTTTTTTCTATAAGCATATTACAGAGAGTTTTTCAAATTGGTTCTTTCAGCTTGGATTGCAGGCAGCAGGTTGGGCTACAGCAGAAGTTGCTAATACTTGGTTAGGTGAAGAAAGTTTGTTTTCGGATCTTGGAAAAATTAATGTTCCGACATTGATTCTTCATGGTATTCATGACCAAGTTTGTTTATTTGCTTTGGCTAAAGCTCAAAAGCAAATCATTAAGAATTCCAGAATTATACCATTCACTGATAGTGGACATGGATTATTCTACGATGAAAAAGAAAAATTCAATGAAGAGCTAACAAAATTCATTGAACAGTAATATTCATGAGAGGTAAGTGACTGTAATTAAGTGATATTTTGATTTTAAGTTGAAGATAGGAATATGATATAGAAATTATATTTTTTATAAGGTTACAAATTCTAAAGAATATATATTGTTTAGAATAGTACCTTATATTTTCTTTTATGATGATTAATATAATGTAAGTAAACTTGACTAATTCTTATTTTATTGGTAAGTTAAATAAATGGTTACTAAATTAATCTGTATATATAGTAAAAGCAGAAATATTAATTATAATCTGGGAAGGATGATATGCTTTGGAAGAAAGTACTAAAATAGAAGAAAAAGGTAAGAAGAAAAGTAATTTTATTAAAGATTGGATAATACCAATATTTTGTGCTTTAGTAATAGCGTTTTTACTAAGACAGTTTGTATTTTTTAATGTATATGTGCCAACAGGATCAATGATTCCAACTATAAATTTAAATGATAAAATTTTAGTAACAAGAATACATAACTTTGATAATCTAAAAAGAGGAAACGTAATTGTATTTTATTCAGATGAACTTAAAGAAACTTTAGTAAAGAGATTAATAGGTTTGCCAGGAGATAAGATAGATATAAAAAATGGGGTAGTATTTGTAAATGGAGAAAAGTTGGAAGAAGATTATGTGAAAAATAAGGATGATTATAATGGATCATTCGAAGTACCACAAGGAAAGTATTTTTTCTTAGGAGATAACAGACCTGTATCATTAGATGCAAGGTATTGGAAAGAACACTATATAGATAGCTCTAAAATAGAAGGAAAGGCTCAGTTTATATTTTATCCTTTTAAAGATTTTGGAATGCTAAAATAATTTAAGAAAACCACTCGAGAGAGTGGTTTTAACTTATACTTATAAAATTAGCAGCTATTTCTCCATTACCGATTATTGATACTATATCACCTTTAACCATAGGACCTAAGTTAATCGTTTCGTTGACTGTATCGAATCTCTTAAAAAATTTTATATCTCCATCAGGGTCTATAACAATTAAACTTGTAATGTTATTAGGAGTTATAAGTTTTGCAGTATAATTTTCTTTGCTGCTTTCAGAAATTTTATATATACCTTGCTTGTAAGTATTTGCTATTGGAATCGTTGCATTAGCATTGCTTATAGTAAAGATAAAAAATATTAAGAGAGTTGCTAAGAAGTTTTTTATTTTCATTATTTATACCTCGCTTTAATGCAGTTATAATTTTTTAAACGCAGCCAATAAAATACTGGCTGCGTCTTTACTTAAGTTAATTAGAGGAATAGAGATTAATGCATTAAATATATTCTGCAAAAACGTTATCTATTATACTTAAATATTAAATTTATAAAAATATAATAAAAACAATAGAATATTTTGTCGGATTATGTTAATATATAAGTGTACAAAAGAGTATGTCTCAAATTATATAAAACCTTAATAATCTCATAATCTCTTATAAATATGGATGCGGCTAAGTTGGGCCGCATCTTTTTTTTGTACCTTCTTAATAAATACTAATGTCAAGGTATAGTTTATAAGAAATTTTAATTTAACACTCATTAAAAATTATTTATAGGCAAATTATTTATATTATATTATCACAAGAAAAGTGGATTTTAAGGTCGGTATTTCATAATATGTGTTATAAAATAATATTGAAGGAAGTATATAATGTTAAAAGCAATTTTAAAGCCAGTGGAGAAGATTCTTACTAACAGATTTAATAAACCTGGATTGAAGGAGGAATTATCAAAACATCCAGATTATATTTCAAAAGCACGAGAAATTTGGGATATGATTGATGAGGATTTTGGAATTTCAAGTACAATTGAGAATGTACTAAAATTAAAAATAGACAAGTTTGATAATACTTTAATATCTAAATTTCCAGAATTAAAAAAAGAGGATATTGAGGAATTAAAACAAAATATACTTGAGAATTTAAATCTAGGCAAAGATTTTACATTTGGTAATGCAAAAGTAATTAAGGAATTGAATGATATTAATTCTAAGTTGCAAGAGGAAAATGAGAAACTAAAAAGTCAATTAAGGAAATTTGAATCACTACTTACTTCGAGTAGTAATTCGAATTTAAATGAAGCAGAAACAGTTGCTAATAAAGATGAAAAATAATAAGTTTATAACTTAATTAAGAGTAGCCATTTGGCTACTCTTAATATCATATGAATGAGTGTATTAATAATTTCAAATTTATTCATTCTTTATATTCTCTGTAAGGCATTTCTACTACAAAGCCGGTTTCGTTGAACTTATAGTTCGTATTACTAAGAGGTGGTCTATTATAAATTAAATTCATTCCAACTTTATAAAGAGCTTCTGCCATCTCAGATGGATCTTGGATAACAGTACCGAGCATAGAACCTTTTTTAATTAATTCTCTAGCCTCTGGTATTGCATCAGCGCCAACAACTGGTATTGATTTATTACCTATATTATAACCATATTTTTGCAAGGCATTAATGGCTCCTATAGCTAAAGTATCATTATTTGCAATTATAGCTTCAATTTTATCACCATACTTTAGAAACGTAGACTCCATAATCATTTGAGCAGCTTCTTTAGTTCCTTCCGAAGATATTCTGGAAAGTTCCTCTGTTTTTATTCCAGCTTTATTAATTGTTGATATAGAATACCTTGTTCTTGCAGTAGTTAGTGTGTTATTGTTTTTATCTGTTAACATAATATATTGAAGAATATTATCTTTATTTTTATCCATAGCTGCTTTGTTAGTGTTCCATGCATTAACAATTAAATTTCCTTGTAAAATTCCAGATTGTTCAGCTGATGTAGCTATTACAAGAGCTTTGGGATAGGATTTTATTGAAGTTGTTACAAATGGAACTATATTAAATAAAAGTACAGGAATATTTTTTGACTTTACTTTGTTAATAAATGAGTCTATATTATTTGCATCTAAATTAACTAAGTTAGCTAATAAAAGATCAAAATCTGTTGAAAGTGTTGAAGTTATAAGTTCGTTTTGTATGTCTGTATTATTCTTCCCATCAAGAAATATAAATTCTAGATTGTTAGCGTTTTCTTTTTGGATTCTTTCTAAGTTATCTTTAATCAAAGAAATATAAGCATCATTAAATGAAGAGAGAAGTACTACTATTTTTATAGTTTTTTCTGATTTAATTTGTGCGTTTGCATATATATTATTTTTTACTATATTTAATGATGTAACGATAAATAATGTTAATATAGTAGTAAAAATTATTATTTTTTTTAATACCTTCATTTGAAGCCTCCGGGTTCTTAATATAATTAATAGTTTTAGGTTGTGTTTTAGTAAAAAAAATATACTCTATTTTGTTAATGCAATTTATTAGATATGATCTGTAAGAAATGTATATGATAATAGTTATATAATTTTTATTTAATAAAAGAATTTTTGCTTTCTATAAAATATAAAAAAATTTCTGTAGGATCTAGGTTTAATTCTTTCGATAATTTTAAAATAAAATTAATATTAGGATTGCAAAGGGAGGGATGTTTTTCTAACTTAGATAAATAACTTTTGCTGATTCCTAATTTTTTTGCCAATTTCGACTGAGTTAAATTTAATTCTCTTCTTTTTCTCTTTAACATACTTATCACCTCATTTTATAGCTTTCGAAAAAAGTCGAAAGTTTCCTGGTAGTAAACAATATTTGTTATATAATGTAATTACTAATGGCTTTAAATACAATATATAGCTAAAAAGTATTTTATTGGAGGTACAGTATGGACAAAAAGAAAGAAATTGAAGAATTAAGGGATGAATTAAATAAAATAATTAGTGAAAGGCTGGACTATAATAAAATTTTAAAGTTGAGTCAGAAGTTGGATATTTATATAGTTGAAGCTATGAAAACAGATGTTGAAGGTATAGATAAAGAGTAGATAAAAATGAACTTAAATGGACAAACTCGATAAAAAGTCATTCCTCATAAGTGTATACAGATTTTGTTTTAGTAAGAAAAATAGTAGGGTTTAATTAATTGGAGAATGGAGAATATAAAATAAAATGAATTATTAATTGTTTATACTCTAACTTATTAAACAATATATGTTATAATGTTAATTAGTATTTAAAATAGTATTATATAGTAGTATACATACAATAACTTGGGAGGGAAACTATCAATATATGATTATAATATTAAACGTTATTATTGTAATTTTGCTTGTATTTATGAATGGTTTTTTTGTAGCAACAGAATTTGCAATGGTAAAGGTAAGAAAATCAAGGATAGAAACATTAGCAATGGAAGGAAACAGAAATGCAAAGCATACATTAAAAGTTGTTACGGATCTGAATTCGTATTTATCTGCATGTCAATTAGGAATAACCTTAGCGTCATTAGGACTTGGTTGGGTTGGAGAGCCTGCATTTGCAGAGATGTTAAGACCTTTAATAAATCTATTTAATTTGCCGGAAATAACATTGCATTCAATTTCAGTGGTTTTAGGATTTTCAATTATAACTGGTCTTCATATTGTACTTGGCGAATTGGCGCCTAAATCATTGGCAATTATAAACACGGAAAACATAGCAATGTATACAGCTTTGCCACTTATAGCTTTTTATAGATTGACTTATCCCATAATGTGGACTTTTAACCATAGTACTAATTTAGTTTTAAAGATATTTGGAATTTCACAAATTAATGAGCAAGAAGCAGCTCATACGGATGAGGAAATAAAGCTTTTAGTTGAAGATAGCTATAAACATGGATTAATAGACCAAACGGAATTAACTTTTGTAGATAACATATTTGACTTTTCGGAAAAAACAGTAAGGGATATTATGATACCGCGTACTGATATGGCATGTATTTTTATTGAAGATACTTTTGATGAAATTATAAATTATGCTTTAGAGGAACAACTGACTAGATATCCTGTATGTAGAGATAGTAAAGATAATGTAATTGGATTCATACATATTAAGGACTTATATAAACTTAAATTTGAAGGCAGTGATAACATAGAAGGAATTATTAGAGAAATTAAATTTGTTCCCGAATCATTATCAATTAGTGAATTGTTTAAAACTTTCAAAAAGGAAAAAGCTCAAATGGCAATAATTATAGATGAGTTTGGTGGTACAGCAGGGCTTGTGACTACCGAAGATATCTTAGAAGAAATTGTTGGCGAAATTCAAGATGAATTTGATGATGACGGAGAAGAGGAAATAAGAGAGACTGATAATGGTAGCTATGTAGTTGATGGTAAAGTTTTAATCGGAGATATCAACGAACTTTTAGATACTAATATTGAAGCTGAAAATATTGATACTATTGGTGGATGGATTTACTCTCAATTGAAGTCATATCCAAAACCTAAAGAAAAGATAAATTATGACAAGTATGAATTTATAATTTTAAAATGCGATAGAAAAAGAATAAATCAAGTATTAATTAAAAATTTAAGTGAATAATTTAAAACAGTGCTTTTAGATATTTCTGCATATCTGAGTGCTGTTTTTTTATTTGTTTGCTAAATTTTTCTTACATACGTTCAATAAGGCATAAGTATAAAAATATTCGTAACCAGAGCTGCATATCATCTTGTTTTCAAAGAATTAAAGCCATAAATTTATTTAAGGTTAAATTAAGAATTCAAGATGATTTTTATTCAGCAGTGAATAGGAAATGGTTAAATAATGAAAAAAATCACGCAGAGAATAGTGATGAAAAGAAGATAATTAATTTATACAAAAATACTTTAAATATTGATGCAAGGAATAAGCAAGGAATTGGACCGATAAAAGGAATGTTGGAAGAATTGAGAAATATTAAAACAATAGATGATCTTTCCGAGTTGACGCTTGAATCAAAAGTTGAAAGTCCTTTAATAGAATTTTCTTTGTGAAAGAGTTTCAAGAAATAAATTGAATAAATTGAATAAATATAATGTGTTCGAATCGTTTGGATATATTGAATGAAAGATAAAGACACCGCTAATGGTGCTTTATCTTTTATTGAATTATATTTTTGTGGATGATTTAAGAAAATCGGAATGCAATCGTTTTATATGGCTTAAAAAGTATATATATGCAGTATCAAATATAAAACAGAAAATTCCTAAAGTAATGATTAATCCACTATGCAAAATAATGCTAGATGAGATTGTAGCTGCTAAGGTACCAATACATTTATTAATAGCTATAGTTAAACTTTGTCCCTTTATATCGGGTCTACCGACAAGCATTATTATGAATGATATGGACATTATGAGGTTTTGGATAAAAGCGGAATAGAATTTAGCTAAATCACCAAATTCTATGATAAAGAAATATTGGATAACAAAAGACATTATAAATATAATCAAAGTCCATGGCCAGAAGTATTCTTTATTTGTATGTTTTGGGAAATAGCGCTTCCCATATAATAGGTAAGTTAAGATGACTAAAATGTCTAAGCATAGCCAAATTAAAGTGATATAAGTTGTAATATTTAATATATTATCTTTTAAATCGAAATAAGAATTGACACTTTCCCAAGCAAAATTAAGAGCTAATGCAATAAATGGAATTCCGCAAGCTTTATATCTAAAACCTAAATGAATTAATTTTACATAAACAATCGACCAACAAAATCCACAAACTAATAACAAAAATAATACCATAAAATTGCTCCCTTATAATTATAAAAGTTAATTACATTGTTAATATATGATATTCAGAAGCTAAGAAAACTAGACTCGTATTTATTAATTTAAATTAGTAAATACGAGTCTAGTTTTCTCTTTTTAGATCTTCTATTGGCTGATATACATATAGCTCACAGTAATTGTCTTTGGACCTTGAATTGTCTATATATTCAAACCTGAAGGTGGCAGCAAATTTATAGCCAGACTTAAAAATCCATTTTCTATATAACTGGACTAATAAACGGCCTAAATGTCTTCCGTTAAGATCGTCAGGGCGAAAGAAACCAACAAAACGGAACACTACATATTTATGAGCTGGTATAGAAATACTAATCATTCCTTCAGGTATAGTATTTATATCAGAAACTTGGACACTTGGAATGTAATATATGAAGTCATCACTACCCCAATCTGTAAAACCAAAGTATTCATGTGGGTTTATCAAATTATTAATTTTATGCTTATGATTATAGAAGAAATCTCGACCATATGAATTTGCGCTTTTATCACCAGATTTACTTAATATCTTATGCTTTATCCCAATCAAATTGAATTTTTGTTTAAAGACAAATTGAGGATTATATGTAATAGAATTACCTATGGATAAGATATCGTTGCAATTAATCTTTTCTTTAAGTATTAAACTTAAAGAAATCTTATCGGATCTAATTTTAAGAGGCGTATGTCCAAAACATTTTTTAAATGCTCTAATATATGATTGTTCATAATCAAAACCGTACTCAAGAGCAATATCTATAATTCGCATAGTTGTATTAATTAATTCGTTAAGGCTAGATGTTAATTTTCGACCTTGAACATATTCCATAATAGATTCGCCGGTTAAAGATTTAAAGATTCTGTGTAGATAATATTTTGATATTCCTGTATGTAGTGAGATGTCAGCCAAAGAAATCTTATTATAGAGGTTATCTTCAATATAAGCTACAGTTTCAATAATAGTTTCTTTTAAGTCTTTCATATTTTAAACACCTTTTCTAAAAATAGTTATTGAGATAAATGAAAAATAATAAGGCAATAATTTTATGTAATATATTTGATGCTGAACAAAATTAAATATATTAATTTATTCATTTTGGAAATATATCGGACATTAAAAAAGCAATATCTGTTCATTTTAATTAACAATTTACATATAAAATCATATTGAAAGATGATTTTAAATTGTTTAGATTTATTATATCGATTAAAAGTTATAAAGTAAATACTTTGTAAATTAGAAAGAATTATACTGTATTGGTTACGGAAAGTAGGAGGTTTAGTATGAGTAGAAGAGTAGTTATTACAGGGATTGGAGCAGTTACATCACTTGGAATTGGAGCAGATAAGCTTTGGGAGTCAATAAAGGATGGAAGGTCTGGAATTAGTATGATTGAGGGAATAGATGTTTCTGATTTATCTACCAAAGTTGCATCTCAGGTAAAAGATTTTGATCCAAGTAGCTTTATTGATAAAAAAGAAGTTAAAAGAATGGATAGATTTGCACAATTTGCTCTAGCATCAGCTCAAATGGCTATGGAAGATTCGGCACTTAATTTGGAAAAAATAAATAAAGAACGTATGGGAGTAATAATTGGTAGCGGCATAGGAGGAATTGGGACTTTAGAAAGTCAGTATGATGAATTGAAAGAAAGAGGTCCTAGAAGAGTAAGTCCGTTTTTAGTACCAATGATGATAGCTAATATGGCTTCAGGGCTTGTTGCTATAAAATTTGGAGCTAAAGGTTATAATGAATGTACTGTTACAGCGTGTGCAACTTCAACAAATGCAGTTGGGAACGCATTTAAAGTAATTCAAAGAAATGATGCAGATATAATGATTGCTGGTGGAGCAGAGGCTTGTGTAACGAAACTAACTTTAGCGGGTTTTTGTGCAATTAAAGCTATGACAACAAATCATGATCCGGCTACTGCATCTAGGCCGTTTGATTCAGAAAGAAATGGATTTGTACTTGGAGAAGGTTCGGGTGTTCTTATACTTGAAGAATATGAGCATGCTTTAAATAGAGGAGCTAATATAATTGCCGAAATAGTTGGATATGGGTGCACTAATGATGCGTTCCATATAACTGCTCCGGCTGAAGAAGGGGAGGGGGCTGCAAGATGTATGAAAATTGCGCTTGAAGACGCAAAGATTACACCTTCCGATATAGGATATATAAACGCTCATGGAACATCAACAAAAGCAAATGACAAAAATGAAACTATGGCTGTAAAATCTGTTTTTGGGAAACATGCGTATGAACTTGCTATAAGCTCAACAAAATCAATGACGGGTCATCTGTTAGGAGCTTCAGGTGCTATAGAGGCGATTATAACGGCATGTGCTCTAAGAGAAGGATTTATCCCTCCAACAATAAATTACAAAAATCAAGATCCTGATTGTGATTTAAACTATGTACCTAATGAAGGAAAGAATCTGGAATTTACTTATGCTTTGAGTAATTCCTTCGGTTTTGGGGGACACAATGCAACTTTAGTTTTAAAGGCATTTAATTAGTTTAAGTGATATAACGGGTTAAGTTAGCTTGTCTTGTTTAAAGAATCTCTAGTAGCGACTTTTACATTAAAATTGTTGATAGTTCATTATTTTTGTGAGATTTTACAAATGCATAAGAAAATATGGATTATTTTGTTATAATATGATAATGTAGACATAAGCAAAACAATTCAAACATAATAATCTGAAAAACAGAATTAAAGATAGGTAGAGCGTTGCTCGGCCTATCTTTAATTCTTTAAGAAAACTAGATTTAAGACTAGAGATATTAGGTCAGAGTTTTAAAAAACACAACCATATATGCTATAGTCTATAATGATATTATAGACTATGGAGTTATACTGCTTTTTTGAGTGACATGCTATGATTAAGCTAATTTTAGATAGCTATATATTTAAACTCGGATGATTGGAAAATTTTCTGTGAGCGTAAATTGCAAATATGCTTAAAAAAATTAACCCTAATAATCCTTCCCCATTAATAATTTTTACATTACCAATAATAAATCCATAAGAAACATTATTATAAGAGTAGCCAAGTGTGGCTATGTTTATATTATTCCATAATATGTGCATTATACTTGGTAAAATTACATTTGGCGACATTGTATAAAGATAAGTAAAGCAATAGTTCAACGCAAAAATAGCTGCACATTGCAAAACTACATATGTAACTGCTTTAGGTAAACCAAAATGCATATTTAGAATAAAGAATGCTGGAACATAGTATAATGACCAAATGATACCCATTATAAAATTTGTTCTTTTAATACTATATCTTTTTAAAAGACGAGGTAAAAGGTAACCTCTCCAACCATACTCTTCAAATAATCCAGCTATAAAAAGTGTTAAAGAGATCAAAGTAATCTTTATAGAATCGAGAAATATGTACGATATATTTTCTGATAATACACCTTGTTTAGTTAAATATGCAGATGACCCGCATAGAAAGATCACAATTAATGGAAATGCAATAGCGAAAATTAAGCCCTTCAATGTGATTTTGTAAGTAAAGGGATTTAGTAATACTTTTAATGACCTTGATTCCATCAATATCGAAATTATAGCAGCGAAAGCTGGAATAACCATTATAATAGTTAAGGCTCCAATAAAACCTTTCGGTAAAAGTATTATACTTATAAAATAAGTTAATAAAAAAGTGATTGATAGGAATATTTTTTCGTATTTCATTTTTAAGCTCCTTTTAAAAACATAATTGTTTTAGTTCTTCGATATAATTATATTTTGTTTCGTAAAATAAATAACTTTGATTAATTATTATATCATATAGTTTAGAATATTATGTGGCAATGTTGGAATATTATATGAAAAACATGAAATGTTGCATTAGAAACTATATTTTTTGAGTTCTATTATTAAGAAGCAAAAATTTTTTATAGTCAATGCACTAATCGTTATTGAATATATATAATAAAAAGGGTATATTTAACAATTAAGTGGATAGTGTTATTATAAATATGGGATTATAAAAGAAGTCATTCTAAAGATGTACCATATTAGTTCGTGTGAATTGGACATTATAAAAAGGAGAGAGCTATGAAGAAAAAAGTGATAATAATAAATGGAACTATGGGGGTTGGAAAAAGTGCAACCTGTAGAGAGTTAAATAAAAAGTTGAAAAATTCAGTATGGCTTGATGGGGATTGGTGCTGGATGATAAATCCTTTCGTAGTTAATGAGGAAAATAAGAAAATGGTTATAAATAATATAAATTATTTACTGAGAAGCTTTCTTACTAATTCATCATTAGAATATATTATTTTTAATTGGGTTATACATATGGAAGAAATTTTTGATGATATATTAGAACCGTTAAATGATTTGAATTTTGAGATTATCAAGATAACTTTAATTTGTGATGAAGATGCTCTAAAGAAGAGAATTTTAGGAGATGTAAAGTTAAAGTTAAGGGATGAAGAGTGCGTAAGTAGAAGTGTTGAACGTCTTGATTTATATAAAGAAATGTCAACTAAAAAGATTGATACAAGCAACATTTCTGTATTGGAAACTGTAGATAAAATAATGAAAATTATTTAAAAATAAATCTTATTTATTTTTAATGACATGGAATATATTTAGGGAAAAAAATGTATACTGTGTAGATACCCCATTAACTAATACTTAACTTTCTTATATTAATATTTTATAGGTGGATTATCCACCTATATTTTTTTGTAAAACTATAAAATTTAAATATAGATAAATAATGTTAAAATTATTATAACAATTATGAATAAAATGTAAAAAACAAGGTTTTTGATTAGAGATATTTTTAATAATACTATGGTATTTCGAAAAAATATATAGGGGGTAGTCCTTTGCAGAGTCAAGGTTTAGAGCATATAAGGGCGGACGATAGAGTAAAAATAAGTAAAACAGAGGAAGCTACAGCTATTTTCTTTTTAAAGAGAATCTCTAAGGAAAAACATGTTGAATAATGTCGAAAAGATGATAGTATTAAGGCATGGACTTCGTTGAAAGAGTAAACAAGTAAAGCAATTAATAAAGAAAATGTTTACTTTAAAAATTCAGAAGACAAATAAAAAAACAAAGGAGAAAAACTAATGAAGAAAGCTTTTTTAAGAAAGATAGTGACGGCTGTTATTGCTGCTACAACAATGACTAGTATTGCACCATTAGGAGTATCTGCAGCGACTACTAATTCAATGTTTAACAATTATTACAATGTATTCTCTAATGGAGGATTACAAACTGGTTGGGTTAATAACAATGGTCAATGGTCATACTTTGATAATAGTGGAGCAATGCAAACTGGTGTTATTAAAGTTAATGGTGAGACTTATTGCCTAAATCAGAATGGTATAATGGAGATTGGAAAGGTTTTAGTAAACAATAGAATATATACAACTTCTCAAAGTGGACAAGTTATAGGGACTAAAGCTCCATCAAGTGATAAGGTATTCGATTCTGGAAATAACGTAGTACAAGATAATAATAAAACATCTACAGTAAAACCTTCAAATACGACAAGTACAACAGGAGGTACAACTGGAACTGTAACAACAACTAAACCCGCAACAGGAAGTACGACTGGTACTGTAACTACAAAACCTACAACAGGAAATACAAATAGTACTGGCACAACAACAACTGGAAATACAACAAATTCAGGAAGTACAACAAATACTTCTACAAGTACAAGCTCGCTAGATGTTCAGGGGTTACCTAAGTTACCAGCTAATTATTCTGTAACTGTACAAGCTGCTGCTGAACAAAAGATTCTTGAATTAATGAATGCAAAAAGAACAGAAGCGGGTTTAAAACCGTTAACATTAGATAATACTTTATTACAAGTGGCTAGATATAAGAGTAATGATATGATCCAAAATAATTTCTTCGACCATACAAATCCAGATGGAACAAAGTGGACAAATTGGTTGCAAGCAGTAGGCTATAGATACACTACAACAGGTGAAAATATAGCATACAACACATATGATGCTGTTGAATTATTTACTCAATGGTGGAACTCACCAGGTCATAGAGCAAACATGATGAATTCTTCATATACTAAAGTTGGTGTAGGAGTTCTTTATGGAAATGGTAAATACATGGGAACACAAGAATTCTCAAACTAGTAAGCCGTAATAATTACATGTGGCTTATCGAAATAAAGGACAATTATTTTTATGAAAGTCCTTTATTTCTAGTTTTTGATATTTGGTTTAATCATAGAACTTAATTTAATTATACATAATCAATGGAATTGAAATGAGGAGAATATACCCTAAAAGGTAATGTCTAAAAGACTGTGCCGTTTAGGGTATATTTTTTATCTTAATTAGTACATATGTATATAATTTTAGGTTATCCTTATTATAGGATGTGATTATAATATCTAGTAAAAAGTGCGATGTTTATAGCTAATTTCGAAAGAATTTTAGCATAATATTTTAATGAATTTTTGTAATTAAATATGGAATTTATTTGGGATTTTTCGAGAAATTAAAATATGTATTATATAAGAAGTATTGTTAAGCTTTTTATAATCATTAATTTTATTTCTCGTATAGGTATTGTAATAATAAATCTATATTTAGAATTGAAGTAAACTAAATATTAAAATAAAATTAGAGTGTAGAAATTTGATTACGCTATGGTTATATAAAAAAATATTTTTATATTGTAAATGTAAGGAGGAAGTTTTATGGCTTTTAGTAAAGATTTTTTATGGGGCGGTGCTGTTGCAGCTCATCAAGTTGAAGGTGGTTGGAATAGGGGGGGGAAAGGTCCCAGTGTTGCAGATGTAATGACCGCAGGAGCTCATGGAGTACCAAGAAGGATAACAGATGGAGTGATTAAGGGAGAAAATTATCCTAACCATGAAGCTATTGATTTTTATGGACATTATAAAGAAGATATTGCACTCTTTGCAGAAATCGGTTTTAAATGCTTTAGAACAAGTATTGCGTGGACGAGGATTTTCCCTAAAGGTGATGAATTTGAGCCTAATGAAGAAGGTTTGAAATTTTATGACAATATGTTTGATGAATTATTGAAGTATGGAATCCAACCAGTTATTACGTTAAGTCACTTTGAAATGCCTTATCATTTGGTCAAGAAATATGGAGGGTGGAGTAATCGAGAAGTTATTGGATTTTTTGTACGTTATGCAACTACTGTAATGGAGCGCTATAAGAACAAAGTTAAGTATTGGATGACTTTTAATGAAATTAATAATCAGAAAAATACTATAAATTCTATATTTGCATGGACTTGTTCAGGGATCCAGTTTAAAGAAGGTGAAAATAGAGAAGAGGTAATGTATCAGGCTGTTCATCATGAATTAGTTGCTAGTGCATTAGTAGTTAAGAAAGGGCACGAAATAAATCCTGACTTTCAAATTGGATGTATGTGTTCATTTGTTCCTATATATCCTTTCTCCTGCAATCCAGATGATATGATGCTTCAAGTTGAATCGATGCATGATCGTTATTTGTTTGCTGATGTACATTGCAGAGGTCATTATCCTTCTTATGCATTAAAAGAATGGAGCAGAAAAGGGTATGATATCAAGATGGAACTAGAAGATGCTAAAATTTTAGCTGAGGGGACTGTAGATTATTTAGGGTTTAGTTATTATATGTCTGATGTAGTTAAATCAGGAGTTAATGAAGTTGATAAGGATTCGGTAAATGGAGGGTCAAGTGCAAGTGTTAGGAATCCACACGTAAAAGCTTCGGATTGGGGATGGCAAATTGATCCTGTTGGGTTGAGATATTCTTTAAATTTATTATATGAAAGATATGAACTTCCATTATTTATAGTAGAAAATGGATTTGGTGCTATTGATGTTAAGGGTGCAGATGGTTCATGTAATGATAATTATAGAATAGATTATTTAAGGGCGCATATAAAAGAAATGAAAAAAGCAATTGAATTAGATGGTGTTGATTTGCTGGGATATACTCCGTGGGGATGTATTGATTGTATTTCATTCACTACAGGAGAAATGAAAAAACGTTATGGATTTATATATGTGGATAAAGATAATGAAGGAAATGGAACGTTAGAGAGATCTAAGAAGAAATCATTTGATTGGTATAAGAAAGTAATTTCATCTAATGGCGAAGAAGTTTAAATAATAGGCATAATTAGGAATGATGAAGTTTAAAATTCTGAGTATATATTAATAGGTGGAATTAGAGTGGTAGTTGTAACTACATCTATTATTTAACAGAAGCAAAATATTTTTATTGTATATATTAATAATTCATATAGAATATCCTTTATAAATTTCCTATATTAAGACGCTCACAAAATATAAATCAATTAGGAAGATTTTATTTGTTGTGAATGCAAACTTATTCCTAGAATGAAATAGAACTAAAGAATGAAGCCTAAAAATTCAAAATAATTTAAGTTAAGTAAATTTAGGAGTAGAAATACACAAAATACTGTGGTAAAATATTACTTATTTTGTTGCATATGCTAATGATAACGGATAACTTAGGAGGATACTATTATGGAAGATAGAAGGCACCTTGAGTGCATAGAAGAGACTTCTTATATATTATTAAAAAATCATAAAGTTTTTAAGGTGAGTCAACAGTTTGCAGAAATTACGGAATATACAACTGCTGACTTGCTTGGAAAAAGTATCAAAGAGATATTTAAAATTCTAAGAGTCGGCCCAAGCGTTGATGTAAAAAACATCGCTAAAAAGGCCGACTATTTTTTATTTACTAAATCTCTTGAATTTAGATCAATTTCAATGGAAATAATTAATGGAAAAGATACTCAATTATTTATTATAAGAGAAAATCCAAATTCAAGACTTGAAGTTAAACATGCATACTTATCAGAATTATGTAAATCAAACTTTGTGGGAGTAGCAGTTTATAGTGTTCCTGACATGATACTTATTAAAGCAAATCAGGAATATTTAGATTTCTTAGAACCTCCATTTGACCAATCATATTATAGTATAGGGCAAAGCATAGAGAAGATTATATTAGGATGGAGCGGAAGCAAAGTAGAAAAATTTTGGAAGGAAGCTATATTTACAAGAAAAGCAGTTCAAGTAAAAGAATATGAACATATTGGATATGAAAGGGGAATTACATATTGGGATTCCATAATTATTCCAGTTACAGAAGGTGGAAGTATCAAATATGTGGTAAGTAATACATCTGAAGTTACAGAAAAGGTACTTAATAGAAAGAAAGTTGAAGAACAAATGGATGCCATTAACATTCAAAACAAAGAAATGGAGGCTATATTTGAAAGTATTCCAAATGGAGTATTCGTTAGATCAAAAGAAGGAGATATACTTCAGCAAAATGAGATATCGAGAAAATTGATTGAATACCCTAATGAGGAAAAGACTTCACATGGAAAAAATAGTGAAGCTAAATACTTTAATGAATCAGGAAAAGAAATTGACATTGAAGATATGCCATCATTTCGCGCTTTGAAAGGTGAGAAAATTAAAAATCAACGTATTACAGTTATAGATAAATGTAAAGAAAGTGTTTTAGATATGAGTTCTTCACCTATTTATGATAAAGAAAATACTGTGTTAATGTCAGTTACTGCATTTGATGATATTACAGAACTTGTAAGTAATGAGAAAAAAATTAGAAATAATAGAGAGCAATTAAAAGCGATTATAGATAACATGTCTGATGGAGTTGTAGCTATAGGAAAATGTGGCAATCTGGTTATGCTTAATAAAGCAGCAGAGAAACATTTTAATGTTATAAAAATAATTGAAGGAAGAAATAAAAACGATGGTGAAATAAAATATTTTGATATTAATATGAAGGAATTGAAGGAGGGGAGCCTTCCGTCAGATAGAATTTTAAGAGGAGAAATAATTACTGAATATAGAATAATTATAAAGAGATATAGCGAAAATATATATATGTGTATAAGTGGTAATCCTGTATATGATGATAGTGGTAATTTCTTATTTGGAATGATGTGTATGAAAGATATAACGGAAAAAGTTAAACAGGAAAGAATCATAAAATCTCAACATGATTCAGTTTTGCAGGCGGAATTTGAAAGGAATGAAGCATTAGAAAAAACAATAGCTATGAAGGATGAATTTCTTTCTATAATATCGCATGAATTCAGAACACCACTAAATGTAATTAATTCAGCAGTACAAGCTATGGAGTATATTTGCTTTAATGAGTTATCAAATAATACTAAAAAATATTTGGGGATGATAAAACTTAATGCATTTAGGCAATTAAGGCTAGTAAACAATATTCTTGATATAACCAGTTCAAATTTGAAGAGTACCAAAATAAATAGAAAGAACATAGATATTGTGTTTTTTATAGACGTGATTGTTGAAGCTGTAAGATCATATGCTAGTAAAAAAGAAATTGGTTTAATATTAGAAACATCATATAAAGAATTTATGGTCGCTATTGATAATGAAAAATTCGAAAGGATACTTTTAAATCTGCTATCTAATGCTATTAAATTTACTTCTGATAATAAGAAAATAACTGTACGATTTAATGCTTTAAAAGAAAATATATTTATAGAAGTAAGTGATGAAGGTATAGGTATTTCAAGTGCTAAAATAGATACAATTTTTGAGCAGTTTGGGCAGGTAGATAGTTCTTTATCTCGTCAAGTGGAGGGGACAGGATTAGGATTATCATTAGTTAAGAAATTTGTTGAGGAACTAGGTGGGAGAATTTTTGTAAATAGTAAAGTTGGTAAAGGAAGTGCTTTTATAGTAATGCTGCCAAATGAAAAGGTTACCGAAACGTATGATTACAGATCATCAAAAGAGTTTTTTTACAATCACATTTTAGAATCAACTAAGGTGGAATTTTCTGATATTTATCTATGATCATAAAAGAATTGCAGTAAAATTAATGGAGGAGATTTTTATGTTTATGTATGCATTTTCTATTATAATTGTTGTTGTATCAAATATGATTTATCATATTTGCTCAAAATCAGTTCCGGAGAAGGCTAACCCTTTCTCTTCTTTATTCATTACTTATTTAACTGGAGTAATTGTAGCCGCTATAGCATTTAAATTTTATAAATCAGATAAAGGATTTTTTGAATCCTTTGATGATCTGAATTGGGCGAGTATATTACTAGGGTTTGCTATTGTTGGTCTTGAGTTTGGATATATAATGGTATATAGATCAGGCTGGGATATAAGTATAGGATCTCTAGTATCTAATATTCTTCTTGCACTTATACTTATTCCAGTAGGTATAATTTTTTATAAGGAAGGCTTTAATATAAATAAATTAATAGGAATAATATTATGCATTCTTGGACTAATATTTATAAATAAAAAGTAAGAATCAATCACTACAATTTCGTAGTGATTGATTTTTTGTTTAAAAGTTAAAAAATTCTCACAATATTAACTGTTTAATATTCGTATAATTTAAGAAGATTTAATTGTAGTGCTTAGTTATTTTAAGATTAATAAATATATTTTATATATTTGATTAAAATTTTAATATGCTAAGGTTATAATTTTAAAAAAGTAATCATATTAAAATACTATGAATTGAAATTTGAAAAATATATTCCTAGAATTTATGTTGGAAAGTATTTTAATAAAATCAATAACTTAATTTATATGAATTAAAATCAAGTTATGAAAGAGAGGAATATTTATGTTTCGGAGAAAAAATAAAATATTGGCTGGTATGCTTTCAATGCTATTATCTATATTGCTATTAAACGGTTGTGGAAGTACATCTGCAGAAATACCAACTAATTCATCAGCCGATAATCAATCATCAAGCGGTGAATCTGTATTAAGATATGCTGTAGAATCTTCACCTAAAGGTTTGTTTAGCCCATTATTATCAAATACAACGTATGATAATAATGTAAATAGCTTGGTATATTCACCATTGATTTTATTGGATGAGAATAATGATTTTAAGCCTGGACTTGCAGATAAATATGAATTTTCAGGTGATAATCTTACTGTGACATTCAATTTAAGAAAAGATGTCAAATGGCATGATGGAGAAGATTTTACAGCAGATGATGTTGCATTTACATTTACTAGCATGGCTGATCAAAAGTACACAGGATCAAGATTCAATGAAATTTCCAAAATAGTTGGTGCGCAGGATTATCATGATGGTAAAGCAGATTCTATAAGTGGAATTAAGGTTATTGATAAATATACCATAAGCTTTACATATTCTAAAGTTTATGCGCCAGCATTATCAAATTTTTCACAACGTGGAATTATTCCGAAGCATATTTGGAGTAAAGTAAATGTTGCTGATTGGGATAAGCAAAGTGATTTGCTTAATAAGCCTGTAGGAACCGGACCATATAAGCTTATAGATTTTAAACCAGACCAATATGTTGAATTAGCTAAAAACGATAGCTATTTTGGAGGAGCTCCCAAAATAGATAAATTTATTTTTAAGGTTGCTAATACAGAAACAGAGCTTTCGGAGTTAGCAAAAGGGGATCTTGATATTGTTGAACTTTCAAGCACAAAAGAAGAAGATTTAAAGATGTTAAAAGATGCAGGTATAAAAATAGAGGAGAAACCAAGTGCGAATTATCAATTTATGACTATGAATAGCAATAGAGATTTCTTTAAAGATAAAAGAGTACGTCAAGCAATCACTTATGCGATAAACAGAAAAGGCATAGTTGATAGTTTACTAGGTGAACATGGACAAGTAATAAATGCACCTATATCTCTAGCTGGATGGGCTTATCCTAAGTCAGGACTTAATACCTATGATTATAATGCAGATAAGGCTAAAGAATTACTAAAAGAAGCTGGATGGATTGAAAATAATGGAGTTCTTGAAAAGGATGGTAAGAAATTTGAAGTGGATTTAATGGTTCCGACAGGAAATAAGGTTCGTGAACAAAGTGCTCCAATTATTCAGCAAAATTTAAAGGATGTAGGTATTATAGTAAATATCAGTACTATGGATGTTGCTTCTGCTATGGCAAAAACTAAAGGACAAGGAGATTATGACATGGGATTATTAGGATTCACCTTAGAAGTTGATCCAGGTGATGCCGATCGTTATTGGTCTTCAAGCATTGCAAATAATTCTCAATTTAATTTTTCGAATTTTATAAATGCTAAAAGTGATGAATTTATAGAAAAGGCTGCAACTACTATTGATCGTAATGAACGTAAAGAAGTTTATGCAAAATGGGGACAATTATTGAATGATGAAGCACCATATGTATTTTTATATTCACAAAATGCTATTCGTGCTCATAATCCCAAATTGCAAGGATATAAGTACTCAGCATATTCTGTATTTCCAGACATACAAAACTGGACGATTTCAAAATAGTAAGTTACTGCGCAAGAGTGATATGGAAGTAAACTATAAAAATTAAAAATTTGATGTATTGGTTAGGGTAAAAGCCCTAACCGATATGATTTTATAGGAGGAGGTGATTGTTCTGCAAAAATATGTATTTAGACGTTTAATACAAACAATACCTGTATTAATTGGAATTTCTATAATTGTTTTTATACTTGTAAAGCTACAACCAGGAGATCCATTTTCATCTATGATGGATCCTAATCTTTCACAAGAAATGAAAGAAAAAATGTTGGAACAATTGGGATACAATGATCCCATATTAATTCAGTATTTTAAGTGGCTAATGCAAGCTTTACAGGGGAATCTTGGATATTCTATTCAATTTAAACAGCCGGTTCTAAATGTTATAGGCAGCCGGCTGGGCAATACAGTTATCTTATCTATATGCTCAATGATTCTTAGTATTTTAATAGCGATTCCATGTGGAGTTATAAGTGCCACAAAACAGTTTACTAAAACTGACTACATTGTCACAGTATTTGCATTTATAGGATTATCTATTCCATCCTTTTTCTTTGGTATGATTTTGATTAAAGTGTTTTCTGTAAATCTAGGATGGCTTCCTATATCGGGTATGGTGACTACAGGCGTTAATTTAACTGGCTTATCATTTGTAATAGATGTTGCAAAGCACATGTTATTGCCGATGATAGTTCTTGCGCTAATGAATACGGCTAGTTTAATGCGTTATACACGTTCTGATATGATTGAAATTTTAAAAACAGATTATATACGTACAGCACGTTCAAAAGGAGTTAGGAAGAGGAATGTTATATACCAGCATGCCTTAAAAAATGAATTACTGACTTTAATTACAGTAGTAACTATGCAGATACCATCATTATTATCAGGCGCTCTTCTTACAGAGACAATTTTTGTTTGGCCAGGGATTGGAAGGCTGAACTACAATGCTGTTATTAGCAGGGATTATCCACTTATTATGGGCATAGTTATGATGGTTGCGATAATAAGTTTATTTACGAATTTATTGGCAGATATACTTTATGCAGCCGTAGATAAACGTATAGAATTTGATTAAGGGAGGAAAGGTGTGTTAAAACATGTGATTTTAACTAGGTTTCTAAAGAATAAGCTGGCCGCAATTGGTTTTTGTCTTTTAATTATATTTGTATTAGCAGCGATTTTTGCACCATTTTTGTCAGGTTATGGGAGAGACACGATAGATTTAATGAATATAGAAAGTCAACCAAGTTTAAGGCATTTATTTGGAACAGATGAACTTGGAAGAGATGTATTTACTAGATTATTATATGGTGGACGCATTTCATTGGGGATTGCAGTAAGTGCAACTGTTTTGCAGTTGTTAATAGGAGTTACGTTAGGCTGCATCAGCGGATTTTATGGAGGCTGGATTGATAATGCAATCATGCGTATAGTCGATACAATTATGTGTTTTCCTTTCTTTGTGATAGCAATTACAGTTGCTGCGCTAGCTGGACCTAGTGTTTGGAACGTAATTTTGATTATAGGTCTTTTACAATGGACGGGAGTTGCTAGAATTGTAAGAGCTGAAATTCTTTCTATTAAACAAAGTGAATTTATTGAAGCTGCACGAGCTATGGGGCTTAACAGTTTTGAGATTATTATTAATCATTTGCTACCCAATACATTATCACCGGTTATAGTGAATGCTACGTTAGCTGTTGCACAAGGGATTTTAATGGAAGCTGGTTTAAGCTTCTTAGGATTAGGAGTAAAACAGCCCGAGCCAAGCTGGGGGAATATATTATCAGCAGCTCAAAGTATGCGTGTATTGCAATATGAATGGTGGCTTTGGATTCCTGCAGGAGTATTGGTATTCTTATCAGTTCTATCAATTAATTTTGTAGGGGATGGACTTAGGGATGCTCTTGATCCCAAAATGAATATATAGGAGGGGGGCAAATATGGATAAACAAATTCTCTGTATTAATAATCTATCTGTTAGTTTCGGGGAAGGAAAAGATAAAGTAATAGCTGTAGATGATGTAAGCTTTGCTTTTGAAAAGGGCAGAATACTAGGAATTATCGGGGAATCTGGTTGTGGTAAGAGTACTTTAGCTTTATCTATCATGGGATTGTTACCAGATAAGATAAGTAATATTGAAAATGGAGAAATATTATTTAATGGAAATGATTTAAGTAAGTTTACAGAAAAACAATTTGAATATATTCGTGGAAATGAAATTTCTATGATATTTCAGGAACCAATGACTTCACTAAATCCAGTATTTAAAATAGGAAGGCAAATAGCAGAGCCGCTAAAGATACATAAAAGTTTGTATGGGAGAGCGCTTAAGGAGAAGGTAATTGATATTCTTAGAGCAGTCCATATTCCAAATCCAGAAAAAGTTTATAATTCTTATCCACACAACTTGAGTGGAGGGATGCGTCAGAGAGTAATGATTGCAATGGCTCTAAGCTGTGAACCAGAAATATTAATCGCAGATGAACCTACAACAGCGCTAGATGTAACTATTCAGGCTCAAATTCTATTTCTATTAAAAGAATTAAATAATAAAGTTAAAACATCTATTTTGTTTATTACCCATGATTTATCGGTAGTTGCTGAAGTCTGTGATGAAGTTATGGTATTGTACGGAGGAAAGGTGGTTGAGCAATGTAATGTATATGAGTTATTCGATAATGCTAGACATCCTTATACTCTTGGATTATTGGAGTCACAACCGCATAGGTGTGAAAGTGGAAAACCTCTAAAAAGTATTGAAGGAATAGTGCCATCTTTATCAGATATGCCATCAGGGTGCCGATTTAGTAATAGATGTTCTAAAAAGTTTTGTGTAAAATGCGAAAGCGAGATTCCGCCATTATTTAATATTAGAGATAATCATAAAGTAGCATGTTGGTTATATGAGGAGGGAAAGGATTTTGATTGACACTATTTTAGAAGTAGATCGGATTAGAAAGAAATATGTAATTGAAAAAAGCTTTTTGGGAAGAGAAAAGATTGTTTTAGATGCGGTAAATGATATTTCATTCTCAATAAAAAAGGGAGAATGTTTTGCGTTGGTAGGAGAATCAGGATGTGGAAAGTCTACAACAGCCAGAACTATATTGAAATTAATAGATGCTGATGGTGGAAAAGTAATATTTGAAGATAAGACTTTATTTGATGTCGAAAATAAGAAATCAATTAGTAACAAAGAAATGTGCAGATTAAGAAAAGATATGCAGATTATTTTTCAAGATCCATTTGCTAGTTTAGATAAAAGAATGAAAGTTGGACAAATTATAGCAGAAGGAATTAAGAAACATAGATTGATACATGGGAAAGATGCATTTAATATAGCAGAAGAATACTTAAGGATTTGTGGTATGGATAAAGAAGCTATAAATCGATATCCTCATGAATTTAGTGGTGGTCAACGTCAACGAATAGGAATTGCTAGAGCTTTGGCTGTTCAGCCTAAATTTGTGGTCGCAGACGAACCAGTAGCTGCATTAGATGTTTCTATTCAAGCACAGATTATAAATTTACTGAATGAATTAAAAACACGATATCTACTAACTTTTCTGTTTATATCTCATGACTTAGGCGTTGTAAAATATTTCTGTGATAGAATTGCAGTTATGTATTTAGGGAACATTGTTGAGCTGGCTGAAAAAAAAGATTTATTTGATAATCCGATGCATCCATATACAAAAATGTTACTTGAATCTATGCCGGTTAGTCATCCAAAATTGAGGAAGCAGAGGCTTAGTGTAAAAGAATCAGAGATAACATTGAAAGATAGAGAAAATGGGTGTAAATTTTGTAATCGCTGCGTATATGCATATGAGCGATGCAAAAATGAAATTCCTGTCTTTAAAGAAATTGAAGGTGAGCATTTTCTTGCATGTCATTTATATGATTGATTGGTAATTTTAGTACATTGTTCCACCTGTTTCATATATCGTTACATTGCTTAAATATAGAGGAATTTAAATATTTTTGTGGAAATATAGAATTTATGAAATATATTAAATTTAAAGTAAAAGTTTTTTTAAACTGATATGCTGAATTTTCTTGGTTTACAGAATGAAAACGCTGCTTAAACATAAAAATTAGCAATAATATATTTAGATTATTATACAAGAGAGTGAGGTGTAAAATAGGAAGATATAAGTTAAATCATGAGTATCTATCCTATTAAGTGAATGAGTGAAACAGGTATATGTGGTTGGTTATCAAGAGATGGAAAATTTTATGAATGTGGTGAATCTAAACATAATCTTTTAGCATCCAGGTTAGAAAAAGAATTGGGATTAGAAATGTTTGATCAGGAGAAATCAATTTATCTTCATGATACAGCATTGCTAGAGACTCTTGGGTTTATTAAATTTACTCAATCTACCTATGGATTAGTAGGAGATAATTATGACAATCAATTTATGTTATTCTTTGGAAAAAGATTTTCTTATGAACAGCGAAAATGGATGGAAGAAAATATATTAAAGATGTCATCATATCAAAGATCAGAGTGCAGGCAAAGATTAATTTTGGGGTACTAAAATAATCATATAACTATGTACATATTCTTAATGTGCATATGAATGTTATAGAAATTATATATTGGGAATTTGAAATGCATAATTTTTAACTACGCGTGGTTTATTTAAATATTCGGGACATATCTAAAAATAAATAAACATAAAAATAGAGCTAGTATCATAGATGTTAGAATACTAGCTCTATTTTCTAATTAACATTATTTAATTGCAATTTATAATATTGAAAAATAAACATTTAAACCTGTATAGTAAAATATAAATACAATGACTAGATTTTTTGTGTAAAACTGTTTTGTAACATATTTGAAAAAAAGATGAAGTAATATACAATTATGTTATAAGTATTGAAGGGAGGAATAAAATGAAAAGTCTAAGATTAAGAAATATCATTATTTGTACATTGGTTGCAGCTTCGATCACAGCGCTAACCCCAATAGGAGTTTCGGCAGAGTGGAAGTCTAATTATAAAGGCTGGTGGTATACAGAAGGTAATTCGTATGCCATTGGATGGAGAAAGATAGATGGCTTTTGGTATTATTTCTACCAAAATGGATATATGGCACAGAACACTACTATTGATGGATATTACTTGAATTCCAGAGGAGTGTGGATTGACTCTGTAAATACATTAATAGGACAAGAAATATTAAAGAATGTCAGTATTCAAAATCCATCATTCTATATAGAGTGTCCAAGTAGTGGAGTGGATATTAACAACCTAGAAAATATTATTAAAGATGATATAAGCAAGCTAAAAATCACTAACTCTTATGAAATGTTTAATGTATCTGATTATGATGTAACCATGACAAGTTATGGATCAGGTAATATTGGAATACAGGTTAAATGCAATTATAAAATGACAGCAGGAATGGAAGCAGATTTAGATTCAAGAGTGAGATCTATAGTCGCACAGATTGCTCCAGATAGCATGAGTCAGCTAGAGAAAGAACGTGCGATACATGATTGGATAATAAATAATACAAAATATGATCAATCCTTAACTATATATGATCCTTATAATACTTTAATTAAACATACTGGAGTCTGCGAGGGGTATTCTCTTTTAGCCCAAAAAATGTTTACTGTTGCAGGAATTAAATCAATGGTTGTAGAGGGTACTGCTGATGGACAGGCTCATGCATGGAACTTGGTTTATATAAATAACAAATGGCGTCATGTGGACTGTACGTGGGATGATCCTGTATCTAATTACGGTGATGTTATACAATACGACTATTATAACTTAACAGACCAAGAAATAAGTGCAGATCATTCATGGGATACTTCAGTTTATCCAAATGCTAATTAGGTATACAATTCAATTTAAATGAAAATATATATTATGCAATATAAAATACTAAATGTTTATGGTAGTGCTGGTTTAGGTAGTTTATTTTTGCATAATATATTTTAAACAATCTAAAAATGTAATATTGACTTAAAGTTAACTTTAAGTGATAAAGTAAAGTTATAAAAAACAAAGGAGTTGAGAGAATGAAATATCAAGCATCAAAAAATAGATATAATGAGATGAAGTATAGTAAATGTGGGGAAAGTGGTTTAAGGCTTCCTATGATATCCTTTGGCCTTTGGCATAATTTTGGAAGTAATGCAGATTATAATAACATGAAAGAATTATGTTTTACTGCTTTTGATAATGGAATAACTCATTTTGATTTAGCAAATAACTATGGGCCAGTTCCAGGAAGTGCAGAAGAAAATTTTGGACGTATTTTAAGAGACGATTTAGCGACATATCGTGATGAATTATTAATTAGTACAAAAGCAGGTTATAAGATGTGGGAAGGACCTTATGGAGACTTTGGAAGCCGTAAATATATATTAGCGAGTTTGGACCAGAGCTTAAAGCGTATGGGATTGGAATATGTAGATATATTCTATCACCATCGAATGGATCCCGATACTCCATTAGAAGAATCTATGATGGCTCTTGATACAGCTGTAAAAAGTGGAAAAGCACTTTACGCAGGAATTTCAAATTATAATGGAGAGACAATGGAAAAGGCAGCTGCGATTTTAAATGAATTAAAATGTCCATTTGTAATTAATCAAAATAGATATTCTATATTTGATAGAACTATTGAAAATAATGGACTTAAAAGAGCAGCAAAAGAAAACGGAAAAGGAATTATAGCGTTTAGTCCATTAGCCCAAGGGACATTAACAGATAAGTATTTAAGTGGAATTCCAGACGATAGCCGGATAAAGGTGGATGGAAGATTTTTAAAGCAAGATATATTGACAGAGAAGAAGTTAGAGCAAATTAGGAGATTAAACAATATTGCTTTAAATAGAGGGCAAACTCTTGCTCAAATGGCGCTTAGCTGGGTACTAAAAGATTCAGAAGTAACAAGTGTACTTATTGGAGCATCAAAGCCGTCTCAAATTATTGAAAATGTGGGAATAGTTCATAAGATTGGATTCACGGATGAAGAGTTAATGATGATTGATGAAATAAGTGCTAACTAGGCTAGGGATAAAAAATAAGTTTTATGTATACATTTTCTTTTTCTTTCTATTCTAAAAATAGTAATTTTGGCGTATAATGTATCTTAGAAATTTCTAGTATAAGGAGAGAAACTATGAAATATTCTATACAAGAAGCAGCTAGGATTACAGGACTAACAGCATCTACCTTAAGATATTATGAATCTGAAGGATTATTGCCTAATATTAAAAGGGCCGAAAATAGACATAGATATTATGATGAGTCAAATCTAGAGTGGATAGCAGTAATTAATTGTCTAAAGAACACGAATATGCCTATTGAGCAGATAAAAGAATTTGTTATTTTAAATAGCCAAGGTGATGGTACATTATATAAAAGGTTGGAGTTAATATTAAAGCACAGGGAAAATGTTCAAAAAAAGATAGATGAATTAAATAAATATATGGAACATATTAATTACAAGGTTGACTATTTCACCATGGCGTGTGAATTAGGGACTGAAAAGGAACTTAAAAAAGAGCGATATCCAAATCATTTTTATATAAAAGAAGATGAATAATGAGAGTTAAGGAAAAAATATTTAGTGATACATAAAATATCAAATTAGCGTTTATATAAGTGAAAATATTTAAAAAGTTTAGTATTTTTTTATACTAGACTTTTTGTTATATAATTTCTAAATTCAATGGAAGATGAAAATTGATTTTGTGTAGTTAGTTATATAAAAATAGTAGAATTTAAGGTGATCATCAATATGAAATATTAACTAAATGTATGCAAATAGATTGATAAGAAACAGAGAGTAAGGGTAGTGAAATCTTATTAAGAAACAAGAAACTCTTAGGTATTGAAAATAAAAAATCGTATTTTAGAAAGAAGCAGCAACAGAGGAATTGATGGATAAAACAAAAAAGCAAATGGGTAAATAATTAGGAACTCTAGAAATAGGGTTCTTTTTGTGGTTGTTTTAAAATTATGATAAAAATACTTAAGAATTCTGATTAAAATGAAAAAAATGTTGCAACTTTATTAAAAATGTATTACTATATAACAGTAAAATCTAAAAGTTCAGATGAAGATAGCGGGAGAGTAATGGCTATGGTCATTCACCGAAGAAGTAAATCTTTCAGGTACCTATTTAATTAGAGATGACCGCTATTGGATGAAACCTTGGAGAGACTCGAAACGAGCACCGAAGGAGAAAGCTGTAAAGGCGAAACTCTCAGGTAAAAGGACAGGGGACAGATAACATATCTTATCAAAGTAATATATTATAAATTACTTCATTTAGATCTTATCTATTCCCATTTATATCTCAAATTACAAAACATTTATATTAGTAAAAGGCTTTTTAGTACATGCTTTTTTAACTAAGATGGAGGGATAAAAATGGATCAATTAAAATCAGGAAATCAAAATTTATCAAGAGGACTAAAAAATCGTCATGTTCAATTACTTGCAATTGGAGGAGCAATCGGTACTGGATTATTCCTTGGTTCAGGAAGGTCCATTCACTTGGCAGGACCATCTATATTGTTTGCGTACATGATAACAGGAATAATTTGTTTTTTTATTATGCGTGCCCTTGGGGAATTATTACTTTCTAATTTAAACTATCATTCATTTGTAGATTTTGTATATGATTATTTAGGAGAAAGAGCAGCATTTATAACTGGATGGACTTATTGGTTCTGCTGGATTTCACTTGCGATGGCGGATGTGACTGCTGCAGGCCTTTATATACAATACTGGTTCCCGAATATAGCTCAATGGGTTCCAAGTCTTATAATCCTTATAGTTTTATTGATTATGAACCTTACAGCAGTAAAGTTATTCGGTGAAATGGAGTTCTGGTTTGCCTTAATTAAAGTTGTTGCAATTTTAGCTCTAATTATAATCGGTATATTTATGGTTATTAAAGGATTTTCTACAGATGCTGGCGCAGCTAGCTTCACAAATCTTTGGAGTCATGGAGGATTGTTCCCGAAGGGTGCAACTGGATTTATTCTTTCGTTCCAAATGGTTGTATTTGCTTTTACCGGAATCGAGTTAGTAGGACTTACGGCTGGTGAAACAGAAGATCCAGAACGAGTTATTCCAAAGGCTATTAATAATATTCCAATTAGAATTATTATTTTCTATGTTGGAGCGCTATTTATTATTATGAGCATATATCCATGGACTTCAATTAATCCAGATAAAAGTCCATTTGTACAAGTGTTTTCAGCAGTAGGAATTGCAGCGGCAGCGAGTATTGTAAATTTCGTTGTATTAACATCAGCTGCTTCTGCATGTAACAGCGGTATTTTTAGCACAAGCCGTATGGTTTACTCTCTTGCAAAAGAAGGTAATGCACCAGAGTCAATGAATAAATTAACTTCTAATCAAGTACCTGCTAATGCTACAATCTTCTCAGCAATTATTATCTTGATTTCAGTTATTTTAAATTATATTATGCCAGAAGGAGTATTTGTTCTAATTACAAGTATATCAACATTTTGTTTTATCTTTATTTGGGCAATTATTGTTGTTTGCCATTTGAAATATCGTAAAACTAATCCAGAACTTGCAGCTTCGAACAAATTCAAGATGCCACTTTACCCAATCATGAATTATATAATTCTAGCGTTTTTAGCTTTTGTTATAATTACATTAGCATTTAATAATGAAACTCGTGTGGCTCTATTTGTAACGCCAGTATGGTTTATTATGCTTTGGTTGATCCATAAAGGGATTAAATCAAAAGCAGAAACAAAAGAAGCTGTTAAGAGGAATTTAGCATAAGATTTTAATATTCAAATAACTCTGTTAAATGATTGTAGATTTTGATGTGATGAATGTTTTTAATACGTATGCTCACATTTTTAAAGTATGAATTTAAGAAATATTTAAGATAAAAGATAATAAACCACTTTATTCTAAATTAATCAGAATAAAGTGGTTTATTATATTGTTAACAATATATCTAAGTATGAATTAGTCTTGATACTGAGATAATTGTTGGCATGCAGAATTAAGAGAATTTATTGCTTGTTGAATTTTATTTTTATTATCTTGTTTTTCTGCAGAGCTAAGAGCTTGTTGTAGTGAGCTTATAGTATCTTTGCATGAAGATACGCTTTGATCAACATATTGTTTAGCTTTTCCTGGCATATTTAGCACCTCCTATATAAATCATTCAAAGTTAGTATGAGCATAACTTAATTAAATATACGAAATTAAGAGAAGGAATTTGTATTGTAAATATTGGATATTTTGATTATGTAATACAAAAGGGAATAGTTTTTTATTAATCTTAAGCTGATTCTAAAATATAAACCTTAGTTATTAAAAGTAATCTGAATTATCTTAGCGTATTCAGTTATATAATTTTTATATTATTTAGAACTGAAAAAGTGTAAAAAAGTATACAAAAGTATAATATACAACACATGAAAATAACTTTAGAATAATAAATGTAACTTAATACATAGGGGGATAAAAATGTTAAAAAGTATATTAAGAACATTAGCCGCTTTAACTATATTTACTATTATTCCAGTTATTTCATATGCTAATGATTCAACAAATGCATCGGAAATAAATTGGATTGAAGGGCCAAAGACTGTTGATGTAGGAACTGACTTAGCAAAGTTAGATTTGCCTAGTGAATACGTTTTTGCGAATGGAAAAGATGCAAAGGAATTAATGAAAGAAATGGATAATTCAGTTACCGGCATGGAACAGGGAATAGTTTTATCAAAAGATAATAATGAAAATTGGTATGTTTTATTTGAATTTGATAATATGGGATATGTCAAAGACAATGATGCAGGAAAAATAAATGCTGATCAGTTATTGTCAGATATAAAAAATGGAACTGAAGAGGATAATAAGGAAAGAATGAAGAATGGAAAATCTACATTAGATATAATTGGATGGGATGAAAAACCACATTATGATCCAAACACCAATAATTTAGTATGGTCAGTATTATGTAATAGTAGTGGCGAACAGATAGTTAATTATAATGTAAGAGTTTTAGGGCGTGGTGGAGTGACTGAAGTCACACTGGTTGCAAGCAAGGACGAAATGTTGGCGGTTAAACCTAAACTGGAAAATATTATTAAGAATTATGCTTATAAAGAAGGAAAAAGATACTCAGATTACATAAAAGGCGATAAGGTAGCAGAAGCAGGATTAGCAGCACTAATTGTTGGAGGAACAGCATCTAAGATAGGTTTGTTTGCTAAAATACTAATAATATTTAAGAAGGTATGGATATTTGTTTTGGCTGTGATAGGAGGTCTATTTGGTAAAGTAATAAAGGTATTTAAGAAAAAGTCATATAGATATGATGAAACTGAATTGAATTCAAATAAAATTGTATTTAAAGAAAATTCTGAGGCAGATATAAAAAGCTGATATATTTTTTAAAATAATTTGTATGAGCTTTATTAGTCGCAAATATTCCAATATAAACTAAAGGTACATGTGAAAGTTTACTAAAAGCAACTTCCTCACATGTACATTTTTGTTGTATATGGAAAAATTTTATTGTAGTTATTCAGAATATAAATAAGGATTTGTTATAGGAAATGAGTAGAAATAAAAGCCATAAGTAAATTTATGTAAATTTACTTATGGCCATTAAATAAAGAATATAGCAGTATAACTCACACTAATATAGATAACTTAGTATCTAATTATAATCTTTCGACCATAATTAAACAGTGCAATACCTATATTAATATTTTGTTCGACTAAATAAGATACTTACACGACCATATATAATCTTTTGACTATATATGATTATTACACTACCAAATATAATCTTAGCTTGACTTTATAAGATAAGTTGGAATCCTATTATAATAAAATTAATCTACTATAATAAGACTTTTCCTAACCATATAAAATCTCATCTAATGTTAATACAAGTCTTTTGACTTGTATTAAATTCTGATAAACAAATATATTGTTTTTTGAACATATTTGTTTGCTTAACTGTTATATCCTTTATGATATTAGCATATCCTAAAGGAAGTATTTGATACTATGAAATTCATGGTAGTTGCTATATAAATTTTCATTGATAAAATAATTAACTAGTAATTTTAAAAAAATTTCTAGTGATATAGTGATTAGTTAAAAGTTTTTGCGTGCAATATGTAGACTTAATGACTACAAAATTGTAGTCGTTAAGAATTGAAATTTAAATGTAAAATCATAAGGCGTTTTTATAATTTTATATTTAATACTATTTTTTATTATGTTCTTGTAAACTAGTTAAAGGCACTTCGCGTGAATTTTTTTGATTTTTAAAAAAATGGATATTAGCAGTTTCTGTATTAGTATTTACGCTTTCGATGTAAATTGGAGTTCCATTAAGTGTTACATTTGCCATTACTGATGATGAAACAATTTCCTGTGCTCTTTCTTTATCCATAATAAATCTCTCCTTTATGATTTTATGATTAGCTATATATTTGACATGGGAAAATTATAATATTCAATAAAAAATAAAAGTTCACAGTTTCTTAACAAGTTTTAATAAATTTTATTTTTACATCAAAAGATTGTGTGAAAAAATATTTTATTAGATAAAATACGCTTATTATAAAAAATATAATATGGTATTATGGGAGTAGATGAAATAATTAGTAGAAAAGTAGAAGGTGATAGACTTGATAGATTTTGATTATAGAGGATTAACGGGAGATATCATTACAAAAGAGGAATTTAGTTATGAAGAAGAACGAAAGGCTTGGAATAGGGCTATAGAAAAATATCCATTAGCAATTGTATATTGCCATACTAATGATGATATCATCAATGCAATAACTTGGGCCAAATTGCATTCAGTAGAAATTAGAATAAGGTCAGGCAGACATCACTATGAGGGATATTCAACAGGAAATGATGTTTTGGTTATTGATATTAGCAAAATGAATGCAATTAGTGTAGATGAAGAAATAGGAATAGTAAAGATACAAGGCGGAGTTAGGAATAGGGAACTTTACGAGGTTTTGGGAGAACTGGGCTATCCATTTCCAGGAGGAGGATGTCCAACGGTTGGAGTTTCGGGACTAACTTTAGGTGGCGGATGGGGTTATTCAAATAGATTGCTTGGATTAGCATCTGATAACTTACTTGAAATTGAATTGATAGACTATAAGGGGGAAAGAATAGTTGCTACAGATAAATCTAATACAGACTTGTTTTGGGCTTTAAGAGGTGCTGGTGGAGGAAATTTTGGAGTAGTTACTAGCATGATATTTAAACTTCCTGAAAAAATTAAGATGGCGACTTTAATAGATATCGATTATATAGGTGCTGATGATCATGAGATATTAGATATATTTGAGATTTGGACACATTTATATATGAGTTTAGATAAAAGAGTTAATTTAAAGATGGGGATATATAATTCAGAAATAAAAGGAAGAGGAGTCAGAATTACAGGAATATTATATGGTTCCAGAGAAGAGGCAGATGTAATTTTAGGCGACTTTAAGAATATTTCTAAAAAGGGAGTATTTGATTTTAACTATATTTCAGTTTTAGACGTAAATAGAAGGATTCAAGATGGTCATCCTCCATATGAAAAATATAAATCGGCAGGAAGATTCATATATAAGGATTATAGTAGAAGTGAAATGAAAAAAATCATAGAACTTGTTGAAGAGAGGGCTAAAGGTGCAGTATATGCAGCTGTTTCCCTATATGGATTAGGTGGAGCAATTATGGAAAAAGATAAAAATGATACAGCTTTTTACTATAGAGATGCGAAATTTATAATGGGATTTCAATCTGTTTGGGAAGAAGCTGAGTATGCGCCTATGAATATAGAATGGGTTAAAGAAAAGCTTAAATACATAAATAGTATCACAACAGGTTCATATATTAATTTTCCATGCGCAGATATTGAGGATTATGAAAAAGAGTATTATGGAGAAAATTTAGAAAAATTAAGAGAAGTTAAATTGAAATATGATCCGTATGAGGTGTTTAAATTTCCTCAAGGAATACGAATTGGAAACGGGCAAAATTTAAATTAAGGAAATTATTTATAATAAAATATTATTTGGAAGCGAAAAAAGGCTATGTATAAGAGATAATTGTTTTAAACTTATACATAGTCTTAAGTTTTTTATACTACTTTTAAAATGAAGATATTCAATAATTTTGTGTACGTTTAAAAATATCTTAGAAAATATTTTACCAGTAAGAGTTTATATTGAATTATATTACATAATTTGCTAAGATTTATACATAGAAATAAATCAAATTTTAAATACAAATGTAAAGTTATTCTGGTTTTAATGGGAAGATATTACTGTTTGAACATTAGTGTATTATTGTGTAATATTTTAGGAGGTAATTATTTGGTTAATTTTGAGATGGAGATTAAAAAAATAAATCCAATCAATATAAAGGAAATGGAATTGAATAGATATAAGATCGATGATGACATTAAGAAATCCATTATTCTATATAATTCAGCAATAGGAGAAATAAAAAAGAGCAACTTTGAGTTGGCTGTAAATGATTTGAAAAAAGCTTTATCCTATAATAAGGGGTTTTCAGATGCAATTAAGCTTATTGGATTGTGCTATGTTAGTATGAAGCAATATAGAAATGCAGAAAAGATCTTTAAGAAACTTAAAAAATACTCTATATATGATAGTTTAGCAAATGATTATATACAAAGTCTAAAAAAAAAATCATCCAGAGGAAGAAATGTAAATAATATGGATGTTATAAATCATATTAATAGTGATATATGGAATGAGTACTCTAAAAAAACAAAGCGCTCGACAGGGAAAATAATTATGGTTATATTAAGTACAGTAATCATTATGGGTGGTATTGTAATGAATTATTTTTATCCAAAGTTTATTCAGGTGGCAATAGCGAAGGTTCCTATCGAAACTCAAGAATTTTTACATAAGCTTAGTATAAATAATAAACTAATAGTAAAGCAAGAGGAAGTCGATAACGATCAGAACAAAGTAGATGATTCGTTAGAAGAGAACATGGTAAATCTTGAAAATAGTGAGAAAGCTAAAATAGATTCAGAAGATCAGAAAGTAAAAAGCGATAGCTATAAAAATAATATCTTTGGCATGTTAGATGAGGCTGAGAAATCAATTGGAGACGGAAAATATGAAATTGCTGCTGAGGATTTAATAAATGTGAAGAACGAAAATCTTGATAATGATATGAAAGCGAAGTTTGATAAATTATGGCAAGATTTAAAAATAAGTGGACTCTGGCCTATATACAATGATGGAAATAAGCTATATAAACAAAAAAAATATGCGGAAGCACTTCCTAAATTAAAAATGGCTTCACAAATCGATTCTGATATAGATATTATTCCTTGGTTGATGTATCAAATAGGGACATGCTATAAAGAGACAAATGATTATTCAAATGCTCTTATATATTTTAGGCAAGTTAAAGATAAATATCCTAAAACTGAGTATTCTTCATATGCAGATTATAGTATGAAGGAAATGGGGAATTAGAAATGTTTCTTTCCCCCAAAATAGCTATGCTTATGTAATTAATTTAAAAAAAATTTAATAATAATAATTATAATTAAAACGTGCCGCATTAGATTAAATAGTCTATACAGCACGTTTTATCACTATCCTTAAATAATAATAAATAAAAATTACACAAAAGTGGGATAATTGTATATAATTATATAATATTGTATTATATAGGTAGAGGCGTTTTAATGATCTAATATAAAATAAGATTAAAGGAAATTAGCCTTTAACTCATGCTTATATGAGACAGTATTATTGACATATTTTTTAGATTGTATATGGATTGGAGCGTGGTACTTTTGTATTCTATTATTATAGTAGAGGATGATTCTATACAAAGAGACATTTTAAAGAGAATGATATTATCTGTATGTGACTTTGTAAAAATTTATGAGGCTGATAGCGAAATGTCAGCATTAGAAATAATTTTAAATAATGATATTAATATGTTTTTAATAGACATTAGTTTAAAACAATCTTCAGGATTGGATCTTGCTATGAAGATTAGAAGTATATCTAAATACGAATTTAGGCAAATTATTTTTTTGACAACACACATGGAATATATAACCCAAGCATTTAAACAAACTCATTGCTATGATTACATTGTAAAACCATATGATAAAAATGATGTACAAGCTATGTTGAATAAGATTATTCTTAATGAAACAAGTGATTTAAATAACAAAGTTGATAATTATAACGAGGAAAAAGATAAAGAGATTGTAATCACATTAAAAAATGGCGTGTACGTTGGAATAAAGGTAAATGATATTATATTTATAGAAGTTGATGGTAAAAACTGTGATATTAATACTTACAATGGCGTTTATACTGCATATAACATAAGTTTAAAAAAAATATTGCAGTTAATTGACTGCAATTATATAGTTCAAAGCCATAGAGCTTTTGCAATAAACACGAATTATATATACAAAATAGAAAAACTCGACGTTAAACTTAGTGAAGTATATTTTAATGAATGCAGCAAGACAGCATTTTTAGGATACAAATTTAAAAATAGCATTATGTCTGAATTTAAAAAAGGAAAAGTGATAATATGTTAGAGAGACTTATTACAAATGGTTTAGATATGGTTAATATAATTTATTTGTGGACAGTTTTAATGAAGAAAAATCATGAGATATCTAAATTTTTATCTAGTGTGGTTATTACTTCTATTCTAATTACAATTATTGAAAGACTAGATTTAAATGCGGCTATTACATATGCAATGATTATAATAGTAATTAAAATAATATATAAAGTATATCTAAAAGAAATTATACTTGGATTCTTTCTGATAATACTTATAGAGATGAGTTTACAGTTAATATTATTTTTAATCATTGGTAAATTTGTTTATGATGAAACCACTATGACAATTATTACAGAATTGATTATATTAATTAGTATAATAATATTTTCAAAAATTAATTTTAGTGGAAATATTACTTTTAAAAATATGGATAATAATATCTTAATTTATTTCATATCAACATGCAGTATTTATGCGATAATATCTAAGATTATTTGGAATTATGATGAAAAAATCATATTGAATAATTTACTTATTACGGCAGTAATATTGAGCATATTAGTAGTTTCTCAAATATTAACATATGTATATATTGTAAAAGTAACTAAAGAAAAAGAAACATTAAAAGTTTCTAATGAATATAATTCTGTTATTAGTGAAATAGTTCAAGAAATTAAAAGAAGACAGCACGATTTTGTTAATTATAAAAATACAATAAGAGGAATAGTAGAAGTTGTAGCTGAAAAAGATGTAAAATCAGCAATTAATAGTTATATGAAAGATGACGATATATATGATAATGAGATAAATGAACTTATATATATCAATAATATAGTTGTTATATCTATATTGTATAGATGTATTGGGAAAGCAAAAAAGTATAATATTAATTTTAAATATGATATACAAAATAATGTTTTGGATGATAAGTTAAGTTATCATGAAATATCTAATGTACTAAATAATCTGTTAAACAATGCTTTTGAAGAGGTAATGAAAGAGCAGTGTATTAATAAAAACATTGAAATTAAGATATTTACTGAAAAAAACACATCTCATTTAATAGTTAAGAATCAAATAGCAAATGCAAATGATTTTAATTTAAATGAGATGTTTAAAAGAGGCTATTCTACTAAGAATACTGATAATAGAGGTTATGGATTGTATAATGTACAACAAATAATTAATTCACATAAAGGATATATAAAATTGAAAGTAGAATATGGAGAAATTATTTTTGATATCTATTTTAATAATTCTTGAGGATAATCTGGCTCGCCACAAAATGTGGCACAACTTGATTTTGATATTAAATTAAATATATCAAGTAGTACGGCTGAAAAAAGATTTATAGATTTTTGCATTAGAAACAACTCCTTTCATATTAATAATGATTAATTGAGCAATTTGAAAAACTAAACTTATAAATATACAGTTACATACGCGAATATTTGTAATTTTAAAAAATAGTATACACCAAAAAATTAATGATACTAAACAAATTTTTTTTAATGTTGCTTTGTTAGTTATAGGTCTTTTTTCATTACGACAAGGAGCATAAGCTAAAATTATAATGAAGGAAATTATAAAGAAAACTATATAAAAAGTGATATTTAGTTTTAATGGTAGTTTGCTAAAGAATAACAGTATTAAGAAATATATTATACTTAATATCAAACATCCACTAAAAGTTTTACAATGAATACCTCCGCTTAAAGGTCTTGTTGAAATTAAAATAGAAAAAGATAATAAGAAGAAAGGTATTTCATTTAAATTAAAAAAAATTATTAGTAATATTATCAATTTAGCTAAGTCACCTAAAATGACTTCTAAAGTATACTGAATTTTCAGCAAATCTGTTTTGATTAAAGAAGAGTTGTTTTTTTCTAAGTATCTTGTTATAAAAGTAGATGTTAATTTTATCATTCTAATCTCTCCATATTAATTAATGTGAATAATATCTTTATAAAGTATATTGGATAAAATTTCAATATTATTGGAATAAAACGTACAAATTTTGGAATGAAAAGAATAATTGCCTAATAATTAAGCAAATAATTTATTGCGTTGCTTTTAACACTTCATATTGTATGTTTAGAGGAAACGCTATTTATTTAGGTTTAGCAATATGAGAATATATAAATGTGGTAAAGAGTGTTATTAACAATTGTATTAAGCTTGGTGTTATTAATAATACTAGTAATTAAGAGGGGAGAGGTGAGAGGAAAAAACAACTTAGAAAAGTAATGATTTTAGCCGCGTCATTATTAATACTTTTGGGACAAACTCCTAACATTGTTTTCGCTGCAACTTCACCAAATATATCAAGCAGTGCTTATAACAGTGAAAACATATTTACTCAGAGTGGTTACAAAGGACAATGTACATGGTTTGTATGGGGACGTGCATATGAGAAATTAGGAATAAAGTTAAACTCTCAGTTTTATGCAATGCAAAACAATGGTGGAATGAAACTACTTATCCGAAAGGGCAAACACCAGCCGCTAATTCTATAGCTGTATTCGGGAATGGTAGCGCGGGGCATGTTGTATTTATTGAAAGTGTTTCTGGTGACACAATATACTTTAACGAAGCTAACTATCATGTGAGTAAGGCATATGATGGCGCAGAGGAAAATCAGACAGTATCAGCATTTAAGAGCAGATCTGCGAATTTTCTTGGATTCATATATCTACAGGGTAATCCATCTGAGCCGAGTGATCCAACACAAAGTGGCTTTACTTATCCCAATAATGCTCAAGTATCAGGAGATTTTCTTTACGTAAGAGATTCGAGTGGGAATATTATTTCTGGTCGTAGAGTTGATGATGGGGATAAAATAACAGTATTGGATGTTAGTTATTCAACTCAATTGGCTTTGATAGAATATCCAACACCTAATGGAGTAAGGACAGGATATGTTACAAATGCTACAAATATAATTAAATATTTTAATGCTGGAGCTTGGAAAAATGGTTCTACATCGGAAAATGTTTATGATTCTAATGGAAATGTAATAGGATCACTATCTCCTGGTGAGACCGCGACACCACTGTATCGTAAAAATGGTAAGCTGAGTGTAGTTTATAATACGTCTAAAGGCGCAAATACTAAATCAGGATTTGTAGTATATAATGGAGGTTTCAATAAGTATTAACAAGTGAGTTTTAAAAATGTGGGTATGACTTTATTTCAAAGAGGAAAGTCTAAATGAGATTGTGGGTTAGAGAATAGGTTTTATATATACATTTATAAATAATAAATATAGTTTAATAAAAATTGATGATATAAAATGTTTGATATCATCAATTTTTTTATTATTTTATTTTAGATATAACCTTATATGCAAATGTTTCTGAATAGTATATAAAGTGAATTGAAAGAATTTATAAATTAAGGTTTCATATTTTTAAAATATCAAAAGTATATAGGTTGGATTTTTAAATATTTACTTCAGAATATTCAATCTATACAACGGTTTCTAGTGTATCAATATATGTATTAGTTAGCATAATAGCGAATAATAGCGAAAAAACAGAATAACTTCACAAAAAGGTGAGAAGATAGGAAATTAATATATGCAAGAGGTGTTAAGATGAAACACGTCACTAAGAGATGTGAAATTAATAACTTAAAGCTAATAGAACTAATGAAAATGAAGTTCAAAAGGTTTTTTAAAAAGTTGTTGACAAGCTTTGAAAGTGGTGATATACTGAGTAAGCTGTCAGAAACGACAGATAACAACAAAACATTACAACAGTAGTTGTGAGAAAGAAAAATTGGTCTTTGAAAATTGAACAGAATGATATAAATACATTTAAGTAAACCAGCAATTTTTATTTGAGTAAGCTAAGATTAAACTTTTTATTGAGAGTTTGATCCTGGCTCAGGACGAACGCTGGCGGCGTGCTTAACACATGCAAGTCGAGCGATGAAGCTCCTTCGGGAGCGGATTAGCGGCGGACGGGTGAGTAACACGTGGGTAACCTGCCTCATAGAGGGGAATAGCCTTTCGAAAGGAAG